>DATLJU010000176.1:0-27006 GCA_035538735.1 Anaeromyxobacteraceae bacterium | reverse complement strand
CTCGCTCGAGCTCCAGGTGGCGAGCCTGCGGCGGCTCGGCGTGACGTGCCCCACCACGCCCCTCTCCGAGGAGCGGGTCCAGTCGAAGTGCGACGTCATCCTCCGCCAGGTGGATCGCCTGAAGGTCCTCATCAACGGCCTCATCGACGTGGGGCGGATCTCGTCGGGCCACCTCCACCTCTCGCGCGAGCCGGTCGAGCTGAGCAGCCTGGTCGCGACGGTGCTCGCGCGCAGCGCGGAGGCGATCGAGCGCTCCGGCAGCGAGGTCGCGTTCCACGCGCCGGGTCCCTTGGTCGGATCCTGGGACAGGTCTCTGGTCGAGTCCGTCGTCGCCCAGCTCGTCTCGAACGCGCTCAAGTTCGGGGAGGGCAAGCCGGTCGAGGTCGCGGTGCGCGTCGAGGCACGGCGCGCGATCCTCACCGTCCGCGATCACGGGATCGGCATCTCGGTCGAGCACCAGCGCCGCATCTTCGAGCGGTTCGAGCGCGCCGTGTCCGAGCGGCACTACGGCGGGTTCGGCGTCGGGTTGTGGGTGGCGCGCCAGGCCATCGAGGCGCAGGGCGGCCGGATCTCGGTCGAGAGCAGCCCGGGCGCCGGGGCGGAGTTCGCGGTGGAGCTGCCGCTCCAGGATGAAGCGCCCGACGAGCCGGCGCCGACGTGAGTGCCATCTTCCGTTCGTCCTGAGCGTAGCGCCGCGCGGGCTTCGACTACGCCGCGCTTTGCGCGGCTACGCTCAGCCCGAACGGAAAACTCGCGGCGCGTAGTCGAAGGACGAACGTGCGTTGGCTACGCCGGCAGCGTCCGCAGCGCCTCGTCGAGATCCGAGACGAGGTCCGCCGGGTCCTCGATCCCGATCGACAGCCGGATGACACCATCCGTGATGCCGGCGCGCTGGCGCGCCTCGGGCGTCATCGAGGCGTGCGTCATCGAGGCAGGGTGCGCCACCAGGCTCTCGACGCCGCCCAGGCTCTCCGCCAGCGTGAACCACCGCAGCGTCTTCAGGACGTGGTCCACCCGCTCCCGGCGCCCGTCGTTCAGCTCGAAGCTGAGCATCGCGCCGAAGCCGAGCTGCTGCGTGCTCGCCAGCGCGTGCTGCGGATGGCTGGCCAGCCCGGGGTAGTGGACCTTCGCGACGGCCGGGTGCGCCGCCAGGAACGCGGCGACGGTCCGTGCACCGGCCTCGTGGGCCTTCATGCGGAGCAGGAGCGTCTTGAGGCCGCGCAGCACGAGGAAGCAGTCGTGCGGGCTCTGCGACGTGCCGAGCAGGTTGTTAAGGCTCTGGATGCGCTGCACGAGCGCGGTGCGCCCCGGCGCCGCGACCACCGCGCCGGCCACCACGTCGCTGTGGCCGTTGAGGTACTTGGTGGTCGAGTGCACCACCAGATCGGCGCCGTGCTGGAACGGCTTCTGGAGCACGGGCGACAAGAACGTGTTGTCCACCACCGTCAGCGCGTCGCGCGCCCTGGCCAGCGTCGCCAGGGTCCGGATCTCCGTGAGGCGCAGGAGTGGGTTGGACGGCGTCTCGATCCACACCATCCGGGTGTTGGGGCGGAACGCCCTCGTCACCGCGTCCAGGTCCGACAGGTCGAGGTAGGTGACCTCGAGCCCGTAAGCCGTCTTCGCGTGCTCCAGGGTGCGGAAGGTCCCTCCGTAGCAGTCGACCGTGCAGAGGAGATGGCTGCCCTGGGGCAGGAGGTTCAGCGCCACCAGGACGGCGCTCATGCCCGTGCTGGTGCAGGTGGCGCCCTCACCGCCCTCCAGCACCGAGATGGCCTCCTCCAGCGCGGCCCGGGTCGGGTTGCCGCTGCGCGTGTAGTCGTAGCCCGCGTTGATGCAGACGTCGCGGAAGGCGAAGGTGGAGGTCTGGTAGATGGGCGGCATCACCGCCCCGTACGCCGGATCGGGCCGCACGCCGGCGTGGACGCACTGCGTGGCCGCCTGCGCCGCCGGGACGAGCGCGGCGCGCTCGGTCCAGCCGGCCCGCGCCGGCGAACCCGCCGGAACGATCGTGAAGTGGTACGCCGGGTTACCCGGGACGTTCGAGTCGAGGTGGACTTCGCTGGACATGGGAGGCCCCCGAGGTGTTCGTTCGGCGGAGGGAGTCGAAAGCGCAGCTCCGCTCCAGCTCGAACATAACGTCCCCGGCCGTCACGCCCACTCGAGCTCGGCCGTGAAGTGGCGCAGGTACCGGCTCTGCCGCCGGATCCGGACGCCGCGCACCTCGCGCGCCTTCGCCGCGAGCTCCAGGATCACCTCGGCCGCATAGTCGAAGTGGCTCTGCGTGTAGACGCGCCGCGGGAAGGCCAGCCGGACGAGGTCGTGGTGGTGGTAGGTCTCGGTCCCGTCCTCGAGCCGCTTGCCGAACATGACCGACCCGATCTCGACGCCGCGGATCCCGCCCTCCAGGTAGAGGGCGTCGCAGAGCGCCCAGCCCGGATACTCCTCGCGGCGGAGGTGGGGCAGGAAGGCGCGCGCGTCGAGGTAGACCGCGTGGCCGCCAGTGGGCTCGACGATGGCGACCCCGCCGGCGAGGAGCTTCTCCCCCATGTACTCCGCGGTGCGGAGCCGGTAGCGCAGGTAGCTCTCGTCGAGCACCTCCTCCAGCCCGATCGCGATCGCGTCCAGGTCGCGCCCGGCCAGGCCGCCGTAGGTGGGGAACCCCTCCGTCAGGACGAGCAGGTTGCGCGCGGCCTCGACCCACCGCTCGTCGTGGAGCGCGATGAAGCCGCCGATGTTGGCGAGCCCATCCTTCTTCGCGCTCATCGTGCAGCCGTCGGCGAGCGAGAACATCTCCCGCGCGATCTCCTTCGGCGTGCGGTCCCCCTGGCCCGGCTCGCGGAGCTTCACGAACATCGCGTTCTCCGCGAACCGGCACGCGTCGATGATGAGCGGCTTGCCGTACCTGCGCAGCAGCTCCCGGTAGGCGCGCAGGTTCTCGAGCGAGACCGGCTGGCCGCCGCCGGAGTTGTTGGTCACGGTGATCATCCCGAACGGCACGCGCTCGCCCCGCTCCTCGAGGAGCCGCTCGACGCGAGCGAGATCGATGTTCCCCTTGAACGGATGGCGGGTGCGCGGCTCGAGCCCCTCGGGGATGACCAGGTCCAGCGGCTCGACGCCGCCGTACTCGAGGTTCGCGCGCGTCGTGTCGAAGTGGGTGTTGCTCGGGACGACGTCGCCGCGCTTCGTCGCCACCGAGAACAGGATCCGCTCCGCCGCCCGCCCCTGGTGCGTCGGGATGACGAAGGGGTATCCGGTGAGGTCGCGCACGACCGCCTCGAAGCGGAAGAAGCTGTCGGCGCCGGCGTAGCTCTCGTCGCCCGCCATCATTCCGGCCCACTGGCGGGCGGACATGGCGCCGGTGCCCGAATCGGTGAGGAAGTCGAGCAGCACGTCCTCGGCGCGCAGCCGGAACACGTTCAGCTTGGCCTCGTCCAGCGCCCGCGCGCGCTCCGCGCGCGTGGAGAGGTGGATCGGCTCGACGGACTTCACCCGGAACGGCTCGATGATCGTGCGTGGCATGTGACCAATTCTGTCACGGCCGAGGGGGCGTCGCGGAGGATTCGACCCTCAGGGGTGGCCCGGCTCCCAGACATCTCTTCACGTCGCTGCGACCCGCGCGCGAGCGCCCGCTATCTTCCGGGCCAGCTCGTCCGTCCTCCTCACATGAACGCTCCCGACCCCGTCCACATGGATGTGCTCCGCGGCGACATCGAGGAGGCGTGGCACCGCTTCCTCGACTTGTACGAGGGCCTGCGTCCCGAGCTCTACCGCTACTGCCGCCACCTCACGCGCAGCCCATTCGAAGCCGACGACCTAGTGCAGGACGCGATGTTCCGCGGCTTCGTCACGCTCGGCTGCATGGCGGAGCCACCGCCGAACCCGCGCGCGTGGCTCTTCAGGGTGGCCTCGAACCTCTGGATCGACCAGGTCCGCGCCAGGCGGGCGCTGCCCGACGCAGCTCCGGAGACGGCGCCCGCTGCCGAGCCGCGCGAGCTGCGGGAGGCCGCGGGGACGCTCATCGCCCGCCTCTCGCCGCAGGAGCGTGCCGCCGTCGTCCTGAAGGAGGCGTTCGGCTTCTCGTTGGAGGAGATCGCGGAGGCGCTCTCGACCACGCCGGGGACCGTCAAGTCGGCGCTCCACCGGGGCCGCGGCAAGCTGGTGGAGCAGCCCGACGACGACGAGCCGGCCCCGCCGCGGCCGCACGTGCTCGACGCGTTCTGCGCGGCGTTCAACGCCGGTGACCTCGAGCGGCTCACCGCTCTCCTCCTCGACGCGGCCGAGATCGAGGTCGTGCGCGTGCACGCCGAGTACGGCCCGGAGGCTGCCCGCCGCGGCGTGTTCCAGGGCATGATGTTCGGCCCGCGCATGCTCGCCGACCCGGCGCTGCTCCCGGCCGGCGTCGACCCGGAGCACGTGAAGGGCCTCCTTCCCGAGGTGCCCCGCTGCGAGGCGCGACTGTACCGCGGTGAGTGGCTCGCCGTGCTCTGGTACGCGCACGCCGACGGCGAGGCCGTCCGCGCGCTCAACCGCATGTCGGTCGAGGGCGATCGGCTCGCGCGCGTCCGCAACTACTTCTACACGCCCGATGTGCTGGCAGAGGTCTGCGGCGAGCTGAACGTGCCGTTCCGCTCGAACGGCTCTCGCTACTGGAAGCCCACGCCGTAGTACGACACGTTCGTCCTTCGGCTTCGCCGCTGCGCGGAACGGACCGACGGGTCAGGTGAGGATGAACCGCAGCTCGCCGAGCTTCTCCACGCTGCAGGCGATCGCGTCACCCGGCTTGAGCCAGACGCGCTGGTCCTTCGGCTTGCCCTGGATGACGCCCTCCGGCGTGCCCGTGAAGATGATGTCGCCCGGCTGGAGCGTGAGGATGCGCGAGATGTAGGCGATCTGCTGGCGCGTGTTGAAGATGAAGTCGCTCGTGCTCGACGACTGGCGCGTCTCGCCGTTGACGCGGCACTCGATCTTGAGCTGGTCGGGGTCGATCTGGTCTGCGGTGACGAGGTAGGGCCCGAGCGGCGCGAAGTCGTCCGGCGTCTTGCCCGCCATCCACTGCCCGCCTGTCTCGAGCTGCAGATCGCGAGCGGTGAAGTCATTTCCGGTGCAGTACCCCGCCACGTACGAGAGCGCGTCCGCCTCGGTCACGTTCTTGGCCTTCCGGCCGATGACGATGACGAGCTCGACCTCGTAGTCGAAGTTGTGCGCCACCTCGACCGGGAGCTTCACGGTGCCGCCGTGGCAGTTGAGGGTGTTGTTGTACTTGTTGAAGAGCACGGGTTGCTTCGGGATGGGGGCGCCGATCTCCTGGGCGTGCTTGCGATAGTTGAGCCCGACGCACACGATCTTCTGGGGCCGGGTGACCGCCGGGCCGTACTTCACGGACGCCTCGTCGAGGAACGCCGGCCGCGCGGCGCTGGACTTGAGCGCGGCGCTGACGAGCGCGTTCAGGCTCGGCCCGTCCTCGTGCTGCAGGAGGTCGTCCATGGTCTTCGGCGCTGGCATGCGCAGCAACCGCGACGCCTCCGGTACGTCGAGGATGCCGTGCTCCGTCTTCGCGCCGAGCCTGGGCTCGCCGTTGCGGTAGAGCGTGAGGAGGGTCAGGCCTCGCGCCATGCCCCGCGCCCCGCGGGGGGGCGGCGACGATTGCGGCCCGGCGTCGGCCTGGCTGGCGAACGCGACCGCGCCGGCGGCGCCGGTGATCTTGAGGAAGCTCCGTCGAGAGTGGCTCATGGCGTCTCCAGCCGCGCGGGCGCGGCAGCAGGTGGCACTTTGGGTTGACTCTAGCCGGTCGCGCCTGCGGTGCGGCGAGCGGTCGCATGACCCGTTCGGGGCGGCGAGACGGTGCACGGTTCGACGACGCCGACGCGGGCCCCTGGCTGCGACGCGCCGCGTAACTTCATGGGGTCGGGCGGTCACCCGGGCCCGGCGGAGCGCGGCCCGTCTCGGGCGACACGCCGACCGGTGGCGGGCTTCCCTCGCGCGCGGCGTCCGCCTGCTTCGTGCCCAGAGGGACCGTGACCGCGGGTGTGCAGCGCGGATCGGCAATCTCCCCGACGCAGACCGGAGCGAGCTGATCGCAGAACCCGGTCCTCGGGTTGCACGTGTACCCCGGGCTGCACGGGCTGTAGCAACCGCCGGCCGAGCGGCTCGCGGCGGAGGCTCCGACCGCCAGTCCAGTGTTGATCGCGGCGCTCGTCATCGTGTACGGCGCGGACGAGCCGCAGCCGGCCGCGAGCAGCAGGGCGAGGGCGGTGCGCGACACGTGAGGAGGATACACCCGTGGTGTTCGGGGCGGGTGCAATGCCCGCGGCAGCCGCCGCGCTCGACCTCCTCGGGCGTGCCGCTGGCGCTCCCGGGCGCCGGCGCGCGAAGGCGTCATTTCTTCTTGCTGGGGTCCTCAGCAGGGTTTCACCGGCGCGCTGGCCAAGGCCCGGGCGGTTTCACTTTAAGTGGTCACGCCAGGCCTTCGGGCGACGGGCCGAGCGGTCCCTGCCCGTGCTCGCGTCGATCGCCCTGGCGACCCCCCGCGCCGCTGCCCTATGCTGGGCGGCCCACCATGACCCTCACCCTCGGCTTCTCTCCCTGCCCGAACGACACCTTCATCTTCGACGCGCTGGTGAACGGGCGCGTCGACACCGGCGGGCTCGTGCTCGAGCCGGTGCTGGAAGACGTCCAGACGCTGAACTGGTGGGCGCTGGAGGGGCGGCTCGACGCGACGAAGATCAGCTATGGCGTGCTGCCGCTCGTCGCGAAGGACTACCTGCTGCTCGACGCGGGCGGCGCGCTGGGCCGCGGTGTCGGTCCGCTGCTCGTCGCGCGGCCCGATCGCGCCGGCTTCCGCCCGCAGGAATCCACGGTGGCCATCCCGGGCGAGCACACCACCGCGCACCTCCTGTTCTCGCTCGCGTACCCGGACGCGACGCGCAAGCGGTTCATGGTGTTCTCGGACGTCGAGGAGGCGGTCCGCAGCGGCGCCGTCGACGCCGGGGTCCTCATCCACGAGGGCCGGTTCACGTACCAGGCGAAGGGCCTCGTGAAGGTTCTCGACCTCGGCGAGCACTGGGAGGCGGAGACGGGCTCGCCCATCCCGCTCGGCGGAATCGTTGCGCGGCGAGGCCTCGGCACGGAGGTCGCGCGCCAGCTCGACCGGCTCATCCGCAGCAGCGTCGAGCAGGCGCTCGGCGCGTACCCCCTCGTCACCGACTACGTGAAGCGGCACGCGCAGGAGATGGACGAGGCCGTCATGCGCCAGCACATCGACCTGTACGTGAACGACTTTTCCGTGGGCATGGGCGAGGGCGGGCGGAGCGCCGTGCGGAAGCTGCTCGAGGTGTACGCCCGCGCGCGACCCGGCGCAGCGCTCGCCCGCGAGAACGTCTTCCTCGAGGGTTGAGAGGGCTGTCCAAAACGCCCGTCCCGTCGCCGCGGCCAGCGATCCGCGGCGCATCGCTTCGTTGCTCCTCCCTCACATAGCCTACGGCTATGCTCGGTCGTCACGCCTCGCGCTGCTTGCGTCTCGCTGGCCTGGCTCGGTCCCGGGCATTTTGAACAACCCTGTGAGAGCCTGTGAAGAACAGGCCCTGAGGTGAGCGCGGCGCCGGGAACGCGAGCTCTCACGTAGCTGCGCGGCCTGTCGGGGTCGCGTCAGTACTCGACGTGAAACCGCAGGCCGACGATGTTCACGGGTCCGCGATCGCCGTTGTACGCGGGGTTCGTGATGTGCTGCCCGTCGACCGAGACCCAGAAGCCGCGGAAGGCGTTGAAGCTGTAGTAGGCCTCGAGGATCTGCTCGGCTCGATAGTGTTCGAGGCGGCCGTCGCCGATGAGGAATCCGAGGCCGCCCCCGGCGAGGTACGCCCGGTGCGCGTCGGAGAGGCCGTTCGCGACCCAGGCGACGCCGAGCGTGTCGCCCTCTCGGCGCCAGCGCCCCCCCTTCACGCTCACGCCAGCGGCCAGCGACCGCTCGATCTCCGCGAAGCTGTAGGTCTCGGTCTGCCCGTCGGCGTAGCTGTAGCGGGCGAAGACCCCGACGTCTCGCACCACGGTCTGCTCGAGGCTGACGCCGAATCCGAGCTTCGCCTGGTCCCGGCGGACGTTGCCGACGTCCGGGACGCCGCCGTTCATCGCCGCGTACTGGAGCGCATCACGGAAGTTCCCCTGCTTGGAGTAGTTGCGGAAGCCCGCCACGCGCACCTTGCCCGGCTGGCTGAGGATCACGTGCCCGTGCTCGACCTCGACGGTGTCGCCGTAGTGCTCCAGGATGTGGGAGTCGAGCGCCAGCCCGTTCGACTCGATGGGCTCGGCGAAGCGGCCGACGCGGAATGCCCAGTCGTCGTAGTAGTACTCGAGGGTGAGCCCCCAGGTGTAGCCGCGCACGTCCGCGGCGTAGTCGAACGCGCCATAGCTCATCAACGCCCAGTTGACGAACTGCGTGCGCGGGTCGTGTGCGAACGCGTTGCCGTCGAAGACGTCGCCCCAGGAGAAGTTGCCGGCCGTGATCACCAACCGGTGGCTCGCGGTCGGGCCGCCGAACTGGTTCGTGCCCGACTCCGCCGTGGAGCTCTCGCCGCCAAGAGGGATGGTCTGCCGCAGGAAGGCGCGGGCGCGGTAGAGGCTCGGCGTAGGCCCGCCGCCCTTCTGGTTCTCACCGTTCGATGGCCCGCCGAGGCCCGACAGGTGCGAAATGCTCTGGGACTGGATGGTCTCGGGGTTGAAGAAGATCTCCGCGCCCGGCCACGGTCGCGCGCCCAGGAAGGCCGTCGCGGTGAGCGTGTACCCGGTCTCCGGGGCTGTCGTCAGGCTGTTCGGACCGGTGTAAGGGGCGCTGAACCCGGCCTTCCGCTGGAGGATGTACGTGCTCTGGAAGCCGGCGCTCCACCACGACGACGGTGTGGTGGTCTCGCCCGCCGGCCCGGGAACGGCGGGTGGCCGCGCGGCGGGCGGAGTCGGGCTGCCGGCCATGGCGAGGTCGGTCGGGGCCGACGCGTCCAGGGTCGCTGCCGACGCGAGAGCCGGCGCGCTCGTTTCGTGAGGTTGCGCCGCCTCGTCCGCGGCGGCGTGGGCGTGCTCCTCGGCCCGGGCCGCGCCCGGGTCTGATTCGTGCGCGATCGCGGGTGCCGAGGGGAGGAGAAGCAGGAAGGCAAGGAGAGGAGGTCGAATGTCCATGGCGCTCTGATGTTCGAACCGCGAGCGATCGCTCGCGCGTGGGGCGCTGGGTTCTCCGACCTCCGGCCTCAGTGTCGTGATCGCCCTCGGAGGGCGTTGTCGGCTTCGACTGCTCAGCGCCGGCGGTCTTCTGCCGCGGCGCAGGCGCGACACCGGCCGTACAGCTCGAGCCGGTGGTGTGCGACCTCGAATCCGTGGCGGCGCGCGACCGCCTCCTGCAAGGCCTCGATCTCCTCGTCCTCGAACTCGAGGATGGCGCCGCAGTCGAGGCAGACGAGGTGGTCGTGGTGTGCGCCCTCGACGACGCGCTCGTAGCGCGTCTGGCCACCGCCGAACTCGCGCGACGCGGCCACGCCGCAGTCGACGAGGAGCTTCAACGCCCGGTACACGGTGGTCTGCCCGATGCCCGGCGCCCGCTCGCGGACGAGCGTGGTGAGCTCCTCCACCGAGACGTGACCGGGGGTGGCGAGGAAGGTATCGATCACCGCCTCGCGCGTGCGGGAGCGGTTCAGCCCCGCGCGAGCGACGTGATCGGCGATGCGCGTTTGCGCCCGGGCGGTCTGCCTCTGGAGCGTCGCGGTCGAGGGGTCCTTGAGGGTCATGGCGGGTGCGCTCGGGGAAGGGAGCTAGCGGGAGGCACGCCTGGGGCAGCCGGGGCACGCGTGCGCGCCGCGGCAGGGCCCGCTCGCGGAGACGATCTGGGACACGGCCTCGTGGCAGCGCCCGCAGTCCGTCCCGGCGCCGGTCGCGGCGACGATCTCGTGGTGCGAGAGCCCGTTCGCGGCCGCGGCGCGGAGCGCGTGATCCGACACGGCGTGGCAGGAGCAGACGATCATCGAGGTCTCCGCGTCCTCGCCGGCGCCTGGAGCGCGCCGGACGAGGTGAAGTTGATAGTGAATTTCAATATCAAAACCGCCGCGAGGCCGTCCCTGATCGAGATCAAGAGGCCTTCTTTTTTTTCGACGTTCCCGCTCCCGGCATCACTGAGAGACGGCTTGCGCGCGCCGGGTGTGAGGTCGGATGGCGTAGACTCGGCGCGTCCCGAAACGGAAGGTACGCCATGCGCCTCCGCACACTCTTCTACGCCGCCCTCGCCGTCACGCCGTTCCTCGACGGCTGCCGCTGCCCGGTCGTCGACTCCGGCCACGCCGGGATCGTCTTCGAGAGCCTGGGGAAGGGCACCAGCCGGACCGTCCTCGGGGAGGGCATGCACCTCATGCCCATCTGGAACAGCGTCATCCCCTACGACCTGCGCGTGCACGAGTTCAAGGAGGGGCTGTCGGTCCTCTCGAACAACGGGCTCACGCTGCGGGTCGACGCGAGCGTCCGGTTCCGGCCCAAGGCGGACGAGCTGTTCGAGCTGCAGACGCAGGTCGGCCAGGCCTACCCGGAGATCCTGATCGCGCCGGTGGTGCGGTCCGAGGCGCGCAAGGTGTTCGGCCGGTACAGCCCGGAGGAGATCTACTCGACGAAGCGCGAGGAGATCGAGCGGCAGATCTTCGACGAGGTGCAGAAGGCGCTCTCCGGGAAGCACGTCGTCGTCGAGGCGATCCTCATCCGCGACGTCGAGCTCCCCGAGGCGATCAAGGTGGCCATCGCCGACAAGCTGGCGGAGGAGCAGCGCTCCCAGAAGATGCGCTTCACGCTCGACAAGGAGCGCCAGGAGGCGCAGCGCAAGCAGATCGAGGCCGAGGGCATCGCCAAGTACCAGAGCATCGTGCGGCAGGGCCTCACCACCGACTTCCTCGCCTACAAGGGCATCGAGGCGACCGAGCGGCTCGCCACGAGCCAGAACGCCAAGATCATCGTGGTGGGCAGCCCGAAAACCGGGCTGCCGATCATCTTCCAGCCGGAGAAATGAGAGCCACCCTGGACAGCTCGCACTACCCCGCCCGGCGGCTGCGGCGCGCCGAGCCGCCCGCGCCGGGCGGCGGCGCGTGGACGGCCGCCGAGAGGGCCTTCCTGCGCCGGCTGTCGAGCCCAGCGCGGATCCAGGACTTCCTGGACGGCCTCGCCTACCGCGCCGAGGACCGCCCCGCCTCGCCGCGCGGCGTCCTCGAGGAGCGGCGCGCCAACTGCTACGACGGCGCGCTCTTCGCCGCGGCGGCGCTCCGCGAGCTCGGCCACCGCCCGCTCGTGCTCGACCTGTGGGCGGTGCGCGACGACGATCACGTCCTGGCGGTGTACCGCGTCGAGGGCCGCCTCGGGGCGGTCGGCAAGTCTAACTTCGCCGGGCTGCGCTCTCGCGAGCCGGTGCACCGGACGGTCCGCGAGCTGGTCCTCACCTACTTCGAGCAGTACTTCAACGCGGCGGGAGAGAAGACGCTGCGGGCCTACTCTCCGCTCCACGATCTCCGCCGCTACGACCGATACGGCTGGACCTTCAGCGCCGCCCCGCTCCAGTACATCTCCGACGCGCTCGACGCGCTGCCGCACCGGCGGATCCTGAGCCCGGCCGCGGAGCGGCGGCTCGAGCCCGTCGATCGGCGGTCGATGGAGGCCGGGATGCTCGGGACCGATCCCGCGGGCCTGTACCAGGGCGCCGGGTTCACGCGCCCGACGGCGCCCGCACCGCGGGGACGGCGGCCCGCGCGCCGCGCCGGTTGACGAGGAGGGCCATCATCGCGGCGACGAGGCAGGTCGCCCCCGACGCCACGAAGGCGTGGTGATAGTCGCCGAGCTCGGTGCGCACGATGCCCGCGGCGAGCGCGGCGAGGCCGGCGCCGACCTGGTGCGCGGCGAAGATCCAGCCGAAGACGACGGGAGCGTCCTCGGCGCCGAACGCGTCGGTGGCGAGGCGCACCGTCGGCGGGACGGTCGCGATCCAGTCGAGGCCGTAGAACACCGTGAACACGTTCAGCCCCGCGCCGTCGCCGACGAGCGCGTCGGGCAGGAACACGAGCGAGAGGCCGCGCAGGCCGTAGTAGGTGAAGAGCAGGCGCCGGCTGTCCCAGCGATCCGTCAGCCAGCCTGAGATGGTCGTCCCGAACAGGTCGAAGATGCCCATGGTGGCCAGGATCCCGGCGGCGCGCACCTCGGGGATGCCGTGGTCCATGCAGGCGGGGATGAGGTGGGTGCCGATGAGGCCGTTCGTGCTCGCGCCGCAGACGAAGAAGGTGCCGGCGAGCAGCCAGAAGTCGCGCGAGCGCGAGGCGCGCGCGAGCGTCCGCAGCGCCAGCACCGCCGGGTTGCCGGCCCGGCGCGCCACCACCGCCTCGCCCTCTTCGGCGCCGTACGGCCGGAGCCCCATCGCGGCCGGCGACTCGCGCACGAAGGCGAGGGCGATGGCGGCGCCGCCCGCCGCCGCGGCCGCCACGATCCGCAGCGCGGCGCGCCAGCCGTCGCCTTCGGCCACCCGCGCCAGGAGCGGCAGGAAGAGCAGCTGACCCGTGGCGGTGCTGGCGGTGAGCGCGCCGAGCACGAGCCCGCGGTGGCGGGAGAACCACCGCGTCACCACCGCCGTGCCGATCACCATCGCCGCCATGCCCGTCCCCGAGCCGATGAGGACCCCCCACAGCACGACGAGGTGCCACGGCCGGCGCATGAGCGTGGCGAGGAGGAGCGCCGTGGCGAGGAGGCCCATGGCGAGCCCCATCGTGCGCCGCAGGCCGATGCGCTCCGCGATGGCGGCGCAGAACGGCCCCATGAGGCCGTAAAGGAGCAGGTTCACCGAGATGGCGAGCGAGATCGTGGCGCGCTGCCACCCGAACTCGTGCTCGAGCGGCACGATGAGCACGCCCGGCGTGGCGCGGATCGCCGCCGAGACCAGCAGCACGACGAACGTCGTGCCGACCACGAACCAGCCGTAATGGACGCGCCGTGCCATGCCGCTCACCTCGCTCGCCGTGAGAGCCTGTGAAAGGCCCCGACCGCGCACTCTTCTGCATCGGGGGCGGGCGATCGTGCACGCGACATCTTCGAATACCTGTTATGCAATTATGCATGACGAGCTGGGACGACCTCCGCGTGTTCCTCGCCGTCGCCCGGGCCGGCTCGGCGAGCGCGGCGGCCCAGGTGCTCGGGGTCTCGCAGCCGACCGTGTCGCGGCGCATGGCCGCGCTCGTTCGCGAGCTGGGCGTCGAGCTGTTCCGCAAGGGGGCGCGCGGCCTCGAGCCGACGGCGGAGGGCCTGCGGCTCCGCGCGGATGCGGAGCGGGTGGAGCGCGACGTGCTGGCGGCGCTGCGGGCGCTGCAAGGACGCGACGCGCGCCCGACGGGGACCGTCCGGCTCACCGCGCCGGAGGGGCTCGGCATCACCGTCATCGCGCCCAGGCTCGAGGCGTTCCGGCGCGAGCACCCCGGCATCGACCTGGTCCTGGCCGCCGAGTCCGCGGTCGCGAACCTGTCCCGCCGCGAGGCGGATCTCGCGCTCCGCTTCGTGCGGCCGCGCCAGCGCGAGCTCGTGATGCGCCGCCTCGCCAGCGTTCCGTTCGCGCTCTACGCGTCGGCGCGGTACCTGCGCGCGCACCCCCGCGAGCCCGCCGCTGGCCTCGCCGCGGCGGACGATCTGGTCGCGCCCCACGAGTCGCAGGCGGGCTCGCCGGAGGCGGCGTGGCTCCGGGCGAACGCGCCGCACCTCCGCGTCCGCGTGCGGGTGCACACGACGCTGGCGCTCCGCTCGGCGCTCCTGGCCGGCGCGGGGGTGGGCCTCCTCCCGGACTACCTGGGCGACCACCCCGAGCTGCGGCGGCTGGGACCGGCACCCGTCCTCCACCGCGACCTCTTCCTCGTCTATCACCGCGCCATGCGGAGCGCGGAGCGCCTCCGCGCGGTCGCGCGGTTCGTCACGGCGTGCGTGGACCGGTCTCGGTCGTAGCGCCGAGCCCCGTGAGCGTCCGACCAGGGGAGCGCGCGTCGTCCGCTTGACGAGACGAGCGTCCGTTTCATAGGATGCCTTTGTCCGTTATGGCGGACGCGCGTCCAGTTCCCCAGTCCGAGGTCCCTCGCCGTGCCGACCACCGCCCGCGCTGCGCTCTCCCATCTCGACTGGCTCGAGGCGGAGGCGATCCACGTCCTCCGGGAGGTCGCCGGACAGTGTTCGCACCCGGCCCTGCTCTTCTCCGGCGGCAAGGACTCCGTGTGCCTGCTGCGGCTCGCCGAGAAGGCGTTTCGCCCGGCGCGCTTCCCCTTTCCGCTGCTCCACATCGACACGGGCCACAACTACCCGGAGGTGATCGCGTTCCGCGATCGCCGCGCGGCGGAGCTGGGGGAACGGCTCGTCGTCCGATCGGTCGAGGACTCCATCCGCGCCGGAAAGATGGTGCTCGCGCACCCCCTCGAGCCGCGCAACAAGCACCAGTCGGTGACGCTGCTCGACGCCATCGCCGAGCTCGGGTTCGACGTGTGCATCGGCGGCGCTCGACGCGACGAGGAGAAGGCGCGCGCCAAGGAGCGGGTCTTCTCCTTCCGCGACGAGCTCGGCCAGTGGGATCCCAAGAATCAGCGGCCGGAGCTGTGGAGCCTCTACAACGCGCGCATCCGCCGGGGCGAGAACATCCGCGCCTTCCCCATCTCGAACTGGACCGAGCTCGACGTCTGGCAGTACATCGCGCGGGAGCGGCTGGAGCTGCCGTCGATCTACTTCGCGCACCGCCGACTGGTGGTCCGCCGCGGCGGCGCGATCGTCCCCATCACCGGGTTGACCCCGGCGCGCCCCGGCGAGCGCGTCGAGGAGATGTCGGTCCGCTTCCGCACGGTCGGCGACATCACCTGCACCGCGCCGGTCGAGTCGGTCGCGACGACGCTGGAGCAGATCGTGCTCGAGACCGCCACGACCACCGTCACCGAGCGGGGCGCGACCCGTCTCGACGACCAGACTTCGGACGCCTCGATGGAGCAGCGCAAGAGGGAAGGGTACTTCTGATGACCGCGGTCCAGCTGCAGCGCGCCGACTCCCCTGCCGAGGGCGGCCTCCTGCGATTCCTCACCTGCGGCAGCGTGGACGACGGGAAGAGCACGCTCATCGGGCGGCTCCTCCTCGACACGAAGTCGATCCTCGCCGATGCGCTCCACGCCATCGAGCGCACCTCGCGGCGGCGCGGCCTGCAGGCGGTCGATCTCTCCCTGCTCACCGACGGGCTGCAGGCGGAGCGGGAGCAGGGGATCACGATCGACGTCGCCTACCGCTACTTCTCGACCGGCACGCGCAAGTACATCATCGCCGACGCCCCGGGGCACGAGCAGTACACGCGCAACATGGTCACGGCGGCCTCGACCGCGGACCTGGCGATCATCCTCGTCGACGCCCGCAAGGGCGTGCTGACGCAGACGCTGCGCCACTCCTACATCGCCCACCGCGTCGGGATCCCGCACCTCGTCGTGGCGGTGAACAAGATGGACCTGGTCGACTGGTCGCGCGAGCGGTTCGAGGACATCACGGCAGCGTACCGCGCGTTCGCCGGCAAGCTCGGGATCGAGGACGTCCGCTTCATCCCGATCTCCGCCCTCGGCGGCGACGAGGTGGTGGAGCGCGGGCCGAACCTCGCCTGGTACGGCGGCCCGACGCTGCTCGAGATCCTCGAGTCCGCCCCCACCGCACACACGGAGCGGCCGGAGCGCTTCCGGTTCCCGGTGCAGTGGGTCTGCCGGCCGCACACCGACGAGCATCACGACTTCCGCGGCTTCGCCGGGCGCGTCGAGTCGGGCGAGGTCGCCGTGGGGGACGAGCTCGAGGTCCTTCCGTCCGGGCGGACCTCCCGCGTGAAGGAGATCTGGCTCGGCGCGCTGCGGCTGCGTCGCGCCGTCAGCGGCCAGTCGGTGACGCTCGTCCTCGAGGACGAGGTCGACGTCTCGCGCGGCGACCTCCTGGCGCGCGCCGGCGACGGGCCGCCCGTGACCCGCGCCGTCGAGGCGATCATCTGCTGGCTGTCGGAGCGGCCGCTCTCCAGCGTGAGGCGCTACGTCGTCCGCCACACCACGCGTGAGACGAAGGGCCAGTTCGCCGAGATCGCCTGGCGCGTCGACCTGCACGCGCTGCGACAGGACCCAGCCCAGATGCTGGAGGTGAACGACATCGGGCGCGTCACGCTGAGGCTCTCGCAGCCCATCGCCGCGGACCCCTATTCCGAGAACCGCGCCACCGGCGCCTTCATCGTGGTGGACGAGGCGACCAACGACACCGTCGGCGCGGGGATGATCCTGTGAGCGCGCCCACCCTGGAAGAGATCGGCGCCCTCGCCGACGCGCTGGAGGGGCAGTCGCCGGAGGCGATCCTCGCCGCCGCCGTGGAGCGCTTCCCCGGTCGGATCGCGCTCGCGAACAGCTTCGGCGCGGAGGACTGCCTGCTCGTCGACGCCGTCGCGCGGGCGAAGCTTCCCATCCGCGTCTTCACGCTCGACACGGGCTGCCTCTTCGAGGAGACCTACGCGCTCTGGCAGACGCTCGAGGCGCGCTACGGCGTCGTCATCGAGGGCAGGACGGCCGGCCTGCCGTCCGTCGGCCCGGCGACGCCGCCGCCCTGGCTGACCGACCCCGACGCCTGCTGCCAAGCCCGCAAGGTCGCGCCGCTGCGCGCTGCGCTGGAGGGCCTCGGCGCCTGGGTCACCGGGATCCGCCGCGACCAGACTCCGGACCGCGCCAGCGCGCGCGTCTTCGAGTGGGACGGCCGCTTCCGCCTCGTGAAGGTGAACCCGCTCGCGGCCTGGACGCACGCCGAGGTGTGGGAGCGCGTTCGTCGCCTGTCCGTGCCGACGAACCCGCTGCACGAGCGGGGATACCTCAGCATCGGCTGCGCCCCCTGCACGTCCCCGGTCGCCCCCGGCGAGGGCTCGCGCGCCGGGCGATGGCGCGGGCGCGAGAAGACGGAGTGCGGGCTCCACGTGGACCGGTTCACGAAGCGGTCCGGCGCATGACGGGCGGCGCGCGCCCGCGCCGGCGCCTCGTGTCCGGCGTGCTCCCTGGCTTCGGGCTGTCGACGGGGGTAGCCGTGCTCTACCTGGGCGTGGTGGTGCTGGTGCCGCTCTCGGCGCTCGCGCTCCGCCACAGCGCGCTCTCCTGCCGCGAGCTGTGGCCGATCGTCGCCTCGCCGCGAGCGCTCGCGTCTTACCGGCTGTCGTTCGGCGCCTCCCTCGCCGCGGCGGCGGTGAACGTGCCGTGCGGCGTCCTCGTCGCGTGGGTGCTCGCGCGCTACGCCTTCCCCGGGCGGTCGCTCGTCGACGCGCTGGTCGACCTGCCGTTCGCGCTGCCCACCGCGGTGAGCGGGATCGCCCTCACCGCCGTCTACTCCCGCAACGGCTGGATCGGGCGGTGGCTCGAGCCGCTCGGCGTCAGGGCCGCGTTCAGCCCCCTCGGCGTCACCATCGCGCTCACCTTCATCGGTCTGCCCTTCGTGATCCGGACCGTCCAGCCGGTCCTGGAGGACCTCGACGCGGAGCTGGAGGAGGCCGCCGCGACGCTCGGCGCGGGCCGCTGGCACACGTTCCGACGCGTGATCCTCCCTGCCATCGTGCCCGCCGCCGTCACCGGGTTCGCGCTCGCCTTCGCCCGCGCCCTCGGCGAGTACGGCTCGGTGGTCTTCATCTCCGGCAACATGCCGATGCGGACGGAGATCGCGCCGCTGCTCGTCATGACCCGCCTCGAGGCGTACGACTACGCGGGGGCGGCGGCCATCGCCAACGTGCTGCTCGTGACCTCGTTCGCCCTCCTCCTCGCGATCCACCGGCTGCAGCGCTGGACGCGCTCACGCGCGGGGCTCGCGTGAGCGGCGCAGCCAGCTCGCTCGCCCGCCGCGAGGTGGTGGCGGCGCCGGATGCGGTCCCGCTCGCGGGCTTGGCCGGCGCCGCGCGGCGCCGGCCGCGGCGGGCGACCGAGGATCCGGCGCCCGTGAAGTGGGCGCTCGTCGCCGCGGCGCTCTGCTTCCTCGCCTCCCTCGTGCTGGCGCCGGCGGCGGTGGTGCTGGTGGAGGCGCTCCGCGGGGGGTTCGGGTTGTGGTGGAAGGCGGTCGCCGACCCCGACGCGCGCGCGGCCATCCGGCTGACGCTGCTCGTGTCGGTCCTCGCGGTCCCGCTGAACGCAGCCTTCGGCGTCGCCGCGGCGTGGTCGGCGACGCGCTTCCGCTACCCGGGACGGAGCGTGCTCGTCGCGCTCATCGATCTTCCGTTCGGCGTCTCGCCGGTGATCTCCGGGATGGTCACCGTGTTCCTCTTCGGAGCGCGCGGCTGGTTCGGCCCGTGGCTCGCGGCCCACGGCGTGAGGGTCGTCTTCGCCGTGCCGGGCGTCGTGCTGGCGACGGTGTTCGTGACGTTCCCCTTCGTCGCCCGCGAGCTCATCCCTTTCATGGAGGCACAGGGCACCGAGGAGGAGGAGGCGGCGCTCGTGCTGGGCGCGAGCGGGTGGCAGATCTTCTCGCGCGTCACCCTGCCGAACGTGAAGTGGAGCCTGCTGTACGGCGTCATCCTCTGCAACGCCCGGGCGATGGGCGAGTTCGGCGCGGTGTCGGTCGTCTCCGGCCACATCCGCGGCGTGACCAACACGCTCCCGCTCCACGTCGAGAACCTCTACAGCGAGTACGCCTTCCAGGCCGCGTTCGCCGTGGCGTCCCTCCTGTTCCTGCTGGCCGCGGTGACGCTCTCGGCGAAGAAGACGCTCGAGTGGACGCAGCGAACCTCCCGCCGCGACGCGGCGCACCGGAGCCCCCGATGAGCATCGAGATCCGCGGCGTGTCGAAGGCCTTCGCCGGCCACCCCGTCCTGCGCGACGTGTCGATCGACATCCCCGACGGCGAGCTCGTCGCGCTCCTCGGGCCGTCCGGCTGCGGCAAGACCACGCTCCTGCGCATCCTGGCCGGGCTGGAGGTCGCCGACCGGGGCGAGGTGCGGTATGGCGGCCAGGACGTGGCCACGCGCACCGCTCGCGAGCGGAACGTCGGCCTGGTGTTCCAGCACTACGCGCTGTTCCGGCACATGACGGTCGCCGACAACGTCGGCTTCGCCCTGAAGGTCCGCAAGGCGCCGCGCCCCGAGATCCGCGCCCGCGTCGACGAGCTGCTCCGCCTGGTGCAGCTCCACGACCAGCGCGACCGCTACCCCCACCAGCTCTCCGGCGGGCAGCGCCAGCGGGTCGCGCTCGCCCGGGCCCTCGCGACCTCGCCGCGCATCCTGCTCCTCGACGAGCCGTTCGGCGCCCTCGACGCTCGCGTCCGGCAGGAGCTGCGGCGCTGGCTGCGCGGCCTGCACGACGAGCTGCACGTCACGAGCATCTTCGTCACGCACGACCAGGAGGAAGCCTTCGAGGTCGCCGACCGGGTGGTGCTCATGAACGCCGGCCGGGTCGAACAGGTCGGCCCCCCGGCGCAGGTGTTCGAGAACCCGGCCAGCCCTTTCGTGATGCGGTTCCTTGGCGCGGTGAACGTCTTCCACGGCCACGTCGACGGCGGGCGCGCTTTCGTCCACGATCTCGAGTTCGCCGCCCCCAGCGCTCACGGCCGATCCACGGCGCACGTGTACGTCCGGCCGCACGACATCGACGTCCATCGCGCCGCGCTGCCGGGCAGCTTCGCGGCGCGCGTGGTGCGGGTCCTCGCGCTCGGTGCCGCGGTGCGGGTCGAGCTCACCGCGCCCGGCCATGCCGGCGCGCTGGAGGTGGAGCTCGACGCGCGGAGGACCGAAGCGCTGTCGCTCGTCCCCGGCGACGTCGTCCACCTGGCGCCGCGGCGCGTGCGGGTCTTCCCCGCGGTCGAGAGGCAGTCGGACAGCTTGACCGCGAGCGGGCTGTAGCTCTCGCGCGTGGCGGATGGGGCCAGCGCGAGGACGCCGGCGCGGAGCGGCCCGGCGGCGAGCGTGCAGGCGCGGCCGGCCCGTCGTCGGCGGCGCGCCCGCTAGTCTCCGGGCGTGGAGATCTGGTCGAACATCCCGCCGTCCGCGAAGTGCTTCGCCTGCGCCTGGGCCCAGCCGCCGAACGCGCCGTCCACGGTGACGAGGTCGATCTTCGGGAAGCGCGCCGCGTACCTCGCGGCGACGGCCGGATCTCGCGGCCGGTAGAAGCTCCTCGCTGCGAGCTCCTGGCCCTCGGGCGTGTAGAGGAACTCGAGGTAGGCCTGCGCGACCGCGCGCGTCCCGTGCCGGTCGACGTTCCTGTCGACCCAGGCCACCGGCGGCTCCGCGAGGATGCTCGACCTCGGGACCACGATCTCGAGCTGGCCCTTGCCGAGGCGCTCGACGGCGAGGAACGCCTCGTTCTCCCAAGCGAGGAGGACGTCGCCGATGCCGCGCTCGACGAACGTCGTCGTCGCGCCGCGCGCGCCGGAGTCGAGTACGGGCACGTTCTTGTACAAGGCCTTCACGAACTCCTTCGCCTTCGCCTCGTCTCCGCCGTGCTTCTTCAGCGCGTGGGCCCACGCGGCCAGGTAGTTCCAGCGCGCACCGCCGGAGGTCTTCGGGTTCGGGGTGATGACCTGGACACCGGGCTTCACGAGGTCGTCCCAGTCCTGGACGTGCCTGGGATTCCCGTGGCGGACCAGGAACACGATGGTCGAGGTGTACGGCGAGGCGTTCTGCGGGAGCCGCTTCTGCCAGTCCAGAGCGAGCAGGCCCGCCTTCGCCACCGCGTCCACGTCGTAGGCGAGCGCCAGCGTGACGACGTCCGCCTCGAGCCCATCGATGACGCTGCGAGCTTGCTTGCCCGAACCGCCATGCGATTGCTTCACCGTCACCGCCTGGCCCGTTCTCGCCTTCCACCGCTGGGAGAAGGCGGCGTTCACCCGCTCGTACAGCTCGCGCGTCGGGTCGTACGACGCGTTGAGGAGTGTCGCCGCGCGGTCGGAGGCACGGGCCGGAGCGGGGCGGACCACCGAGGCGATCGCCGCCGCCATCAGGGTCGCGATGCACATGAGCTGCGCGGTTCGGATCATCACTCGATCTCCAGCGGGATCAGCGCGGCTGCCGTCGTGGCGCAAGCT
The DNA here is from genome assembly GCA_035538735.1 of Anaeromyxobacteraceae bacterium. Classification (GTDB taxonomy): domain Bacteria; phylum Myxococcota; class Myxococcia; order Myxococcales; family Anaeromyxobacteraceae; genus Anaeromyxobacter_A. The sequence goes on along the minus strand of DATLJU010000176.1, from coordinate 5,949 downwards.
GCACAATGGGTGAAATGACGAGCCGGCATGCCGCCTGCGCGCCGCTAGAACACGATCTGCGCTCGCCCGATGAGGACCTGCTCCGGCGTCCGGTCGATCTCCTGCCCGCCGCTCGAGGCGCCGCCAAGGAAGCCGGTGCGATCGTAGTCGAGCATGATCCGGAACGACCGGTCGAGGTACCAGTTGATCCCGGCTCCCCAGGCGTGGGCGCCGCGGACCTGTTGCCTCGCGTCCGCGAAGACGTCGTTCACGAAGAGCGCGTCGTCGAAGCGGATCCACTGGTAGCGCCCGGCGAGCTCGAGCGCGCCCCACCGGCCGGTGGCGGGATCGAAGGGGCGGTCCGGGACGATCATCCGGTAGGTGGCGCGCTCGCCGGTGAGGACGAAGGAAGCGGTGACCGCCCAGGCGCGGTGGTCCGCGTCCAGCGCGGTGGCCCCCTTCTTCACCCGCTGCCTCGAGTCGATGTACTCCCCCTGGAGCCCGAGTGGACCGGCGTAGTAGTAGCCCTGCACGTCCCAGCGGACGTGATCTCCCGCGGCCACCACCGTCTTCGTGAGATCGGGCGCTCCGCCCGTGGTGCCGGACGCGTAGGCGAAGATGGTGTTCTGACCCGGTGACAGGTAGGTCGGCAGCTGAGGCGACGCGGCCGTCCCCGTCGGCGCGCCCCAGGTTCCGGACACGCCGATGCCGAGCCCCTCCAGCGGCGCGAGGCCGCTGCGTGCGAACGGGGTCAGGAAGATGCGCGCGGCGCCCTCCTTGTTGCTGTCCTGGTCGGTCTCGGTGATCCCATTTGTCCGCGGCGCCGTCCAGCAATGCGATGGCGTAGGTGACCAGCCCGTCGATCTCGCCGAAGACCTGCACGCCCGTGTCTCGGTTCGGGGCGAGGTTCGTGGGGAACGCGCGCTCGGCGAAGACCACGGCGTTCGAGTTCTGGAGCCGCTCGAGCCCGACGGGCGACTTGAACTTGCCCACGCGGAGCTTGAGGTAGGGCAGGAACCGGACGTCCCCGAACGCTTCCTGCACCACGACCTTCCCGCCGGCAAAGTCGGTGAGGAGCCGGTAATCGAAGCGGTCGCGGATCGTGCCCTCGAGCACCGGGCGCGCCTGGCGCAGCAGGAACTGGTCCACGTACGCGTCGGAGCCGTAGCCTACGAAGGCACGGAAGTCGGCGTGGATGTAGCCGCCGACGACCAGCGTGTCGCCCTGGGCCGTATTGATGACGTACCCGGGCTGCGATGGGCCCTTCGCCGGCGGTCTGGGGATCTCCTCCGACCCGCCGGTGGGGACACCGCCCGAGGCGGTGGCGGGCTGGTTCGCCGGCGCGTCCGCGGCGGCGGAGGGCTGCGGGGCGGGCTGCTCGGTCGGGTCGACCGCGCGGGCCGTCAGCGCGTGCGTCGCGGCCGCCAGCCCCGCGGCGAGCCCGATGGATCGAAGGACCCCTTTCACCATTCCTCCCTCTCCGGTCCGTTCCGCGCCTGGGCCGGAGGCGGCCGGCGATCGCGTCATCCGCATCATCTAACATAACGGACGAACTGCTTGTCAAGCGGATGCATGCGTTCTGGGGCCACAGCGCAGCGCGGTCACCCATCCGCCTCCTCCATGGGCGATCGGGCGAGGGCTCCGGCGGCAGCGTCGCGTCGCCGCGGTGCCCCTCGTGGGCCCCGCCGCATGCCGTGCGATCGGCGCGGGCCGGCGGTAACCCGGAGGCATGCGATGGGCATCGGCGCTGTCGCGAGAGCCACGCGCGGCGGCCGCGTTCGACGAGGCGGCCGGCGCGCTCGAGCTGCAGCTGGAGGGGAGTCCCGCGGACCTCCTCCTCACCTTCGTCTCGCCCGATCACGCGAGCGCCTGCGAGCACATCGCGCGGCTCGCCGTACGGCGTTTCGCGCGAGCGAAGCAGGTCGGCTGCACCGCCGGGGGCGTCATCGGCGCCGGCCACGAGGCGGAGGAGGGGCCAGCGCTCTCGCTCACGGCCGGCGTGCTGCCGGGGGCCGTGCTCTCGGCCTTCCGCGTCGACACCGAAGGGCGGCTGCGGTCCGGCGCTGGCGCGGCGCCGGAGCGAGACCGCGTCGAGGGGCTCCCCGTCGAGCCGCCGAGCCTCCTGCTCCTCGCGGATCCCTTCACCCTCGACGTCTCGTCGTTCATCGAGGAGGTCGACCGCGCCTATCCCGGAGCCCCCAAGTTCGGAGGGCTCGCCAGCGGGGGACGCGAGCCCATGGAGAATCGACTGCTCCTCGGGGAGGAGGTGCACCGGACCGGCGGCGTCGGGATCGCGTTCAGCGGGGACGTCGCCATCGAGACGCTGATCGCCCAGGGTTGCCGCCCGATCGGCGACCCGATGCTGGTGACGCGGTGCCAGCACGCGCTCCTGCAGGAGCTCGACGGGCGGCCGCCGCTGCTCGTCCTCTCGGAGCTGTACCACCAGCTCGACGCGCGCGATCGCGAGCTCATGCAGCAATCCCTGTTCGTCGGGCTCGAGATGCAGTCCGGCGCGGTGGAATACGAGCCGAGCGAGCTGCTCGTCCGCAACGTCCTGGGAGCCGACGAGCGCACGGGGGCGCTCGTCGTGGGCGCCGAGCTCCGGCCCATGTCGGTGGTCCGCTTCATGCTGCGCGACGCGCACAGCGCCGAGGAGGAGCTGCGGCGCATGCTCGTGCGGCACCGCCATGCTTCTCCGGATCGGCCGTCGGGAGCGCTCCTCTTCTCCTGCGTCGGCCGCGGAGCGGGGCTCTTCGGCTGTCCCGATCACGACACGAGCCTTTTCGAGGAGCAGCTCGGGCCCACGCCGCTGGGCGGCTTCTTCTGTAACGGGGAGATCGGGCCGGTGGGTGGCACGACGTTCCTCCACGGCTACACGAGCGCGTTCGCGATCTTCCGGGAGGCGCGCGGAGGCGGCGCCCGGCGAGCGGACGAGGCGAGGTGAACGGAGCGTGCGCGCGACCGGACAATCGGCGAACGCCCCGAGGGATCCGCGGCCGCCTCTGACGGAGCGCCTGCGCGCCTTCTTCACGGAGCGGGTGTGGGCCGTCCGCGTCGCGGAGCTCCGGCGAGGGCAGGCCCTGCTCTACCGCGTGAGCCGCGTCGCGGACTCGACCGTTTGCGGATTCTTCGCCAACCGGCTCACCGTCCGGGCCGCCGCGCTGACGTACTACAGCGTCCTCTCGATCGTGCCGTTCCTGGCGTTCGCGTTCGCCGTGCTGAAGGGGTTCGGTGCCTACGCCAGCTTCATCGAGGGCACCGTGCGCCCGTACCTCCGGGCGACGTTCGGCGGCAACCCATCGCTGCTCGGCTCGCTCGAGCGGATCCTCCAGTTCGTCAACGGCACCAGCGTCTCGACCCTGGGCGTGGTCGGGCTGCTGATCCTCGTCTACACCTGCGTGAGCCTGCTCTCGAGCGTCGAGGACGCCCTGAACGAGATCTGGGGCGCCACCACCAAGCGCTCGTTCATGCGGCAGGTCACGGATTACGTCACGCTCCTCGTCACGGCGCCGCTGCTCGTGGCGGCGGCGGCGGCGGTCGCGACGGCGGCGCAGAGCTCGTCGGTCGTGCTCTTCCTGCGCGAGCAGCTGAACCTCGGCGCGCTGATCGACTTCGGCCTGCACTTCGCCTCGCTGGCGGTAGTCGCCGTCGCGTTCTTCGCCGTGTACGCGATCCTGCCCAACGTCCGCACGCGACCCAGCTCCGCGGCGCTCGGCGCGGCGGTGGCGGCGGTGCTGTGGCAGGGGGCCTTGGTGCTCTACGTGCGGTTCCAGGTCGGCGTCGCGAGCTACAACGCGCTGTACTCGGTCCTCAGCGCGATCCCGATCTTTCTCGTCTGGACCTACGTCTCGTGGCTCGTGCTGCTGGTGGGCGCGCAGGTCGCCGCGAGCCACCAGAACGAGCGCGTCGCGCGGCAGCGCTTCCGGGCGCGGCGAGCGGATCAGGCGCTGAGGGAGACGCTGGCGGTGGTCGCCGCAGCGCACGTCGCACGCGATTTCCTTTTCGGCCGGCCGCCGCGCACCGCCGCGGCGGTCGCCGAGCTCCTCCAGGTGCCGGCGCTCACGATGGAGGACATCCTCGAGGCGCTCGCGCGCGCCGGGCTCCTGGCGCAGACCGTCTCCGGACGCGAGGTGCGTTACCTCCCGGCACGAGATCTCGACACGATCCGGGTGGGCGACCTGCGAGACGCCCTCCGCCGCGACGTACGCGCCGACGAGCTCCGTGCGGAGGTGGAGCGCCGCGTCGAGCCGGGGCTCCTGCGCGTCCTCCAGGCCGCCGAGGAGGAGACCCACCGCTCGCCGCAGAACGCCACCCTCCGCGAGCTCGCTGCCATGGCCACCCGCGGCGACGCGGGAGCTCCCACCGCCAACCCGCGAGACCGGAACCTGTCAGCGCCTGGCATCGACCGCCGTCCAGCGCTCGACGCGAAGTGAGGGCCGTCCGGTGCGCGCCGGTCCGCTCGCGGGCGAGCCCCGGTGGGCGGCTCTTCCGGGGGAACGGCCCGACGAGGGGAGCGCGCGGCCCTGGAAGGACCTAGGATCCACGACAGGGGGCGGTGCGATGACGGGCTGGAAGAGGATCTGTTGCCCGATCGACTTCTCGGACGCGTCGCGCGCCGCGCTCGGAGAGGGCGCGAAGCTCGCGACGGAGCTCGACGCGGAGCTGATGCTACTCCACGTCCATCACCGCGATCACTCCTCGATGACGGGGGCGCCGCTCGCGCCCCCTCCGGCGAGCGGATCGTCCCGGACCGGAGAAGAGCTGCAGCACCTGGCCGCCTGGATCCAGGACGCGAAGCGCCTCGCGGCGGACCGCGTCAACTCCGTCGAGCTGAGCGGCGATCCCGCCGAGAAGATCGTCGAGTTCGCGAAGGAGTTCGGCTGCGACGTCATCGTCATGGGGACGCACGGGCGCACCGGCCTCAAGCACCTCGCCGCGGGATCGGTCGTCGAGCGCGTGATCCGGACCTCGCACTGCCCTGTCCTGGTCGTCCGCTCGGACGCGGGCCGGTGACGGAGACCAGGATGGACGAGTGCCTGTTCTGCCGTATCGTCGCGGGTGCCGCGGCCGCGCACGTCGTCCACGAGGCGGCCGGCGCGGTCGCGTTCCTCGACGCGTTCCCGACGGCGCGGCCCCACGTCCTCGTCGTCCCGCGCGCCCACGCGCCGACGCTCCTCGACCTCGACGACGCCGGCATCACCGACCTGTTCAGGGCGGTGAAGATCGTCCAGCAGAAGATCCAGTCGTCGTTCCAGCCGGTCGGGTTCAACGTCGGCTGGAACCACGGCCGAGCCGCCGGGCAGCACGTGTTCCACCTGCACGTGCACGTCCTGCCGCGCTATGCCGCGGGGGGGCGGGGCGTCCAGGCGCTCGGAGTGGGTGGCGACCGGATGGAGCTCGCCGCGCTGGCGGCGACGCTGCGTGCCGCGGACGCCGGCTGAGCGTGGCCGCGCGCCGTGCCGGGAAGAACATGGCGAAGCGAGGCGCGAGATCGATCCCGAGAGGCCCCAGGGCTGGACCTGATCCGCGCGTCCAGTCCCTGTACGCGGTCGCGCCCGCGGAGTTCACCGCCGCCCGCGACGCGCTCGCCCGCGCGCTGGCGGCCGAGGGGCACCCGGACGCGGCCCGGGTGAGCCGCCTGCGGCGGCCGACGGTGATCGTGTGGCTCCTGAACGCCGTCGCCCGCGAACGCTCCGACTCCGTGGCGGCGCTCTTCGCGGCCGGTGACCGGCTCCGCCAGGCGCAGGTCCGGGCCGTCGGGGGCGACGGCGCGGAGCTGCGGGCTGCGACCGCAGCGCTCCACGAAGGCCTCGCGACGCTCCGCGCGGCCGCGGAGGAGCTCGCTCGCCGTGGCGGACGAGGGGTGGGCGCGGCGGCGCTCGACCAGGTCGAGCGGGGCCTGCGCGCCGCGGCGACGGCGGACGTGGCCGTTCGGACTCCCCTGCGGCAGGGGGTCCTCGAGCGGCTCCC
>DATLJU010000175.1:0-30322 GCA_035538735.1 Anaeromyxobacteraceae bacterium | reverse complement strand
ACCCGGCCGTACTCGACCTGGCTCAGCCCGAGCCCGCCGTACTCCGCCGGGACCTTCATCCCGAACGCGCCCAGCTCGCGGAGACCCTCGACGACGTCCTCGGGGTACTCGCCGAGAGCGTCGATCTCGACCGGGTCGACGTGGTCGCGCAGGAACTGCTCCAGCGCGTCGTAGAAGCGTCTGAACTCCGGCCGCTCGGTCTCGGCGAGCGGGTAGGGATGGATGAGGTTCAGGCGGAACCTTCCCAGGAACAGGTCCCTCAGGAAGCCCGCGCGCTGCCACTCGGTCTCGCGGGAACCCTCGGCGATCTCGCGGGAGCGGCGGATCTCTTCGTTCTGAGCCATCTCGGTAGCCATGGGTGACCTCGGCCTATCGTCTCGCTCGCTCCGCTACCCCCTCCGGCGAGAGCGACCGACTCCAGAGTCAATGCCGGCAACGACGCCCCGCGGCACGACCTCGACGGGTCGCGTCATCCCCGATTTCCAGCCCTCGCCCGAGAGACAAGCGCGACGCATCTTGAGTGGCTGTCGATGCCCCGCCCCGCAGTGATTCCGTGAAAGTCCTCCTCGTACATCCCAGCGGCCTCATGTACTCGAGGATCTACCTGCGGCTCGAGCCGATCGGCCTCGAGCTCGTGGCGGGTGCCGTCCAGCAGGCGGGGCACGAGGTCCAGCTGCTCGATCTCCAGACGTTCGGACACGCGGACTACTTCCGCCTGCTCGATCGCTGGAGGCCCGACGCGGTCGGCTTCTCCCTCAACTACCTCGCGAACATCCCCGAGGTCATCGACCTCGCCAAGGCGACGCGGCTTCGCTTGCCGGAGTGCTTCGTCTTCGCCGGCGGGCATAGCGCGTCGTTCACCGCGCGCGAGATCCTGGAGCACGCCGCCGGGGCGATCGACGCCGTGGTCCGGGGCGAGGGGGAGGCCAGCGCTCCGCGCCTGCTGGCCGCGGCGGCGCGCGATCGCTCCACGCTGCACGAGCTGGCCGGCGTGAGCACGCCAGCGGGCGACGGGCCGGCCCCGGCCCTGCTCGCGAGCCTCGACGGTGTGCAGCCCGCGCGCGAGCTGCTGGCGAAGCGCAAGGCCTACTTCATCGGCGTGCTCGATCCGTGCGCGTCGATCGAGTTCACGCGTGGGTGCCCTTGGGACTGCGTGTTCTGCAGCGCCTGGACGTTCTACGGTCGCAGCTACCGCAAGGTGACGCCGGTGAAAGCGGCCGAGGACCTGGCCACCGTCCGCGAGCGCGGCGTCTTCATCGTGGACGACGTGGCCTTCATCGACCCGGACCACGGGTACGCCATCGCGGAGGAGGTCGAGAGGCGCGGGATCCGGAAGCAGTACTACCTCGAGACGCGCGGCGACGTGCTCGTCCGCAACCAGGAGGTGTTCCGGTACTGGAGGCGACTCGGGCTCCAGTACATGTTCCTCGGCCTCGAGGCGATCGACGAGGATGGCCTCAAGGCCTTCCGGAAGCGGACGACGCTCGACAAGAGCTTCGAGGCGCTCGAGATCGCGAGATCGCTCGGGGTCACCGTCGCGGTCAACATCATCGCCGATCCGTCCTGGGACGAGCGCCGCTTCGCGGTGGTGCGCGAGTGGGCGCTCTCGGTCCCGGAGATCGTGCACCTGACGGTGCAGACGCCGTACCCCGGCACGGAGACCTGGCGCACCGAGTCGCGGACGCTCACCACCCGCGATTACCGCCTGTTCGACGTGCAGCACGCGGTGCTGCCGACGCGCATGCCGCTCGGGAGGTTCTACCGGGAGCTGGTGCGAACGCAGCAGGTGCTCAACAGGAAGCACCTCGGCTGGGCGGCCCTGCGCGCGACGCTCGGCATCGCGGCGCGGCACCTCGCGCACGGGCAGACGAACTTCGTGAGGATGCTGTGGAAGTTCGACGGCGTCTACGATCCCGCGCGGCTGCTCGCCGATCACGAGCTCGAGTGCCGGTATTCCATCCGCCCCCCCGAGCCGGCGATGGGCGAGGGGGCTGGCCTGGTCCAGCTCTACGTGCACCGGCCCGCCTCAGCCGCATCGCGCTGAGGCGGGCGGGGTGCGCGCGGGGATCAGAACTGGACAGCGCCGGTTCGGATCAGGAAGGCGAGGTTCTTGCGCTGCTCGGGATCGAGCAGCGCATGGAGGCGTCCGAGCGCCGTCACGACGGCGTCCCGCAACCGCTCGGCGCTGCGCACGCGCGAGGCGGCCGCCTCGCCGAGCTTCGCAGAGTCGAGGGGTTCCGCCGACAGCGCGTCGGCGAACGCGGACGCAGCCCGCCGCTCGTCGACGGTCGCCTGCGCCCGCTCCGTCTTGAGCTCGTCGAGGATGCGCGCCGCCTCGGCGGTCTGCTTCTCGTCCAGCTGGAGCCGGTACGCGAGATAGCGCAGCGGGCGGCGCACGCCGAACGCGCCCCCGTCGTCGCCGTGACCTCCGCCGTGCATCCCGAACCCGCGCCCGTGGCTGCCGCCGAAGCCTTCACCGCAGCCGCGCCTGTGCGCGTGCCACCACCCACCCATCATGTGTGGGAACATTGCTGCTCTCCTTTCGCCGAGGCTGATCGCTCCCGGCGGGACCGTGACGCGCGGGCGAAATGCCTCGCGCGAAGGATCGAGTACCGCGGCGCTCGCGCGGGCGCAACGGCCTCTCGTCCGCCGATCGCCGGACACCCCGCGCGCTCGCGCTCCGAGGGGGACGGCGCCGGGCTGGATGCTTCACCGCCACGCCGTCACCATCATGCTCCGAGCCCCGTCCAAGCTGTTCTTGCGCAGCGGCAGGCGTTCGGAGGAAAGGCGGCAGGAGGGACGCGCGATGAACCTCGTGGAGATGATCGGCAAGTACGTGCCCGCCGACGTGCTGTCGAAGATGGGGAGCGCGGCGGGGCTGGGATCGGACGAGACGAAGAACGTCGCATCGAGCGCCGTGCCGCTCGTCGCGGCCGGGCTCGCACGCATGGGCTCCACCGAGCAAGGCGCAGGGCACCTGCTCGAGCTCGCTCGAGAGACCGGCGCCGAGGACACGGTCGATCGGTCCGGTGACGTGATCGGGAGCGAGGAGTCTCGTCGCACGCTGGTCGAGCGCGGCGGGGGGATCCTCTCGTCGCTCTTCGGCGCGCAGGGCGGCGCCATCCTCGACGCCTTCACGGCGCAGACGGGCGCCTCGAGCTCCGGGACCCGGTCCTTCCTGGCCATGCTGGCGCCGCTCGCGCTCGGAGTCCTGAGTCGTCATGCGCGCAGCCAGAGCCTCGGCGGCGGGGCACTCGCCTCGATGCTCTCGGGGCAGTCCGGGCTCCTCTCCGGCATGCTCCCCGGCGGCCTGGGCAAGCTCCTCGGCAGCGGAACGCCGGGCTCGGATGTCCCCGGGCCGTGGCGCGCGGCGGAGCCGAGGGCGCGTGAGGTGCCGTCGCAGATACGGACCTCCGAGGCCCTGCGTGCGGCGGGGCGAGGGGGGCAGCGGCGTCCGGTCGGCGTGCGCGCGGTGGTGGCGGCGATCGCGTTCGCGCTCCTGGCGTGGGCGCTCCTCCGGGAGAAGGCGCCCGAGGGGGAGCGGCAGGCGCGCACGCCCGCACGTGTCGCGAAGGGACCGATGGAGTCGATGCCGGGGATGCAGCGGGAGCCGCCCAGCCAGGGCATCGACGCGCTGGCGAGCTATTCGGGCGCGAACCTCGAGGGGCAGCGCTTCAGCCTCAGCGAGATCTCCTTCGAGTCGGGCACCCGCCAGCTCACCCCGCAGTCGGCGCAGCAGGTGGATCGGCTCGCCGGCGTGATGAGGGAGCGCGAGAGAATGAGAGTGTGGCTCGAGGGTGAGCGGGCCGACTCGGTTCGGGAAGCGCTCGCCGCGCGCGGGATCGCCGCGGAGCGGGTGAGCACCGCCAAGATGGGGTCCGGGCAGCCCGGGGCGACGGGCGCCACCCCGCAGGAGGCGCTGGGCCCCCTGCGCGTCGACGTGGTGGTGGTCGAACCCTAGATCGCCCCTGGCCCGGAGAGGGCCAGGACGGCCCGCGCCTCACCTCGCGCTGAAGTACACGCGCGCGCCCTTCTCCTTCTCGGCGCGCTCGCCACCCTGCGTGAGGAACAGCCGGTTCTGATCGAGCCCCGATGCGATCAACGCCTCTCGCGCGCGCTGCGCCCGTTCCGCGGCGAGCGTGCGGTACGCGTCCGGCGGCACGTCGGCCGCGGCGGCGAGCCGCACCTCCATCTCCTGAGTGGACAGGGGCGCCGCCGGGGGCGCGCTGCCCTTCGAGCCGGCCTCACCCGGCTTCGACGCGGCGGGGAAGGAGGACTCGTAGGCAGCTCGGACGAGCCGTGCGCGCTCGTCCGGCGTCAGGGTCACCGCGTCGGCGGAGGTCGGCGGCGACTGGGTCGCGGCCTTCGCAAGCCGGAGGGATCGTTCGAGGGTCGCCTGCCGCAGCGCAGGTCCGTCCCGCTCCGCGTCCGCCGAGCCCTCCACCTCGAGCGCGACCGCGGGTCGCTTGGCGAGCGACTGCGCCAGCATCGCGAGCTGCGCCTGGGCCGCGGGGAGCGGCTCGGCGGTGCCGGGCGCGAACTCCACCATCGACAGGTCCGCGTCCGCGCCGCCCGCGAGCGCGGCGAGCGCCCGGAACGGAGAAGTCGCCACCTTCACCAGGACGTTCAGGACCGTGCGCCAGATGACCTTGCCCAGATGGAACTCGGGATCGTCGAGGTTCCCCTCGACCGGGACGTCCAGCAGGATGACGCCGTCCTTGTCCTGCAGGAGCGCGAGCGCGAGCCGGACCGGGATCTTCGTCGCGTCCGGGCTGTCGGTGGGATCGCCGAGCGTGAACTGGTCCACCTTCACCACGTTCGTCGCGGCGAGACTGCGGTCCCGGACCTTGTAGCGGAGGTCGAGGTCGAGCTTGCCCTTGCGGATCCCGTAGCCGAGGAACTTCCCGGAGTAGGAGTCGAGCGGCGAGAGATCCACGCCGTCCGAGGCCACGGTGAGATCGGTGTAGGCCTCCTTCTGGAGCGGGTTCAGCGTGCCGGAGATGCGTACCGGCGACACGCCCTCCAGCTCGAGCCGGACGTCGACCGTCGAACGCACCTTCGGGTCGGAGGAGAGGCTCGTCACCTTCCCCCCGGCGCCGGTGACGTTCAGGACCGCCGCCGGTGTCACCGAGCGGTCGACGAGCGCGGCCTTTCCGCGGACGACCTCCAGCGCCCCGATCGCCGTCCGCCACGCGGGCCCTGAGGTGGTGGCGGACGGCTTCGCCGCCCCGGCGGGCGCCGCGCTCGCCCGGGTGAGGGTCGTCGTGCCGTCCTCCCACACGTACGCCTTCAAGGCCGGCTCGACGAGCCGGATCAGCCGCACGCTCGCGCGCGGCGGCTGAGACGCGGCGTCGATCCCGGTGAGCTCGAGCGCGCTCCACCGGAGCAGGGCGTCGTTCCCCTTCTCCGCGATGGCGAGCGCGTCGAGCCGGGCGTCGCCAGCCACGCTCCAGCGCGGGGCAGCGCCGCTCGCGTCGAACGAGAGCTTCAGCTTCGCGCCCGCGCGGCCACCGGCGAGTCGCGCCGCGACGTGGGGTTCGAGGTATGGCGCCAGCGGCTCGAGGTCGAGGTCGGAAGCGTCGAGCGCGAGCGTCCCCTTGCTCGCGAGCGGCTGGATCTGGCCCGTCAGCGAGATCCGGCCACGCTCGTTCCAGGTGAGAGTCAGCGCAAGAGGGGAGACCGCGTCGACCTCGTGCCGGAGCCACTCCACGCGCAGCTCGACGCCGCTCAGGGGCAGGACCACCGGGCGCGGCGCCGTGCGGTCCTCCAGGTGCACGGCCACGCCCGAGGCGGCGACCGTGCCGATCGACCACTTCCAGGGGGCCTGCGACGCCGCTCGAGGAGCGGGCGGCGGCACCATCCGGGAGAGCTCGAGCGTGCCGTCGGCCTCGCGCAGCACGCGCACCGTGCCGCCCCGCACCGTCACCTCGCCGACCTTCGCCTCGCGTGCGACGGCGTCCGTCTCGATCCCCGTCACCTCGATGCGCGGGAGGCTCACCGGCGGCACGGCCACGCCGCGCGGCCCCACGGCGAGGTGCTCCACGATCAGCTTCCCGTCCGAGAGCTTGAGGACATGGCGCTCCGCGCCCCACTCGACGGCGTAATGCGTCTCGAGGCCGAGCCGTCCCTCGTGCACCTCCAACGGGATGGCGTCGTGGATGTAAGGCGCGTACCGGGGGAGCGCGATGCGCTCGAACGCGAGCGTTCCCGCCGAGCGGAGGGGCTGCGTCCGAACGGTACCGGTCCAGCGGAACGTCTCGCCCGCGTCGGTCGTGCCGGTGAACGAGTACGGGCTATCGCCGCCTCCCTTCGTGCGAAACGACTCGAGCCGGATCGTGAGAGGTCCGAGGGCGGTGTCGAACGCGGGGTGGCGACTCGCGTCTCGAAACCTCACGCGAGCCTCCTCCACCGCGAGGTGGCCGATGGAGACTCCGAGGCCGCCCTCCTTCTTCGGGGACGCCGAGCGCGCGGCCGACTTGCTCTCCGGCGCGAGCAGATCCTGGAAGCTGAGGCTGCCGTCGGCGCCGAGCTCGACGTCGATCGACGCGCGCACGAGCCGTAGCTCTGCGAGCCCGACGTCTCCCGCGAGGAGCCGCAGCGGCGCCAGCCGAACGTACAGGGACTCCCATCCCACGAACGGCGCGCCGTCGCGGTGCTTCACCGTGAGCCCCTCGACCGTGACCGAGAGGGCGAGCGGGTTCACCCTCACCTTCGCGATCGAGACCTCGCGCCGGAGCGCCTCCGAGGCCTGCTTCACGAGCACGCCGCGCAGGATGGCGGGGGCGGCGAGGAACCCGAGCGCGGAGTACGCCAGGAGGAGCGCGCCGCCGATCGCGGCGCCGCGGACGAGGCGTCGCCGCTGCGGAGGGGTGGGGGAGGGGTCGACCATGGCGCGCGCCTTTAACCACCCCGCGGGTCCGGCGTGCAATACCCCCCGAGTATTGCCGCTGGACACAGGCGGCGCGCGCGCCGCAGCCTTCGCGGAGTTCGGGCAGATCGGGGTCTCCTGACGAGTTAGAGTGGCGCATGGCCTCCTCGCCCACCACCGCCGCGAGCCGCCCCGACGAACCTACGCCCGCCGTCGCCGTCCCGCGTTCGCCGGCCTCGAGATCCGTGGCGCCCGTCCCGTACCGCTGGCGCTTCCACCGGGTCGGCGGCCTCGATCAGGTGGCGCTCGAGACCGGCGCCGACCTCGCGAACCTCGAGAAGCTCGATCCGAAGCTGTGGGTCGCCCTCTCGTGCCCGACGAAGGGGCTCGAGATCGACGCCCGGACGCTCGAGCTGCTCGACACCGATCACGACGGGCGCGTGCGCGTTCCAGAGGTGCTCGCCGCCATCCGCTGGTGCGCGCTGCGGCTCGACGACCTGGGCCGGCTCATCCCAGGTGGTGAGGCGCTGCCGGCCGAGGCGATCTCGCGCAGCACGCCCGAGGGGAAGGCCCTCCTCGGCGGAGCGCAGCAGCTCCTTCAGAGTCTCGGAAGAGCCGGCGCGACACAGGTCACGCCGGCGGACGTGGCTGACACGAGCAAGGTCTTCGAGGGGACGCTCTTCAACGGCGACGGCATCGTCTCGGCCGAGGCCGCCGAAACCGCCGAGGTGTGTCGACTCATCAAAGAGGCGATCGACTGCGTCGGCGCCGTGACCGACCGGAGCGGCAAGCCCGGCATCGACCAGGCGCGGCTCGAGCTCTTCTTCGAAGAGCTGCGGAAGTTCGTGGCCTGGTGGTCCGATGGGATGGCGACCGACGGCGCGATGCCACTCGGGGCGGCGACGCCCGCCGCCTGGGAGGCGGTCCGCGCGGTGCGCGCGCGGGTGAACGACTACTTCGCGCGCTGCCAGCTCGCGGCGCTCGACCCGAAGGGCGCCGCGGCGCTCAACCGGGCCGAGACCGAGTGGGCCGCGCTCGCCGCGAAGGACCTCGCCGCCGCGGGCGCGGAGGTCGCCGCCTTCCCGCTGGCGCGCGTGGAGCCCGGGCGCGCGCTGCCGCTCCTCGAGGGGGTGAACCCGGCGTGGGAGGGCGCGCTCGCGGCGCTGCACCGCGACGCCGTGAAGCCGCTCCTCGGTGCCGAGGTGCGAGCGCTCACCCTCGACGCCTGGCGCGCGCTGGAGGCGGCCCTCGCCGTCCACGAGGCGTGGCAGGGCCGCAAGGCCGGCGCGGCGGTCGAGAAGCTCGGACTCCCGCGCGCGCGGGCGATCCTGGACGGCGGGGGCAAGGCCGCCCTCGAGGCGCTCATCGCGAAGGACCGGGCGCTCGAGGCCCAGGCTACGGCGGTCGGGGACGTCGTCCGCATGGTCCACTACCACCGCGACCTGCACCGCCTGCTCCGCAACTTCGTCGCGTTCGCGGACTTCTACGATGTCCGCGCGAAGGCGATCTTCCAGGCCGGGACGCTCTTCCTCGACGGCCGCAGCTGCGACCTGTGCGTGCGCGTGGACGACCCCGGCGCCCACGCCGTGCTCGCGTCGCTCTCGCGGATGTTCATCGCGTACTGCGACTGCCGCCGGGCGGGCGGCGAGCAGATGAAGATCGCCGCCTGCTTCACGCAGGGCGACGCCGACTACCTGATGACCGGCCGCAACGGCGTGTTCTTCGACCGCCAGGGGCGCGACTGGGACGCGACCATCGTCAAGATCGTCGACAACCCCATCTCGATCCGGCAGGCCTTCTTCGCGCCCTACAAGAAGGCGTTGAAGCTCATCGAGGAGCAGGTGCAACGCTTCGCCGCCTCCAAGGCGAAGGCGTCCGACGACCGCATCGCGGCGGAGGTCGGGAGGGCGGCGGACGTGGCGGTGAACGGCAAGCCGCCCGCGCCCGGCCCGGTCGACATCGGCAGGATGGTCGGCGTCATCGCCGCCCTGGGCGTGGGCATCGGCGCGCTCGGGACCCTCCTCGGCGGCTTCATCTCCGGCTTCCTCAACCTCCAGCCGTGGTGGACCAAGCTCGGCGCGATCGCCGGCGTCGTGCTCCTCGTCTCCGGGCCGTCGATGCTCATCGCCTGGCTGAAGCTGCGCCAGCGGACGCTCGGGCCCGTGCTCGACGCGAACGGGTGGGCCATCAACGGGCGCGTGAAGGTCAACATGCCCCTGGGCACCGCGCTCACCTCGCGCGCGTCACTCCCCGCGGGCGCGAGCCGCTCGCTCGAGGATCCCTACGAGGACCGCGCCGCGCGGCGGCGCCGCCGGCTGACGTGGCTCGCGGTCGCGCTCGTCAGCGCGGCCCTGGCGGCGGCGCGGTACGCGCACCGCTGGCCGTTCGGCGAGTTCCCGCCCTGGCGGTAGATCGCCGCTGAAGAGGTACAGACCCGCTGGGCCCGTCGACCACCAGCGTGGTCACGGATTTTCGTCTGCGATCGGCTCGAGCTCGTAGATGCCGCCGTCCGCCATCAAAGCCAGGAAGAGGTGACCATCCTTGATGACGTACGAACGGACGAAGTCCCAATCCCTCACGATTCGATCTTGAAGGGAGCCGGGCGGGCACATGGCACGCGTGAGCGCGAGCGGACCGAGCCTGACCTGACCGGGCCCCGAAGACCTCCACGTACCGACGCCGCGATTGCAGTCGATGCGGGCGCTCAGATGACCATCGGCCCCGAATTCGATCGCGTACTTCGCCTTGTCGTCAGGCGTTTGGGTCTTGTCGTCGCTTCCCCGGATCTCGACGAGCCGCCAGGAGGTGCCAGCGAGATCGGGCGCAGCGCCCTGCGTCGGGGGTGGCGTGGACCCAGCGCAGGCGACGAGAGACAAGGCCGTCGCGAGCGCGGCCGAGCTAATCGGGATCTCCCCGGCGGGCCTTCTTCAGCTCCTGCTCCTTGTCCTCGATGGCCTTGGCGGCAGCCTTGCCCTTTTCCTCGACGGCCGTCTTGGCCTCCTCACCCACCTTCCCAGCGGCAGCGGCGAACCGCTTCCCCTTTTCTCCGATGGTCGAAGCGAGATCCCTGCTCTTCTGCTCCACGGCCTCCAGCAGTCGATGACCCTTCTGCTTGAGGTCTTCTTTGATTCCCATGGGTCGTCCTCCGCGCGCGACTAACCAAATTATCGCGCGAACAGCGGGTGCGGATTGCCCCGTGCGGACTCGGAATAACCTCCAAGCCGCTCGAACGCCATCGCAGGTGCGGGCAGCCGCCCGCTACTCTGCTCGCTGTCCGCCAAGGCGAGCCCGTTTCATGCCCGGGCGACGCGATGAAACTCCCAGGACGCGCGGGACTGACTCAACGGTGTTTGGGTAGAGTCCGGGAACACATGCTCCAACCCGATGCCCCGTCGCCCCCGACGCCGGTGGCGCCATGAAGACGCTCGCCTTCACCGCCCTCCTGCTCGCCTCGACGGCCCGCGCCTCCGACTGGACGCCGGCCGACACCGCCTTCGAGGCCGCCGGCGCGACGTTGCACCTGCTCGACTGGTCGCAGACGGTCCGCCTCGGCCGCATGAGGCCCTACTCCGCCGGGGGGATGCTCGTCGACCCGGGCCACGAGACGAACCCGATCCTCGGGGAGCGCCCCGGGGCGGCGAAGGTGACTGGCTACTTCGCTGGGACGCTCCTCGCGCACGCCGCGGTCGCGCGCCTGCTCCCGCCGCCGTACCGGCGTACATGGCAAGCGGTGTGGATCGGGGTGGAGGGGTACTGCGTAGGGTACAACTTCGCCACGGGAGTCAGGCTGGACTTCCCCTGAGCGACCCATCGCGGCAACTGCAGCGCGCCGGTGGAGAAGCACTTGTACGGATGAGCGGCCTGACGCAGCACTGCACGGCGCCGCACGGCACGTCGAATAAGCCCAGCGATGGACTCGCAGGTCCACCGTCTAGGAGTCACATGGCAGCGAAGCCGGGAGGGCATGCTCGCGGGGCCCCGGCACCAGAAGCGCGACCCTCCACGCTTTCGCGCTGGGTGCGCCAGAGCGCGCTCGTGAACGCGGTCGAGCGCGAGCGAGCGACGCTCGAGGCGTCGCGCGCGTCCTAGGCGCAGCGGGTGCTCACGGTCCGGGGCCGCGGCGCGCAGATCGAGCGACTCGCCGCCGAGGCAGCGGATGCCGAAGCCCGGGAGCTCCGACGACTCTGCGACGCGATCGTCGCCGCCCTGGAGCTCGACCGTCGGATGTACGCGCGGCGTGCGCCGCGCGAAGGTCCCGTCACCTGAGCGTGGATGACGCCGCAGAACGGGCCGAAGCCACGACCACTCCAGCCACCCGCACCCCAAAGGTGCAGATAGATCTCCCCCGCGAGTACGTGAGCCCCGCGCGTGTCGGAGCTCGCCAGGCGGCCGGCGCGGCGAGCGGACCGACGCCGCGCGCCGGCGCCAGCCGATGCCTACCTAGAGGCAGGGGAGGGAGGGCGTGCCGAAAGACGGGAAGCTGTCCGGGGATCCTTCCGGCGTCCCACGAGCGCCCCGAGCGCGGCTCCGGTGCGCGGTCGGCGCGGTCGCGTGCTCCATCCTCGCGTCGGTAGCGGCTCCAGCGCTCGCTGACGCCGAGGTGTTCGCCCGCGTCGAGGCCCCCGACGCGGTGGCGATCGACAGCGTGGGCGACGTCTTCGTCCACCGCCAGGGGCCGCTCGATCGCTCCGTCCTCACCCGCTTTTCGCCGGACGGGTTCGTCACGGCCGAGGTCCTGCTCGACGGGTCCGGGTCGGCGGAGTTCGCGCAGAGTCGGCTCGCCGTCGACCCCGGCTCGGGCGACGTCCTTCTCCTGTCGCAGCTCGGACGGATCATCCGGTTCCGACCGGACACTCTCGACGCGAGCGAGGTGGTCGACCTGTCCCTCGCCGATCCCTCCGTGGTCGCGTCGGTCTTCGACGTGGGCGCTCGGACCTTCGTGCGCCTGACGCTGGTCTCCCCCGTGTACGGTGCCATCACGGCGAGGCGCCGCGACGCGCGCACGCTCGAGATGTTCGTCACCGGGGCGGACGCAGGGCTCGCCGCCTACCCGTTCATCGTCCGCGTCCGGGTCGACCTCGTAACGAGCGCGGTCGAGGTCCGCGTGATCGTGACGATCCAGTCGCCCGGGCTCGGCCCGCGCCTCGAGCCGCGCCGCGGAATCGGCGTGGGGCCGAGCGGCACGGTCGTCACCGCGCTTCCGTTCCCGGCGGTGCCCGGGACCGCTCCATTCGCAGCGGGCGCCTCCGGCGATGCGCTGCTCTCCTTCGGCGCCGGGTTCCCCGAGGATCCGGCCGCGGCTGCGCCGTCGTTCGTGCCGCTCGGACGCGACGGCGGACCGCTCGACGTCGACGCGCGCGGCATCGCGGTTGACGCCGCCGGCGACTTCTACGTCGCGACCGGGGCAGCGGGGACCGCCCCCTGCGGCCCGGGCGACGCGGGCCAGGTCCTGCTCGTCTCGGCGAGGCTCGCCGCGATCGGATGCCTCTCGCTCGGGGGCTCGGTCGGCGCGACGGAAGACGTGGCGGTCGCGCCCTCCGGCGAGGTCGTGGCCGTCGTGCCGAGCCCCGGGGTGCTGGTAGACGTCCCCTCGCCGGCGGGCTCCGCGGTCGGCGTTGCCTCGGTCGTGGCGGCGACCGTGCCCGTGTCGCAGCAGGGCGGCGGCGGATGCGCGCCCCTGGCCGGCGGATCGAGGGCAGGCGCAATGATCGCGCTCCCGACCCTCGCAGCGCTCGGCGCGCGCCGCCGCACTCGGCGCCCCACACCGCGTGGGTGACCCTACACGCGGCTCGACCGCAGGAGTTGGCGCGCCTCGACGAGGTCGAGCGCGCAGCGTGGACGTCATGGCGGCACTCGATCGGGCCGCAGCAGGTGACGTACCGCGAGCGCCGAGAGGGCGGGACCGGCGGCGACAAGGTGTCGGTGCGCATCGAGCAGAGCGACGGCGACCCGCGCTTCCTCGCCGCCGTGCTCGACGCGCCGAGGAAAGTTGCCCGCGACGAACCCGGACGGCAGCGCGCTCGCGCCGCCGCTACCCGAGCGCGTCGAGGTCGTGCTCGTTCGCCTCCCGCGCATCCCTGAGGAACGGCGCGTGCTGTACGCGCTCGAATTCCTCACCGGGATGCGGCCCGGCGAGGCAGCCGTCCGACGCTGGCGCGACCTAGATCGCACGGCAACCCCGCTCTGGCGCCTGCACGTCGAGACGGCCTGGAATTCTCACCTGCGCAGGGAGAAGACGACCAAGACGCTCGTCGAGCAGGTGGCGCCCGTGCGCACCCGGCCGACCGAGGACGACCTCATCGTCTCGGGCGATCGCGGCGGGCCACGGAGCAACTCGCACTCCAACACCCAGTTCAAGGCGGACGTCGAGCTGCTCGGACTCCGAGGCGACCGCACGCACTACGAGACCCGAACCCGCGCAATGCGAAGGACGTCTACAGGCGCGTGAACCTGCTGCGGCCGCGCTCTGCGCGGCGGCCGAGTCCATCCGGCTTGCTCCCCCGCCTGACAGCGGGATCGCATCGGGGATCGCGCCCTGTATCGAAAGCGAAAAGCCCCCAGATTCAGAGAACCTGGGGGCTTTGAAGATGGCGCGCGATACAGGATTCGAACCTGTGGCCTTCGGCTCCGGAGGCCGACGCTCTATCCATCTGAGCTAATCGCGCAAGGCTGCGTGCGCGCAGACGTATGCCGTGGCGCCCGGCGGGCGTCAAGCGCGAACGGCCGGGGGCGGCGGGTCCCGTCGCTCGCAGGCGCCCCCCCTGCGGCTGGACCTACGCTCGCGCTCCGGCGCCCGCCCGCGGGCGCGACGACGGAGGTCGCATGCCGCTCCCCGCCACGCTCTCGCTGCTCACCGCGACCGCTCCGGCCACCCGCCCGTCCCCCGAGCGGGCCCGCATCGGCGCCGCGCACCCTCCGCGGGCGCTCAGAGGGCTGCTCGCCCTCGAGGCGCAGGTCGAGATGGTGTTCCCCTTGCGGTGAGGGGATTCTAGAGGTGCGCCATTTTGCCGTGGGTCTCCCTTGAACCAGCCCGCCTGGCGTGCTACCGAACGCCCCGTGTCTTCCATCAACTCAATCAATTCCATCGAAGAGCTCCTGAAGCTGGTGGCGATCGCCTGTGCCGCCGCCTCTGCCGCTATCCTCGTCTGGTACCTCGTCCGCCGGCCACCGCTCGGGCGCGTGACGAAGGTCCTCCTCCTGCTCGGGCTCGGGCTCCTGCCTGTGCTGGTTGCCCTGACGGGCAACATCGCCGGCTACGAGTTCACGCTGTCGCGCGAGTTCTGCGGCTCGTGCCACGTCATGGGGCCGTACATCCGCGACGTCGCCGACCCGAAGTCGCAGAGCCTGGCGGCCATCCACAGCCGAAACCACAAGTTCGGCGACCAGAGCTGCTACACGTGCCACGCCGACTACGAGATGTTCGGCGCCATCACGACGAAGCTGACCGGTCTCAAGCACCTCTACTACTACGTCACCGAGTACGCGGGGACCGGTCCGGACGGTGAGGGCGGCCCGCCCATCAAGCTCTACAAGCGCCAGGACCTCGAGAAGGGGAAGCTCACGCAGGAGGCCTTCAACAAGCGTATGAACGGCGTCTGCGGGCAGTGCCACTCCACCTACGCCGCGACCTGGGTCGAGAAGCACGGCGCCTTCGCCGATGACGTCCGCTCGAACGCGCAGATCTGCATCGACTGCCACAACGAGATCCACCCGACCGCGCTGTCCCGGCGGCCCGGCGCGCAGAAGGCGGCGGCGGAGGAGAAGAAATGAGACACGAACACGTGAAGAAGCTCGTCTTCGTCTCGGCCATCGCCACGCTCCTCGCGCTGGCGCTCATGGCGGCGTCCATCCTCTCGCCGAAACCGATCCTGCTCGTCCTCGCCATGAGCGTCGGCCAGGGGATCGGGACGCTCTCGCTCGCCCTCTACCTGCTCGCCATCGTCCTCGACCTGCAGGGGGGCGGTGTGGGTGACAACGCGCTCGAGGCGGCCCGCGAGGCGGGCAGCGGCGCGAAGCCTACCGCCGCGACGTAGGTCGACGCTCTCAGTGCGGCTGACGGGGCAGGATACCCCGTGGCTCGGTGACGGCAGCCGCGGGGGCGAGGTCGCAACCTTGACCCGCGGCGCCACCGCCTGTTACTGACGAGCTTGCTCGCAGGAAAGGGGACCCTTCCCCCATGCCCGTCCGCGCCATCGCAATCGAAGACGACGAGGCCGTCGCGCGCCTCATCGCACAGGTCCTCGCCTCGCACGGTTTCGACGTCTGCGGGACCGCCGGCACCGGCGAGGAGGGGCTGGCGCTGGCGCGGCGGGAGAAGCCCGACGTCGCGCTCGTCGATCTCGGCCTCCCGAAGATGAGCGGCGAGGACGTCATCGGCGCCATCCGCGGTGAGCTGCCCAAGACGAAGTGCATCGCGCTCACCGCCGTCGACATCCCGGCGCGCGTCCTCGGCGCGCTCCGCGCCGGGGCTGCGGGCTACATCCTGAAGCCGTTCCACGCCTCCGAGCTGGCCCGTGCCGTGGAGGAGGTCCTCTCCGGCGACGCTGCGCCGATCAGCCCGCGGGCGGCGAAGGTCCTGCTCGGCGAGCTGCGCGGCGATCCGCCCGAGCAGCGCAATGGCCCGGCGCTCTCGAAGCGCGAGCTGGAGGTTCTGGAGCTGCTCGTCCACGGCCACACCTACGCCGACGTGGCGGCGGCGCTGGGGATCGCCGAGGGCACGGTCCAGACCTACGTGAAGCGTATCTACGAGAAGATGGACGTCTCGACGAAGGCCGAGGCGGCGCTCATCGCGGTCGCGCGCGGGCTCGTGAAGCCGTAGGCCAGCCCGGCCAGCACGCCGCCGGTGCCCGCGAGGTCCCCCGAGAGCGGGTGGCCCCTGACTTGGGATGCCTTGACTTGGGAGGTCGCCTCCCTATAATGAGGCCCTTTCTTCGCCCGAAAAATCGGCGCAAATGCGCGTCAACATTGACGAAATCAAGGAGGGCGGGCTCGACCGAGCCTGGGACCTCCCACGGGAGACCGTGGACGAGATGGTGCAAGGTGACCCGGCCGCCTACCGCGCCCGGGCTCCGCTGCACGTCGAGGCCCGTCTGCGCATGGTCGAGCAGCGCGTCCTGTTCGACGCCGAGGGCACGGCCGCGCTGTCCGCGCCGTGCGGCCGCTGCCTCGTGTCCGTCGACGTCGATGTCCCCCTCGATTTCGAGCTCATCTACGTCCCCGAGGACGAGGAGGAGGAGCAGACTGCGGAGCACGGCGGAGAGCACGCCGCGGCGCGGGTCGCCGGCAGCTTCGCGGCCGAAGCTGCGGACGAGGAGACGTACACAGGAAAGGTCCTCGACCTCGATCCCGCCGTCCGCGAGCAGCTGCTGCTCGCGCTTCCCCGCTATCCCGTTTGCCAAGAGAGCTGCAAGGGACTCTGCTCCGTGTGTGGGGCGAACCTGAACGAGCGCGATTGCGGTTGCGATCGCCACGTGCCCGACCCGCGGTGGGCGGGGCTCGAGAAGCTCAAGAAGAAGTAACGAGAGGAGTCACGCCGTGGGTGTTCCCAAGAAGCGTACGTCGAGCATGCGCCGCGATCGCCGCCGTGCCGCGAATTTCAAGATCAAGCCGGCCAACGTGACGAAGTGCCCGAAGTGCAAGGAGCCCGTGCTCTCGCACCGCGCCTGCCCGTCCTGCGGCACGTACAAGGGCGAGCAGATCACCCCGGGCGAGTAGCCCGAGGACAGCTTGAGCGAGCCGCGCGCGCTACCCGTCGCCGTCGACGCCATGGGGGGTGACTACGCCCCGGAAGCGATCGTGCAGGGTGCCGTCGCCGCGGCGCGTCAGGGGTTGCGGGTCGTCTTGGTCGGACCGGAGGAGGTGGTGCGCCGCGAACTGGCGCGCCACCACACCGAAGGTCTGCCCATCGCCGTGCAGCACGCCTCCGAGGTGGTCGCGATGGACGACCACCCCGGCCAGGCGATGCGGCGCAAGAAGGACAACTCCATCCGAGTCTGCTTCGAGCTCGTGAAGCGAGGCGAGGCCTGCGGCATGGTCTCGGCCGGCAATTCGGGCGCGGTGATGGCGGGCGGCGTGTTCGTGCTCGGCCGGCTGGAGGGGGTCGAGCGGCCCGGCATCATGTCCGTCCTGCCGGCGCTGACCGGGCACCCGCTCTTCGTCGACGCGGGGGCGAACGTGGAGTGCCGCCCCGTTCACCTCGTCCAGTTCGCGCTCATGGCCGAGGTGTACGCCCGACGCGTCTTCGGGGTGGCGCGGCCGCGCGTGGCCGTCCTCGCCAACGGCGAGGAGGACTCGAAGGGCACCGACCTGACCCGCGCCACGGCCGCCGCGCTGCGGAAGGCCTCCATCGATTTCCGGGGTTACTGCGAGGGGCGCGATCTCCTCACCGGTGACTTCGACGTCATCGTCACCGACGGCTTCACCGGGAACGTGGCCCTGAAGACGATGGAGGGGACGGCCAAGGTGGTCGGCGAGTTCATCAAGCGGGCGCTGCGCTCGAACCCGCTCGCCATGCTGGGTGGACTGCTCGCGAAGCGAGCGCTCGGCGCGATGAAGCGGAAGATCGACTGGCGGGAGATCGGCGGCGCGCCGCTCATCGGCGTGGCGGGCGTGGGCTTCATCACGCACGGCCGCTCCGACGCGCTTGCCATCCAGAACGCGGTGCGCCGGGTGCGCGCCGCAGCCGACGCCCACGCCACCGACGAGATCGCGGCCGCGGCGAGCCAGGCGGAGGCGCTCCTCGCGGCCGCGGCGGCTCCGGCCGAGGCGGGGACCCAGCCAGGGCGCGCCGGCTCGGCCCCCGAAGCCTGACACGCACTCGAGAAAGAAAGGAAACCATGCGCTCGCTCATCGTCGGAACCGGATCGTACGCGCCGGAGAAGGTCGTCACCAACGCCGATCTGGAGAAGGTCGTCGACACGACCGACTCGTGGATCGTCGAGCGCACCGGCATCCGCGAGCGGCACGTGGCGGCGCCGGAGCAGGCGACGAGCGATCTCGCCATGGAGGCGGCGAAGCGCGCCCTCGAGATGGCCCAGGTCGATCCCAAGGACCTCGACCTCATCGTGATGGGCACCATCACGCCCGACTACCCTTGGCCCTCGACCGCCGCCATCCTGCAGGGCCGGCTCGGCAACAAGAAGGCGTTCGCCTTCGACGTCTCCGCCGCCTGCGCCGGCTCGCTCTACGCGCTCTCCATCGCCGACCGCTACGTCGCGACCGGTGGCGTGAAGCGCGCGCTCGTGATCGGCGCCGAGCTGCTGACGCGCATCGTCGACTGGAAGGACCGCAACACCTGCGTCCTCTTCGGCGACGGCGCCGGCGCGGCGGTGCTCGCCCCCACCGACGACGATCGGCGCGGCATCCAGTCGATCCAGCTCCACGCCGACGGCTCGGCCTGGCACATGCTGCACCAGGGCGGCCCCGGCTCCCGCCACCCGCTCACCGCGGACACGTACGCGCAGGGCAAGCACCACCTGTTCATGAACGGCCGCGAGGTCTACAAGTTCGCGGTGCGCGCGCTGGAGGAGGCCTGCCGCGAGACGCTCGCCGCGAGCAAGCTGTCGCCGTCCGACGTGACCTGGGTGTGCGCCCACCAGGCCAACAAGCGGATCCTCGACTCGACCCTGGAGCGGCTCGGGATCCCGGAGTCGAAGTGCTGGATGAACCTCGAGAAGTACGGCAACACCTCGTCGGCGAGCCTCCCGATGACGCTCGACGAGGCGAACCGCGCCGGCTGGCTCAAGCCGGGCGACACCATCCTCACCACCGCCATCGGCGCTGGCATGGCCTGGGGCGCCGGCCTCATCCGCTGGTAGGAGCGACCGACGATGGGCAAGCTGGCCTTCATCTTCCCGGGGCAGGGCTCGCAGGCGACGGGCATGGGCAAGGCCCTCGCCGACGCCTTCCCGGCGGCGCGGCGCGTCTTCGACGAGGTGGACGCGGCGCTGGGCGAGAAGCTGTCCGAGCTTTGCTTCAACGGCCCCGACGAGCAGCTCAAGCTCACCGCCAACACCCAGCCCGCCATCCTCACCGTCTCGGCCGCGGCCGCGGCGGTGCTGGCGGAGCACGGCGTCACCCCGGACCTCGTGGCGGGCCACTCGCTCGGCGAGTACTCGGCGCTGGTCGCCTCGGGCGCGCTCTCCGCGCCCGAGGCCGCCAAGGCGGTGCGGGCTCGCGGCACCTTCATGCAGGAGGCCGTGCCCGCCGGGCAGGGTGCGATGGCGGCGGTGCTTGGGCTCGAGCCCGGCCGCGTGCGCGCCATCTGCGAGTCGGTCGAGGCTGCCGGCGGCCAGGTCTGCTCGCCGGCCAACTACAACGACCCCGGCCAGACCGTCATCGCCGGCGCGGCGGCGGCGGTGGAGCGCGCCTCCGCCGAGCTCAAGGCGGCCGGCGCCAAGCGCGTGCTGCCCCTCCCCGTGTCCGCCCCCTTCCACTGCGCGCTCATGGAGCCCGTCAAGGCGCGGCTCGAGCCGGTCCTGCGCGCCGTGGCCTGGCGCGAGCCGCGGGTCGCGGTGGTGACGAACGTCGAGGCGAGGCCGAACCGCGAGGTGGAGCGGATCGTCCCCTTGCTGCTCGAGCAGGTCTCCGCGCCGGTGCGCTGGCTCGAGTGCGTCGAGGAGCTCGCGCGCCTGGGCGTGACGCGGATGGTCGAGGTGGGCCCGGGGAAGGTGCTCTCCGGGCTGGTGAAGCGCATCGCCAAGGGCGTCGAGGTGGTGAACGTCGAGGATCCCGCGTCGCTCGAGAAGGCGCTCGCGGCGTTGAAGGGGTAAGGCATGTACGACTTCAACGGCAAGGCGGCGCTCGTCACCGGCGGCTCGCGCGGCATCGGGCGCGCCGTGGCGATCGCGCTCGCCGAGGGCAAGGCGAAGGTGGCGATCAACTACGCCGGCAACGAGGCCGCGGCGCAGGAGGCGGCCACGCTGTGCGAGCAGGCGGGCGCGCCCGCGGTGAAGCTCCTGAAGTTCGACGTGGCCGACCCGGCCGCGTGCGCGGCGGCCGTGGACGAGGTGGTGGGCGCCTTCGGTGGCCTCCACGTCCTCGTCAACAACGCCGGCATCGCGGTGGACCAGCTCGTCATGCGGGTGAAAGACGACGACTGGCAGCGCCAGCTCGACGTGAACCTCACCGGCGCCTTCAACCTCATCCGCGCCGCGACGCGCCCCATGATGAAGGCGAAGGGCGGCGCCATCGTGAACCTCACCAGCGTGGTGGGGGAGATGGGCAACGCCGGCCAGGCGGCCTACGCCGCCACGAAGGCGGGCCTCATCGGCCTCACGAAGTCGGTCGCCCGGGAGCTCGCGAGCCGCAACATCCGCGTCAACGCGGTGGCGCCGGGCTTCATCGACACCGACATGACGGCCGGGCTGCCCGAGGCGGCCCGCGCCACCATGCTGAACAACATTCCGCTCGCGCGGCTCGGGACGGCCCGGGAAGTCGCCGACGCCGTGGCGTGGCTGGCGAGCGAACGAGCGTCGTACGTGACCGGAGAGGTGGTCCGGGTGAACGGCGGCATGTACATGTAGCCGGATTTCCCGGCCACAGTGCGTCCCCAACGAAAGGAACGACCGTGACGGCAACCAACGTGGAGTCGAAGGTCAAGGGCATCATCGCGGAGCAGCTCGGCGTCTCCGAGGAGGAGATCAAGATCACCTCGAGCTTCATCGAGGACCTCGGCGCGGACTCGCTCGACATCGTCGAGCTCGTCATGGCGATGGAGGAGGAGTTCGAGGTCGAGATCCCCGACGAGGAGGCCGAGAACATCAAGACCGTCCAGGACGCGGTCAATTACATCAACACGCACAAGAAGTAGGCAGCACGCGATAGGTCGCGCCGCCCCGCCCGAGGTGGGCCGGGGCGGGCGAAGCTTTCGCGAGCGTCGTAGGGCGGGAGGGTACCCGCCGCCGCAGGCGGTGGCTGGTCCCCCGCCGGGAAGGATCAGGAGGTGAGCATCATGTCGAGACGGCGCGTCGTCGTCACCGGACTCGGGATCGTCAGCCCCGTCGGCACCGGGGTGGAGGAGGCCTGGCGCGGCATCGTGGCGGGCAAGAGCGGGATCGGGCCCATCACGCAGTTCGACGCCTCGACCTACCCGACCCGTATCGCGGGCGAGGTGAGGGGCTTCGAGCCCGAGAAGTGGATGGAGAAGAAGGAGGCGCGACGGAACGACCGCTTCATCCAGTTCACCATGGCCGCCGCCGAAATGGCCATGAAGGACTCGGGCCTCGACATGTCGAAGGAGGACCCCGAGCGCATCGGCGCCGTCATCGGCGCCGGCCTGGGCGGGCTCTCCACCATCGAGGAGACGCACAAGGTCCTGCTCGAGAAGGGCGTGAAGCGCGTCAGCCCGTTCTTCATCCCCTCGCTGATCGTGAACCTCGCGCCGGGGCAGGTGAGCCTCAAGTACGGGATGAAGGGGCCGAACTACTCGCCGGTCTCCGCCTGCGCCACCTCGAATCACTCCATCGGCGACGCGCTCATGCTCATCGAGCGGGGGATGGCCGACGTGATGATGACCGGCGGCGCCGAGGCGACCATCACCCCGCTCGGCATCGGCGGCTTCTGCGCGGCGCGCGCGCTCTCGGAGCGCAACGACGCGCCCGAGAAGGCGAGCCGCCCGTACGACAAGGGGCGCGACGGCTTCGTGGCCGGCGAGGGCTCGGGGCTCATCGTGCTCGAGGAGTACGAGCACGCGAAGCGGCGCGGCGCGCGCATCTACTGCGAGCTGGTGGGCTACGGCGCGAGCGCCGACGCGCACCACATCACCGAGCCCGCGCCGGAGGGCGAGGGTGGGCAGCGCGCGATGCGCATGGCGCTCCAGGACGCCGGCCTCTCCCCCGAGCAGGTCGGGTACGTGAACACGCACGGGACCTCGACGCCGAAGGGCGACATCGCCGAGTGCCAGGCCATCAAGAAGGTCTTCGGCGGCTGGGCGAAGGACGGGCTCGTCATCTCGTCCACCAAGTCGATGACGGGCCACCTGCTCGGCGCCGCTGGCGGCGTGGAGGCGGTCTTCGGCATCCTGGCGCTCCACACGGGGGTCATCCCGCCGACCATCAACGTCGAGGAGCAGGATCCGGAGTGCGATCTCGACGTCGTCCCGAACACGGCCCGCGAGAAGCGGGTCGACGCCGTCATGTCGAACAGCTTCGGGTTCGGCGGGACGAACGCGGTGCTCTGCTTCAAGCGCGTCTAGGCGGCCGAGGGACGCGAGGGCTCACACGGCCGGCCTGGGGGCGCCTCGGGCCGGCCGTCACCTTTGGAGGAACCCATGGCGGAACGGGTGATCGCGGGATCGGACCACGCGGGCCTCGTGCTGCGCGCGGAGGTGGTTCGGGTCGCGCGCGAGAAGGGGTTCGAGGTGGAGGACCTCGGGCCGCTCTCGGGCGACAGCGTCGACTACCCCGACTACGCGCGGAAGGTGGCGGAGGCGGTCGCCGCCGGGCGGGCGCGCTTCGGCGTACTCGTCTGCGGGACCGGAATCGGCATGTCGATCGCCGCCAACAAGGTGAAGGGCGTACGCGCCGCGCACTGCGGAAACGAGCTCGAGGCGCGGATGGCGCGGGCCCACAACGACGCGAACGTGCTGTGCCTGGGCGAGCGTGTGCTGGGGCTCGGCCTCGGCGCCGCCGTCGTGACCGCCTTCCTCGAGCAGCCGTTCGAGGGCGGCCGCCACCAGCGCCGCGTCGACAAGATCGGCGCGCTGGAAAAGTAGGACGGACGGCGGTATTTCAACCCACCCCCTCCCCGAGGAGCCCCCCATGATGCCGATCCAGCGCCTCTCCGACGCCGATCCCGCCGTCGCCGGTCTCATCCGCGAGGAGACGCGCCGCCAGGCCGAGGGCCTCGAGCTCATCGCCAGCGAGAACTTCGTCTCGCCGGCGGTGCTGGAGGCGCTCGGCTCGACCCTCACCAACAAGTACGCCGAGGGTTACCCCGGGAAGCGGTACTACGGCGGCTGCGAGGTGGTCGATCGGGTCGAGCAGCTCGCCATCGACCGAGCGAAGCAGATCTTCGGGGCGGACCACGCCAACGTCCAGCCGCACTCCGGGTCGCAGGCGAACATGGCGGCCTACTTCGCGCTGGCGCAGCCGGGCGACACGCTGCTCGCGATGAGCCTCAACTTCGGCGGGCACCTCACCCACGGCTCGCCGGTCAACTTCTCCGGCAAGCTGTTCAAGATCGTCCCCTACGGCCTGAAGCAGGGCGACGAGACCATCGACCTGGACGAGGTGGCGCGGCTGGCGAAGGAGCACCGGCCCAGGATCATCGTCGTCGGCGCGAGCGCCTACCCGCGCACGCTCCACTTCGATCGATTCGCGGAGATCGCGACGAGCGTCGGGGCGTCCATGGTGGTGGACATGGCGCACATCGCCGGCCTCGTGGCCGCCGGGCTGCACCCGTCGCCGGTGCCGCACGCGGAGATCGTGACCAGCACCACGCACAAGACGCTGCGCGGACCGCGCGGCGGCCTCATCCTGGCGAAGGAGCAGCACGCGAAGGTCCTGAACAGCCAGATCTTCCCTGGGATCCAGGGCGGCCCGCTCGAGCACGTCATCGCGGCCAAGGCGGTGGCCTTCGGCGAGGCGCTCCGGCCCGAGTTCAAGGCCTACCAGCGCCGCATCGTCGAGAACGCGAAGGCGCTCGCCGAGGGGCTCGTGCGCGCCGGGCTGCGGCTCGTCTCGGGCGGCACCGACAACCACCTCATGCTGGTCGACCTCCGCCCCAAGAAGCTCACCGGCAAGGTGGCCGAGGAGGCGCTCGGAAAGGCCGGCATCACCGTCAACAAGAACATGATCCCGTGGGATCCGGAGAAGCCGATGACGACTTCGGGCATCCGTGTCGGGACGCCGGCGCTCACGACGCGCGGGATGGGGCCGAAGGAGATGGCGCTCGTGGCCGGCCTCATCGGGCGCGTGCTCGACGCGCCGGGCGACGAGGCGGCGGTCGCGACGGTGCGCGGCGAGGTGAAGGAGCTCTGCGCCCAGTTCCCGATGTACGCCGGGATGTACTAGCCCGAGCCCGCGGAGGTCGAGGAGCCCATGCGCTGCCCCTGGTGCGGTCACCCCGAGGACCGGGTCGTCGACTCGCGCGAGGCGCAGGAGGGTCAGGTCACGCGCCGCCGCCGCGAGTGCCTCGCCTGCGGGCGCCGCTTCACGACGTACGAGCGGGTCGAGGACGTGCTCCCGCAGGTGGTGAAGAAGGACGGCCGGCGCGAGCCATTCGACCGGCGCAAGATCGTGGACGGGCTGCAGCGCGCTTGCCAGAAGCGCCCGGTGTCGCGGGAGCAGATCGACGAGCTCGTCTCGGCGGTGGAGCGGCGCGTCCAGGAGCTGGGGGAGCGCGAGGTGGCGAGCCACGTGGTGGGCGAGGCCGTGATGGAGAGGCTGCGCGCGCTCGACCCGGTCGCCTACGTCCGGTTCGCGTCGGTCTACCGCGCGTTCACTGACGTCGGCGAGTTCATGAGCGAGCTGGAAGGCCTGGCCAAGCGCCCCGGCAGCGGGTCGACATGAGCGAAGCGGCTGCGGAGCGGTTCATGCGGCGCGCCCTGCGCGAGGCGGCGAAGGGCCTCGGCCGCACCCGGCCCAACCCGCCCGTCGGGGCGGTGCTCGTCAAGGGCGGGCGGGTCGTGGCACGCGGTCACCACGCGCGGGCGGGCGGGCCGCACGCCGAGGTCGTGGCGCTGCGCGCGGCGGGAGCGGCGGCCCGCGGCGCCGACCTCTACACCACGCTCGAGCCTTGCGATCACTACGGGAAGACCCCGCCCTGCAGCCGCGCCATCCTGGAGGCCGGCGTCCGGCGCGTCTTCGTCGGCTCGCGCGACCCGAACCCGCTCGTGAAGGGACGCGGGGTGCGTCGGCTCCGGCGCGCTGGCGTCGAGGTGGTGCAGGACGTGTCGCGCGCCGACTGCGACGAGCTCATCTCGCCCTGGCTGCGGTTCATCGAGACCGGCCGCCC
Source organism: Anaeromyxobacteraceae bacterium (assembly GCA_035538735.1). Classification (GTDB taxonomy): domain Bacteria; phylum Myxococcota; class Myxococcia; order Myxococcales; family Anaeromyxobacteraceae; genus Anaeromyxobacter_A. The sequence continues at coordinate 5,499 of DATLJU010000175.1, read as the reverse complement.
GTTCGTCACGCTCAAGGCGGCGATCACGCTCGATGGCAAGATCGCGACCGCCTCGGGCGACTCGCGCTGGGTGACCGGCGAGGCGGCCCGCCTCGAGGTGCACCGGATCCGCGACCAGGTCGACGCCGTGCTGGTGGGCGCCGGTACAGCCCGGCAGGACGATCCGATCCTCAACACGCGCCTGCCGCGCGGCCGCGGGCACGATCCCGTGCGGGTGGTGCTGGACAGCCGGCTCACGCTGCCGCCCACGCTCCGCATGTTCACGGTCGCGTCGGAGGCGCCCGCGCTCGTCGCGACCACCGCCTCGGGCGGGGAGGGCCGGTTCGGCCGGGGCGTCACGGTGCTGCATTGCAGCGCGCGCGACGGTCGCGTCGACCTCGACGACCTGCTGGCGCGCCTCGGCGCGCTCGGCCTGACGCACCTCCTCGTCGAGGGAGGGGCCGAGGTCCACGCGGCCTTCCTCGCCGCGGGTCTCGTCGATCGCGCGATCATCCACGTCGCGCCGAAGATCCTGGGAGGTGGAAAGGACTGGCTCGCCGGCCCGGGGCCGGCGCGGATGCCGGAGGCGCTCCCGCTCGCGGGTGTCAGCGTCCGGCGGCTCGGCGACGACCTCGTGATCGAGGGACGGCCCGACCGCGCGGCCGCGGCCGCGGCGCAGCGGGCGGCGCGACGTCATTCCCGCGGGCCCATCCGTCCGGGGCAGCGAAACTCCGGCGGGCGCCGGATGCGGGCCGACGTCCGATGACGCCCGGGTGTAGGTGGTGGATCACCTTGGCCTTTTCGGCCCTTGCCGCTAGGATTCCGCTCCCGATGTTCACCGGTCTCATCTCCGACGTAGCAACGGTCGAGCGCGTGGCGCCCCGGCAGGGAGGCGCGCGCCTCACGCTCCGCCCGAAGGCGCTCGATGTCGACGCGCTCGCGCTCGGCGAGAGCGTGGCCTGCTCCGGCGCGTGCCTCACGGTCGTCGAGCGCGGCGGCGGCCTCGTCTCCTTCGACGCCGTCCCCGAGACGCTCGCCCGCACCACGCTCGGGACGTGGCGGCCCGGCACGCAGGTGAACCTGGAGCGGGCGCTGGCGGTCGGCGATCGCCTCGGCGGCCATCTCGTGGCAGGACACGTCGACGCGGAGGGCGAGGTGCTGGCGCGCGCCGCCGAAGGGCAGGGCGCCCGCCTGACGCTGTCGCTGCCGGCCGCGATCGCGCCGCTCGTGGCGGAGAAGGGCTCCATCGCCATCGATGGCATCTCCCTCACGGTCGCCCGGGCGTACCGGGACCGCTTCGAGGTGGCGCTCATCCCCGAGACGCTCGCCCGCACCACGCTCGGTGCGGCCGGGCCGGGCACGAAGGTGAACCTGGAGGCGGACGTGGTGGCGCGGCACGTGGCACGGCTGGCGGAGTTCGGGATCTCGCCGGGAGGGCTCGACGCCGGCGCCCTGGCGCGCTGGGGATACGGCGGGAGCGCGGCATGACACCGTCCATCGATCACGCCCGGCACGCGCTCGAGCGCATCGACGCCGCCATCGAGGTCTTCCGGCAGGGCCGGATGATCATCCTCGTCGACGACGAGGACCGCGAGAACGAGGGCGATCTCTGCATCGCGGCCGAGAAGGTGACGCCGAACGCCATCAACTTCATGGCGAAGCACGGCCGCGGCCTCGTCTGCCTCGCGCTCACCGAGGAGAAGGTCCGGCAGCTCCGGCTGCCCCTCATGGTCGACGAGGGCGCGAACACGAGCACCTTCGGGACCGCCTTCACGGTCAGCATCGAGGCCGCGCGCGGCGTCACGACCGGCATCAGCGCCCGCGATCGGGCCCACACCATCCTCACCGCCGTGAAGGACGACGCCCGCCCCGAGGACCTGGCTCGGCCCGGCCACGTCTTCCCGCTGCGGGCGCGCCGGGGGGGCGTGCTCGTCCGCGCCGGCCAGACCGAGGGCTCGGTCGACCTCGCGCGGCTGGCGGGCCTGAAGGCCGCCGCCGTCATCTGCGAGGTGATGAACGACGACGGGACGATGGCGCGGCTCCCGGAGCTCGAGAAGCTGGGCGCCCAGTTCGACATCCCCATCGTCTCGGTGGCCGACCTCATCGCCTACCGGATGATGAAGGACACCTTGGTGCGGCGCGCCGCTCAGGCGCCGGTCCCGACCGTCTACGGCGGCTTCAACGCGGTCGCCTACGAGAACGACATCGACCGCCACCAGCACGTGGCGCTCGTGAAGGGCAAGTGGCGCGAGGACGAGCCGGTGCTGGTGCGCGTCCACTCGAAGTGCCTCACCGGCGACGTGTTCGGGTCGGAGCGGTGCGACTGCGGGCCGCAGCTCCACGCGGCGCTGCGCCAGATCGAGGCGGCCGGGAAGGGCGTGCTCGTCTACCTCGACCAGGAAGGGCGTGGCATCGGGCTCGTCAACAAGCTCAAGGCCTACAACCTCCAGGACGAGGGCTTCGACACCGCCGAGGCCAACGTGAAGCTCGGGTTCAAGCCCGACCTGCGCGACTACGGCATCGGCGCCCAGATCCTGCGCGATCTCGGTGTGCGGAAGATGCGGCTCCTCACGAACAACCCGAAGAAGATCGTCGGGCTGGAGGGGTACGGCCTCGAGGTCCTGGAGCGGGTGCCGATCGAGACGCCGCCCACCCGTCGCAACCGTGCCTACCTCATGACGAAGCGCGACAAGATGGGGCACCTCCTCACGCTCGTCACGCCCCGCACCTCCCGTGCCGCCAAGGGGCTCGCCCGCCGCAGCGCGCCCGCGAAAGGAAAGAAGCGATGAACGTCTACGAAGGGTCGCTGGTCGCGACCGGGCTGCGCTTCGCGGTGGTGGTGGCGCGCTTCAACTCGCTCGTCACCGAGCAGCTGCTCTCCGGCGCGCTCGACGCGCTCCGCCGGCACGGCGCCGACGAGGCGGCCGTCGACGTCTACCGCTGCCCGGGCACGTTCGAGCTGCCGGCGCTGCTGAAGCGGGTGGCGCTCTCGGGCCGCTACGACGCGGTGGTGGCGCTGGGCGCGGTCATCCGCGGTGGGACCCCGCACTTCGAGTACGTGGCGGCCGAGGCCACGAAGGGCGTGGCGCACGTCGCGCTCGAGGCCGGCTGCGCCGTCGCGATGGGCGTCCTCACCTGCGACACGATGGAGCAGGCGCTGGAGCGGGCCGGAGTGAAGGCGGGCAACAAGGGCGCCGAGGCGGCCGCGGCCGCCATCGAGCAGGCCAACGCCTTCAAGGCGGTGGTGGCTCGCGCGGGCAAGCGGGCCGACTGATGAGCTCCGGGAGACGCACGAAGGCCCGGGAGCGCGCGCTCCAGGCGCTGTACCAGATCGACGTCGCGGCGACCGACCTCGACGAAGCGCTCTCGAGGTTCTGGAGGAGCTTCGAGCCGGTGGAGCGCGAGGTCATGGCGCTCGCGGAGGAGCTGGTCCGCGGCGTGGCGCGCCACCGCCGCGAGATCGACGACGCCATCGAGGGCGTCTCGCAGAACTGGCGCCTCGACCGGATGGCGCGCGTCGACCGGAACATCCTGCGGCTGGCGGTCTTCGAGCTGGCGCACCGGAGCGATGCGCCGGTGAACGTCGTCATCGACGAGGCGATCGAGCTCGGCAAGAAGTACGGCAGCGAGAGCTCGGGCGCCTTCGTGAACGGGGTGCTCGACCGCATCGCGGCCGGGTTGCCGCCAAGCCGGCGGGGCGAGGGGTAGCCGTGTCCAGGCTCCGCCTCGAGCCGCAGGAGCTCGGCCTGCCAGCGCTCGACGCGCTCGACGTGGACGCGCTCGCGGTGCTGGTCGGTCCGGAGCGGCCGCTGCAGGGCCTGGCGGGGTTCGCCGACTGGCGCCTCTGCGGGCTCATCTCGCGCGCCATCCGCGACGCGAGCTACCGGCCGGAGACCGGCGAGGCGTTGCTGCGCCCGTCCGGCGGGCGCATCGCCGTCCCGCGCATCTTCTGCTTCGGCGCGCCCGAGGCGCCGCCCGACCCCGCCGCTTGGGCGGTGCAGGTGGCGCGGCTCTGTCAGGCGATGCACAAGGCGGGCAGCGCGAGCTGGGCCGGTGCGCTCCCGCCCGTACCGGCGGGCGACGTGCCCTGGGGGCGCCTCTTCCTCGAGGCGCTCCTCCCGGTGGCGCCGCGCCGGCTGGTACTGCTCGGCGACGCGCGCGTGCTCTACCGCGAGCTCGCGCAGGCGCGCGAGGCCCTGCGTGCGACGGACGTCGAGCTGGTGGCGCCCGGCTCGCGCGTCGAGCTGCCGCGTGCGGCCAGCGTGCCGCACGCACCGCGCGGCGCCACTACGGCGTGATCCGCTCCATCATGCGCGCAAAGGGGATGGTCTCGCGCACGTGGTGGAGGCCGCAGATCCAGGCCACGCAGCGCTCGACGCCCATGCCGAAGCCGGCGTGCGGCACCGACCCGTAGCGCCGCACGTCGAGGTACCACTCGAAGGCCTCCTTCGGCAGCCCGTGCTGCGCGACGGACGCCTCCAGCGTCGCGAGGTCGTCCTCGCGCTGCCCGCCGCCGATGATCTCCCCGTACCCCTCGGGCGCGAGCACGTCGCAGCCGAGCGCGACCTTCGGATCCTGGGGGTCCTTCTTGAAGTAGAAGGCCTTCATCTCGGCGGGGTAGCGGTGGACCATGACTGGCCGGTCGTAGGCGGAGGCGACGACGGTCTCCTCGTCGCCGCCGATGTCGTCGCCCCACTTCATCGGGTGGCCGGCCTTCTGGATGACCTCCACCGCCTCCGTGTAGGTGATGCGTGGGAACGGCGCCTTCACGTTCCGCAGCTTCTCCACGTCGCGCTCGAGCACGCCCTTCAGCTCGCGCTCGTGCTTCGCGAGGACCGTCTGCACCACGTGGGCGACGAGCTGCTCCATGAGCTCCATGTCGCCGTCGAGGTCCATGAAGGCGACCTCGGGCTCGACCATCCAGAACTCGGTCAGGTGACGGCGCGTCTTCGACTTCTCGGCTCGGAAGGTCGGTCCGAAGCAGTAGACCTTCCCGAGCGCCATCGCGGCCGCCTCCATGTACAACTGGCCGGACTGCGTCAGGTACGCCTTGCCGAGGTCGAAGTAGGGCACCTCGAACAGCGTGGAGGTTCCCTCGCAGGCGCTGGGCGTGAAGACCGGCGCGTCGACGAGCGTGAAGCCTCGCCCGTCGAAGAAGTCGCGGATGGCCTTCACCACGGAGTGCCGGACGCGGAGGATGACGGACTGGCGCTGGGAACGGAGCCAGTTGTGGCGCTGTTCCATCAGGAACGCGACGCCGTGCTCCTTGTGGCCGAGCGGGAACTCGCGGGCCGGCTTCGTCACCGCCCGCAGTTCCTTCACGTCGAGCTCGAAGCCGATCGGCGAGCGGGCGTCCTTCTTCACGAGGCCGGTGACGGTGAGCGAGGTCTCCTGCGGGAGGTGGTCCGCCTCCTGGAAGACCTCGGGCGAGACGTTCCCCTTGAACACGACGCACTGGATGACGCCGGTCCCATCGCGCACCTGCAGGAAGTGCAGCTTCCCCGAGGAGCGGCGGTTGTG
>DATLJU010000174.1:0-6767 GCA_035538735.1 Anaeromyxobacteraceae bacterium | reverse complement strand
TCCTCCGCCACCGCCGTGTTCTTGATGGCGAGCGCCTGGTCCAGCGTACGCCCCTTCACCCACTCGGTGACGAGCGACGACGACGCGATGGCCGAGCCGCAGCCGAACGTCTTGAACTTCGCCTCCGCGATGACGCCTGCCTCGTCGACGCGGATCTGGAGCTTCATGACGTCGCCGCACGCCGGCGCGCCGACGAGGCCGGTCCCGACCGACGGATCGTCCTTGTCGAGCGAGCCCACGTTGCGCGGGTTCTCGCAGTGGTCGACGAGCTTGTCGGAATAACCGCCCATGCGTTTCCTCCGGCCTGCCCGAGATCACCGCGGCGGGGGACGAGCCCCCGCCCTACCACAATGCGCCGGCGGGTACACACGCACCGGACGCCTCGTTCCGTTCGTGCTGAGCGTAGCGGAGCGGAGTCGAAGCACGAACGCATGCGCGCCCTCTTGCGCGCGTGCGCCACCGCGGACCGCCCGCCCTACGACCATTGTACCTTGGAGAGGTCGACGCCTTCCTTGGCCATCTCGTAGAGCGGCGACATCTCACGGAGCTTCTTCACCTTGGCCGCGAAGAGGTCGATCGCGTAGTCGACCTCCTCCTCGGTCGTGAAGCGGCCCAGGCCGAAGCGGATCGAGCTGTGCGCGAGCTCGTCGGGGACGCCCATCGCCCTCAGCACGTACGAGGGCTCGAGCGAGGCCGAGGTGCAGGCGGAGCCGGACGAGACCGCCACGTCCTTCACGGCCAGCATGAGCGCCTCGCCCTCGACGTAGGCGAAGGAGACGTTGAGGTTCCCCGGCAGCCGGTGCTCCAGGCCGCCGTTCACCGTCATGAGCTCGACGCGCGCCTCGAGCCCGCGGCGGAGCCGCTCGCGGAGCGCGAGCACGCGCGGGCCCTCCTCGCCCAGCTCGGCCGCCGCGAGGCGGCAGGCCGCGCCGAGCCCGACGATCCCGGGAACGTTGAGCGTACCGGAGCGGTGGCCGCGCTCGTGCCCGCCCCCGTCGATCTCGGCGATCAGCCGCACCCGCGGCTTGCGCCGGACGTAAAGCGCGCCCATGCCCTTGGGGCCGTACATCTTGTGGGCCGAGATGGACGCGAGATCCACGTTCAGCGCCTCGACGTCGAACGGGATCTTCCCCACCGCCTGCACCGCGTCGCAGTGGAAGACGACGCCGCGCTCGCGCGTGAGGCGCCCGATCTCGGCGATGGGCTGGAGGGTGCCGGTCTCGTTGTTGGCGGCCATCACCGAGACGAGGAGGGTGTCGGGCCGGATCGCCCTCGCCACCTGATCCGGATCGACGCGGCCGTCCTTCCCGACGGGCAGGAACGTGACCTCGAACCCCTCGCGCTCGAGCCGGTGCATGGGATCGAGCACCGCCTTGTGCTCGGTCGCGACGGTGACGAGGTGCCGCCCCTTCTCGCGGTAGAAGTGGGCGGCGCCCTTGATGGCCAGGTTGTCCGACTCGGTGGCGCCGCTCGTGAAGACGATCTCGCGCGCCTCCGCCCCGATGAGCTTGGCCACCTCCGCGCGGGCCGCCTCGACCGCCTCCTCGGCGCGCCACCCGAAGGCGTGACTCTTGGAGGCGGCGTTGCCGAACTCCTCGCGGAAGAACGGCAGCATCGCGTCCAGCACGCGCGGGTCGACCGGCGTCGTGGCGTGGTAATCCATGTAGACGGGAATCTTCACGGCGCCCGAGCGTCTCCTACTCGTAGGACGGTGGTCCTACCGGCCCTGCCCGTGCGGGTCAAGGGTGGCCGCTCGACAAGAGGGCGGCCGGACGGCGGAATTCCGGTTATCAAAGCTATTCGAGCATGCGCACCTCGACCCGCTTCCTCCTCGCCGCGATCGCGTTCGTCGCCGTGCTGGCGCTGCCTCACCTCTCCGCCAGCGGCGCGACCGGCGCGGCGAGCGATCTGGGGCTCGGCCGCCAGCTCGCCCACGGCTCGCTCCTGGCGTTCGCGATCGCGTTCGCCGGCGGGGTCCTGACCAGCCTCACCCCCTGCGTCTATCCGCTCATTCCCATCACCGTCTCGATCTTCGGCGCGCGCCGCTCGGGCTCGCGGCGGCACGCGATGGCGCTCTCGGGGCTGTACGTGCTCGGCATCGCCATCACGTACTCGTCGCTCGGGGCGACGGCGGCGCTCACCGGCAAGGCGTTCGGCACCGCCATGCAGAGCCCGTGGGTGCTCGGGTTCGTGGCATGCCTCTTCGTCGCCATGGCCGCCTCCATGTTCGGCGCCTTCGAGCTGCAGCTCCCGGCCTCGGTCCAGGCGCGGCTCTCCACCGTGGGAGGCGCGGGGTACGCCGGCGCGCTCGCCATGGGGCTCGTGGCCGGCCTCATCGCCGCCCCCTGCACCGGACCGGTGCTGGCCGCCGCGCTCGCCTTCGTCGCGACCCAGGGCTCGATCGCGTACGGCGTCGCGATCATGTTCGCGTACGCGCTCGGCATCGGCCTCCTCTTCTTCCTCATCGGCGCGTTCTCGCTCTCGCTCCCGAAGAGCGGGCCGTGGATGGAGACCGTGAAGAGCGTCTTCGGCGTGGTGCTGCTCGCGATGGCGCTCGGCTACCTGAAGGGCGTCTTCCCGGCGCTGCGCGGCCTTGCCTCGCCGGGGGCGGCGGCCCCGTGGGTCTCCGCGGCGGTGGCGGCGGCGGGCGTCCTCCTCGGCGCGCTGTCCGCCGCGGGCGCCCGTCCCGGCTCCCAGGTCGCCAAGGCGCTGGGCGTCGCGCTCGTGGTCGCGGGCGCCTTCTACGCCGGCGACGTCGCCGACGCGCGCGCCCGGTCGTCGAGCGCCGCGAGCGAGGGCATCGCGTGGCTCGTGAATCAGGAGGAGGCGGGCCTGGCGCGCGCTCGCGCCGAGGGGAAGCCGGTCATCATCGACTTCTGGGGCGACTGGTGCGCCGCCTGCAAAGAGCTCGACCACACCGCCTGGAGCGATCCGCGCGTCCGCGAGGAGGCGGCCCGCTTCGTCGTCATCAAGATCGACAACTCAGCCGACAAGCTCGCCGATCCGGCGGTCAGCGCCGCGGTCGACCGCGTCTTCGAGAAGTACGGAATCCTCGGCCAGCCGACGGTGCTCTTCATCGACGGGCACGGCCGGGAGCTACCCGCGCCCTCGCGCGTCACGGGCGTCATCGGCGCCGACGACATGCTGGCGCGCATGCGGGCGGTGGACCGCGCCTGCGTCCAGCCTGCGGTGGCGTGCCTGGCGCGGTGGTGACGGCGACGTCCCGGGCTCTCAGAAGAGCCGGTACGTGAGCAGGGCCGAGACGTCGACCAGCGTCCGAGGCGAGTCCGCGGCGAACGGCGCGCCGGAGTAGGACCAGAGCCCGCCCACGCCGGCCCGGGCGCCGGCGAGGAGGTCGCCCCAGAGCGGCGTCTCGAAGGCGACCGTGCCCTTCACGCCCACCGCGTGGCCACCCTGGTCCGTGAACGTGAGGTCGATGCGGCTGTCGACCGCGGCCGAGAGCGTCCCACGAGCGAACCGGCGCGAGACCGCGATCCCGGGCACCGCCTGGATGCCAGTGGCGGAGTGGTTGGTGGCGATGGCCCAGGTCGCACCCGCGTTGAAGTAGAGGCCGGCCCGCGCTCGAAACGAGATGAACGTGTCCCCGAAGCGCCAGGTGAGCTGGCGGTAGAGTCCCCCCGCGAACAGCTCGCCCGTGAGCCAGTCGATCTCGACCTGAGCGCCGAGGTCGGTCGAGTCGGTCAGCCCCTGCGCATACGTGGCGGAGAACGTCGAGAAGCCGGCCGTCAGGGCGACCTCCGACCCCCCCACGCCCAGCGTCTCGCCACCCTGAAGCGAGGCGAAGCGCGGGCCCTCTGGGATGGCGCGTGGTTCGGGTGCGGCAGCTGTGAGCGCCGCGGCGACGAGGAGAGGGGCGAACATGGTGGGACGATCATAGCGCGAAGCGCGCCTCGTCCCCCCGTCCTTGACACCCTCCCGCCACCCTCATAAAAGAGGGCGCCCTCGCCCAGGTGGCGGAATTGGTAGACGCACCAGATTCAGGGTCTGGCGGTCGCAAGGCCGTGGAGGTTCGAGTCCTCTCCTGGGCACCAAGAAACGCCGTGAAATGGGCGGTTCCGAGAAGATCGGGACCGCCCATTCGCTTGTCTGCTCGCGCACCCTGCCCTCTGCACCCGGCGGCCGAGCCTGGCGCGGTCCACGCCGAGCACCTTCGCCGCTGTCCGGCGTGAGAGGAGCCGGCGCCCCGGTGATGCCTTGCCTCAGCGACGGGGAGTTCCTGGGACGGTATGCCGGTGAAGGGGGACGCCTCCTTCATCACGCTCGAGGACGTCGAGGCCGTGATCCAAGCACGCGTCGCCGCCTACCTCGCCGGCATCGAGGATGACGAGGAACGGCGCGATGCGGAGAGCGACATCCGCGATAACTTCACCGTCGGTCATCGCCAGCTCGACGCGATCTCGAGCATATCCGTTTTCCTGTAGTCCTCGCGGACCGCTCCCGATTGACGCTCGCTCGGATAGGTCCCCACCTTTTCCAGGGCACCGCACGTTCCGATGCTACGTCCTGGTCGGGATCCGTGGAGGGTGTAGACCAAGGCTTAGCGCCAGCAGGAAGTGTTTCCGCGCGTACCATGGGCGCGTTCACGGTTCGGCCCGGTCGCGGCGCCCCGCGTCGATCCGGAACTCGATTTGCGCGCCGATGGGACGCCACGTGAACCGACGACACGCTGCGATCGCATTCTCACTCGTGTTCCCGGCACTGGTTCATGCTCAGGTGCTGGACGCCACCCTCAAGAAGATCCGCGATTCGAAGACCATCACCATCGCCTACCGCGCCGACGCGCTGCCGTTCTCGTTCGAGGACAACAAGCAGCCCACCGGATACACGGTCGACCTCTGCAAGCGTGTCGTCGCGAGCATCGAGCAGCAGCTCAAGGTCCAGCCGATCGCGGTGAAGTGGGTCCCCTCGACCGTTCAGAACCGGCTGGACCTCGTGCGCAAGGGCCAGGCGGACATGGAGTGCGGAGCCACCACCGCGACGTTCTCGCGCATGGAGCAGGTCGACTTCTCGAGCCCGGTGTTCGTCGACGCCACCGCGCTGCTCGTGCGCAAAGCCTCGGGCGCGAGGTCCCTCAGCGGGCTCGCCGGCAAGAAGATCGCCGTGGTCGACCGCACCTCCAACCAGAAAGCGCTCGACACCGCCTTGAAGAGCGCCCTCGTGAGCGCGACCGTCGTGACCGTGAAGAGCCGCGAGGAAGCCGTCGCTGCCCTGGAGGCCGGCACGGCGGACGCGCTGGCCGACGACAGGGTCCTGCTCCTGGGGCTGGGCGAAAAGGTCAAGGACCCGTTGCAGTACGAGCTACTCACGGACGAGCTCGGCTTCGAGCCCTACGCGATCGTGCTCCCCCTGGGCGCCACGTCCTTTCGCCTCGCGGTGAATCGCGCGCTCGCACAGATCTACTCGAGCGGCGCGATCGCGGAGGTGTTCCACCGCGCTTTCGGCCCCAACGCGAAGCCGAGCTCCGCGCTCGTCGTCATGTACGGCCTGAACTCGTACCCGGAGTGATCCGCACGCAATCGCGACGCGCCGGGTGATGGATCGTGGATGCTGGCCCGACTGTTGATCTCGTGGGTGGTGACGTCCATTTGCGTGGTGGTCCACGCGCTCGGGACGACGGCTGCCGTTCGTTGGCTGACGAGTCGTTTGGCGCTGTTGTCTCGGGGGTATTTGCATCCGACGTGGCTGCTCATCCGGATCGCCGGCTGGCTCATCACGATGCACGTGCTCGACATTTCCCTGTGGGGCCTGTTCTACAGGTGGGGGCACGCTTTTTCCGACTTCCACTCGGCCCTTTACTTCAGCTCGGTCACCTATACGACCGTCGGGTACGGGGACCTCGTGTTGCCGCGGGAGTTTCGCTTGGTCGGAGGGATCGAGGCGCTCATCGGCATCCTCATGTGCGGATGGTCCAGCGCTTTCTTCTTCGCCGTCGTGCTCCGCATGCACGAGGCACGTGAGGCGGCTTCGTCGGGCGCCGGCCGCGATGGCACACCGACGGACCCCGATTGAAGAGTAGCTACAGGTCGCCCTGGTCGATGCGGAGCGGCACCTCGGCGAACGTCCTGAACACGTCGCGCGGCGGCTGCTCGCGGACGATCACCGAGACGGCGCGCGCGGTGAACGCGAGCGCGCGCCAGCCCTCGACCTCCCGCCGCAGCGCCTCGAGCGCCGCCTCCCCCCGCGCCTGACCGACGCTCAGGTGCGGCGTGAACCCGCCCGCGAACCGGGCCGTCGCGTCGCACCCCGGGAAGCGATCGACGAGGGCCGCCTGCACGGCCGCGAGCGCATCCTTCGGCTCGGGTGCGAGCCACAGCGTGAACGTGCCGCCGCGGTGGCGGAACACCTCGAACCTGGCGAGGCGCACCTCGAACGGCGCGACGGCAGAGAGCGCCTGCTCCGCGGCAGGCAGCGCGCCCGAGAGCGCAGCCCTGGGCAGGAACGGGTAGAGCAGGGTGACGTGCGGCATCCAGCGCCGGACCTGCCGGTCGTGGACGCGCCGGATCGCCTGAATCGGCTCCCACACCTCCGGAGCCGGGATCAGGACGATCGCGCTCTCGTGCGTCGTGGCGGGGGCTCGCGAGCGAACGGCCATGTCGCCGATCCCCTACCGGAGAGCGACGCGATGGCAATCCCCTCGCCGGGCGCGAGCGACTCGTTGAGGACGGCGGTGAGTCCCGCGAAGAAGGCCGAACCGAGGGCGTACACCATCCAGGAAGGGAGGAGCGAGCGCATGCACCCCTTGACTT
>DATLJU010000173.1:0-10200 GCA_035538735.1 Anaeromyxobacteraceae bacterium | reverse complement strand
CGGCGCGCGCCAGCTCGGCCTGGCTGATCTCGCCGAGCGCGTACCGGACCTGGCCCCGGACGCGGTCGCAGTAGTTGATCTGCTGGAAAGGCTCGTAGGCGAGGAGCTGGAACTTCCCGTTCGTCACGCCGACGGCGGGGTGGAGCCGGACGCCCAGCCGGCCGTAGAGCGCGTCGCCCTGGTCGATCAAGACCGGCATCCGCGCGCCGGCGGCCGCGACCGAGGCCTTCACCTCCTGCACGCTCCAGCTCGAGGAGACCACCGCCACCCAGTGGACGGGCTTCCCAGCGAGCTGCCGCTCGCACTCGGAGAGCGCCTTGAGCGCCGAGAGCGAGTTCTCCTGCTGAGGTCGGAAGAAGATGAAGACGTTGGCCTGCGCCTTCGGCGAGAGCAGCGCCTCGCGTCCGCCGGCCAGCGTGGGCAGCTCGACGTTCTCGAGGGTGTCACCCACCGCGACGTTGCTGAACGCCAGCGCGTCGAGCGGGACGAGGGCACAGGCGAGGAAGATCCCGAGCGCCCATAGGACCGAGCGGAGTTCAGGCATGGCGTCCCCTACTTCGGCTTGGCCGTCTTGTTCACGTAGGTCTTGGTCTCGTGGCAGGTCTTGGCGCACGTGCCACCGGTCGGCGTCTTGGTGAAGTTGATCTTGAGGACCCAGCCGGCCGAGCCGTACGGCACGCCCTCCCGGATCCGGTGAGGCTGCTTGGCGGCGTGGACGTCGTGGCAGGCGCGGCACGTCCGGCCCCGCTCCAGGTTGTGCACGTGGACGTAGTGCAGGTTCTTCGAGCCGTCGCGGAAGTTGGTCAGGGTCGTGGTCTGCTCGGCGCTCACCACCTTGTCGTTGTGGCAGCGGTAGCAGAGCGCGTAGGTCTTGAGGTCGTACGGCGCGTAGAACTGCGGCGGGTACTCCGCGACCAGGAGCCGGAAGTTGTCGCCGCCGTGCGTCTTGTGGCACGCGGAGCAGTCCTTGGCCGCCACCGGCTTGTGCCAGACCGGGTTCTCCTGGAGCAGCTTGGGATAGTTCGTCAGCGTGACGCCGTTCCAGTCCTTCATGTCGTCGGTGGAGTGGCAGCCGACGCACTGGTCGAACGGGAGCGCGGTGAGCATCTTCTCGATGTTGGCGCCGTGCGGGTTATGGCAGTTGGCGCACTTGCGCTTGGTCGTGATCGCGCCGTGCTTCACCTTCACGGTCTCGGTGATGGCGCGGATGTTCTTGTGGCAATCGAAGCACTGCGCCGTCTGCTCCTCGTGGAGCAGCTTCTTCTCGAGCGAGTTGTGCGGGTTGTGGCAGTTCGTGCACAGGGCCTGGGAGGGCACGTGCTTGTACGGCCGCGCCATGATCTCCTTGAACTCCTCGTGGCACGAGTAGCAGAGCGCGTTCCCGGCCTTCTTCACCGGCCCGGGATCCTTCTTGTCGTTCCGCTGGTGGCAGAAGGCGCAGTCGCCCGCCGCCATGGGGGCCATCGTGCTCGCGGCCTTGACCCCGTCCGGCAGCGGCTTGTTGTTCACCTTGCGTACGATCGGGTACTTGAACTTGCCCGCCGCGATCTCGGGTGGCACGCCGGGCGGCACCGGCACGGCCTGGTCTGCCCATGCGGCGGCGGGCCCGAGGAGCGCGGCCAGAGCTGCGACGACGGTGAACCTCTTCCTCGAGCTCATGCGATCCACTCCGCAAGAAGGCCCAGGGACTGGGCCTTTTCTTTCCGTCAGCCTCGCGCGGTGACGTTCACCCGGCGCGGATGATCGGGCACGACCCATCTGGATTTCCTTGATCGGCGTCAGCGACAGGCTCCGCGTACCGCGCACACCGGACAGCGCGCGGTGCGTTGGATTGACGCAGGGAGAATCTGTGCGCAAACGTGGTCCAAAGTCATTTCAGCAGCAGCTTCTTCTTCTTCGCGTTGTGCGGTGAGTGACACGAGACGCACGGGTCGTCGGGCGCCGGGTGTCCCTTCATCGGCTTCTGAAACTCGTCGTGGCAGTCGAAGCAGAGCGCGTTCGAGGCCTTCCGGAGACGGCCGGGCGGAGCGGCCGGATCGCTCGGATCGTGGCAGGCGTTGCAGGCGCCCATCTCGTACGGGCCGTGCGTCGAGATCCACTGCCCGGCGGGCAGCGGCGCGAGGCGGCTGGGCGCGCGAGGGCCGCCGTCGCCCACGGTGAGCGCGAGCGCCAGGAAGAGGCTGGGTGTGACCGGCATTTCGTCGAAGGCTCCGACCGTGAGTGACGGGCCCGCAGGTTCGCACAGGTCGCGGCGAGGCCCAAGAAAGCGTTGGCGACGTACGGCCGCAAGTCCGGGCTGCGCGGATGTGCGTCGAAAACTTGCAAAGCGTGATCGATCGGGCATGCTGGCGCCTGCGGCGATAGCGGCCGGAAGCGGCGGCGGGTGGTCAGACGTGGGCGGCGGGAGTGGAGCGGCGTGTGGGGCGCGGGCGAAACCGCAGGCGAGACGACCGGGGCAGCGAGGCGTCGTCGCCGCGGGCGGCGCGGCCCTGGACCCGCGCGCTCGCCGCCGCTGCGGCCCTCGCCCTCCTCGCGACCGCCGCCGCGTTCGCTCCCCGCGCCGTCGCCCTGCTCCGCTCCGCCGAGTCGCTGCGCATCCGCACCCTCCGGTTCGAGGGGCTGGAGCGCGCGACCGCCGACGAGCTGCTCGCGCTGTCGCCGGTCCGCCCCGGCGATCACCTCCTCACCGCCGACGTCGACGCCGTCCAGCAGGCGCTCTCGCGGCACCCCTGGGTGGCGCGGGTCGAGGTGCGGCGGAGCTGGCCCCCGGCGCTGACGGTGCGGGTGGTCGAGCGCCACGCGGCGGCGCTGGTCGATCTCTCCGGGCTGTACCTGGTCGACGAGGCGGGCGAGCCGTTCAAGCGGGCTACGGCCGGCGATGGCCTCGACCTCCCGCTCGTGACGGGGCTGTCGCGGGCGGACTACGTGCAGCGCCGCGACGCGGTCGAGCCCCGCCTGCGCGGCGCGCTGGCCTTGGCGCGCGCCTGGCGGGAGGGCGGTCGCGACGCGGTGGCCCGGCTCTCGGAGATCCACCTCGATCCGGGGGACGGCACGACGATTTACGTGGGCGACGAGGGCATCCAGGTCCGGCTCGGAACGGGCGACCTGGAGGCCAAGCTCGCGCGCCTCGAGAAGGTTCTCTCGACGCTCCGCGCCGAGGGGAAGACGGCGGAGGTGCTCCACCTCGAGAACCGGCTCCACCCGTCCTGGGTGACGGTACGGCTCGCGGCGGACTCTTCGCCTTCGGTGAAGGTGGCGAGCCCGAGAGGGCTCTAGGAAAGGGCGAAGCGCGACTGCGCCAACTCGCCCGGAGGTGGTCATGGCGAAGAGCGGAGACATCCTGGTCGGCCTCGACATCGGGACGACCAAGATCTGCGCCATCGTCGGCGAGATGACCGACGAGGGCATCGACATCATCGGGATCGGCTCACACCCGTCGAAGGGCCTGCGGAAGGGCGTGGTGGTCAACATCGACGCCACCGTCGCCTCGATCAAGCGCGCGATCGAGGAGGCGGAGCACATGGGCGGCTGCGAGATCTCGACCGTCTACACGGGGATCGCGGGCGGTCACATCAAGGCGTTCAGCTCGCACGGCGTGGTCGCGGTGAAGGACAAGGAGGTGCGGCAGACCGACGTCGACCGCGTCATCGATCAGGCCAAGGCGGTCGCCATCCCGCTCGACCGGGAGGTGATCCACGTCCTGCCGCAGGAGTTCGTGGTCGACGACCAGGACGGGATCAAGGAGCCGGTCGGCATGAGTGGCGTGCGCCTGGAGGCGAAGGCGCTCATCGTCACCGGCGCCGTCTCCTCGGCGCAGAACATCATCAAGTGCTCGCAGCGGACCGGCCTCAACGTGGCGGACATCGTGCTGCAGCCGCTCGCCTCGTCGCTGGCGGTGCTCTCCGAGGACGAGAAGGAGCTCGGGGTCTGCCTGGTCGACGTCGGCGGCGGCACGACGGACATCGCCATCTTCTCGAACGGCGCGATCGTCCACACCGCCGTGCTGGCGCTGGGCGGCAACCACCTCACGAACGACGTGGCGGTGGGGCTGCGCACGCCGACGCACGAGGCGGAGCGGATCAAGAAGCAGTACGGCTGCGCCATGGCCTCCATGGTCGACAAGGAGGAGACCATCGAGGTGCCGAGCGTGGGCGGCGGGCAGCCGCGCGTCCTGTCTCGCCACATCCTGGCCGAGATCATCGAGCCGCGGGTGGAAGAGATCTTCATGCTCGTGCAGCACGAGATCCAGAAGTGTGGGATGGAGGAGCTGCTCGCGTCCGGGGTCGTCATCACCGGCGGCTCGACGCTGCTCCACGGCATGCCCGAGATGGCGGAGGAGGTGCTCGGGATGCCAGTGCGGCGCGGGGTGCCGCGCGGCGTGGGAGGCCTCGTCGACGTGGTGAAGGGCCCGCAGTTCGCCACGGCGGTGGGCCTCGTCCAGTACGGGGCGCGGCAGGTGGAGACGAGCCCGCACTTCAAGATCCGGGAAGAAAACGTCTACCGGAAGGTGCGCAACCGCATGCAGAAGTGGCTCGGCGAGATCTTCTAGATGCGCGAGAACGAAAGGGACCAGACATGATCGAGCTCTCGGACAAGAACGAGCCCGGCGCGCGCATCAAGGTCATCGGCGTCGGCGGCGGCGGCGGAAACGCCATCAACACCATGGTGGCGGGGCGGCTGGAGGGGGTGGAGTTCATCGCCGCCAACACCGACGTGCAGGCGCTCGCGGCGAACAAGGCCTCGGTGAAGATCCAGCTCGGCAAGGCCGCCAGCCGCGGCCTCGGCGCGGGCGCCAACCCGGATCGCGGCCGCGACGCGGCGCTCGAGGCGCGCGACGCCATCGCCGACGCGCTGGCGGGCGCCGACATGGTCTTCGTCACCGCCGGCATGGGCGGCGGCACCGGCACGGGCGGCGCGCCCATCGTCGCCGACGTGGCGAAGCAGTCCGGCGCGCTCACGGTCGGCGTGGTGACGAAGCCGTTCCTCTTCGAGGGGAACCGGCGCCGGAAGCAGGCCGAGCAGGGCCTCGCCGAGCTCAAGGCCGCGGTCGACACCCTCATCGTCATCCCGAACCAGCGCCTCATCTCGGTGGCGGGCGAGAACGTCTGCCTGGCGGACGCGTTCAAGCGGGCGGACGAGGTGCTGCTCAACGCGGTGCAAGGCATCAGCGACATCATCACGGTCCACGGCCTCGTCAACGTCGACTTCGCCGACGTCCGCACCATCATGTGCGAGCAGGGCATGGCGCTCATGGGCACCGGCCGCGCCGGCGGCGACCGGCGCGCGGTCGAGGCGATGCAGGCCGCCATCAGCTCGCCGCTGCTCGAGGACGTCTCCCTCGACGGCGCGACGGGCCTCCTCGTCAACATCACGGGCGGCCCGTCGCTCACCCTCTACGAGGTGAACGAGGCCGTCACGATGGCCCAGACCGCCGCCGACCCGGAGGCGAACATCATCTTCGGGTCCGTCATCGACGAGCGCATGGGCGACGAGGTGAAGATCACGGTCATCGCCACCGGCTTCGCGCAGAAGGAGACGCCCATCCGGCTGGTTCAGAAGGCGCAGATCGCGATCCCGATCGCGGCGCCACGCCCGACGCCTGCCCCGGTGGTCGCCTCGCCCACTCCCGCGACCGTCCTCTCCACCGCCGCCCACGCCGCCGCCGCGCCGGTCGAGGTTCCCCGCCGCGAGACGGTGAAGGTCGCGAGCGGCGGCCCCGTCCCGCCGCGCCCGCCGGCCATCCCGTCGCGCGCGCGCCCTCCCATGTCGGGCGAGGGGTTCAAGCCGGGCGACGAGGACCAGTACGACATCCCCGCCTTCCTGCGGCTCCGGAACGGCCATACGGGAACGCCGGAGTAGGCGGCCGCTCGACACCGTGAAGTCATCTGCTCCCTCTCCCCGGCACCGGGGAGAGGGAGCGTTCATTTCGACGCCGGGATCGCCGTCGACCTCGAGACCGAGTTGCCGTCGCCCTTCGACTTCGCCCCGCTGCGCGGGGCTACGCTCAGGGCGAACGGACTGAGTGCGATTCGCGCCGTGCAGCGCCCGCGCGCGTGGCGGCGCCATTGCGGAGCGCCGCATCACGCGCGACGTTCGCCGGAATGCGCCATGTTCACGGTGAGTGGCGGTCCGAGGACTGTCCGAAACCAGCGGCGCGGCGCCGCAGGCGACGCGAACCGCTGGTTGAGTTCCGCAGGACCGCCACACGGAAACGGCGTTCGCGCGTTCCGGCCCTGGGTACTTCGGCGGCGCGGAGCACGGGCGCCGACGCGCGCGCGGGCGCAGAGCGGCGCGGGTTGCACCGACCGCGGCCGCCCGTGGATCGCGCGGTGACTCCGAGCGCGACCCGCGACCGCGAGCACAACCGCAACCGTGGTCGCTATTTCCACTCCTCCCGCCGCACCTTTTCTACCTCTCCCCTGAACGCCGGCTCCGCGAGCCACTCCTCCGCGAGCGCCACCCCGAGCCGTTGCCCGGCCGCGACGTCGCTCGCCCAGTGCACCCCGGCGCGGACGCGGTCGAAGCCGATCTGGCGGCCACCCTCCGTCAGCGCCGCGGCGCGAGCTGGCGCCAGCTCCGCCAGCAGGCGCGCGAAGAGCGCGCCGATCGTGGCGTGGCCGCTCGGAAAGGCGAAGCTCCGCTCCCTCTCCACGGCGGGCTGTAGCCGCGGGTCGAAGTCGTACGGGCGCGGCCTGGCGCACCGTTCCTTGATCGCCCCGTATACGGCCCGCGCCCGGCGCGCGGCGTCACCGAGCAGCGCCAGCGTGAGCGGGCGGTGCGCTGCGTCGAGCGGGGCTCCGGCGGCCTCCGAGAGTGCTTCCGGCGTGAGATTCACCTCCGCCTCGGCGCGCCGGACCTCCTCGGGCGTGCGCGCCTCCTGGAGCCACAACGCGATGGCGAGGTCGGACCGCCAGGTGTCGCTCTCCTTCTCCGGGCAGGAGCCCACCACGGCGGCCGCTGCGGCTGCGGCTTCGGCTAGGGCCGCGGCGTCCGGTGGTGCGGGCGTAGGCTCCGGCCGGCGCGCGGCGGAGGTGGACGCACAGGCCGCGAGCAACGCGGCGGCGAGGGCGAGCGGGCGCATGGCACCATGATGCTCGCCGGAGGGTGTCTGGCCAAGCGCCCGCTAGCGCAGCTCGGCGGCCTCGGCGGAGGCGCGCTCGCGCAGGGCGTAGTACCGCGCCAGATCCCCGAGCGAGACGATCCCGAGCAGGCCACGCCCTCCCACGACCGGGAGGTGGCGCACGCGGCGGCGGCGCAGCAGCAGCTCCACCTCGTCCACGCTGGCATGGAGCGGCACGGTGGCGATCTCGCGCACCATGACGTCGCGCACCGGCGTCCGGGCGGGGTCCAGGCCGTGCGCGACGACGCGCGTCGCCACCTCGCGCTCGGTGAAGAGGCCCCGCACCTCGCTCCCCTCCAGCACCACCAGCGCCCCCACCCGCCGATCGGCGAGCAGCCGGCACGCCTCCGCGACCGAGGCGTCGGCGGGGCAGGTGTAGACCACGGCGCTATTCTTCGCGGCGAGGAGATCGCGGGCGGTGGCGCGCATGGGGCTCCTGTTTCCGTGATGACGGATACGATGCCAATCGTCCGCGCTAACGGACATCCTCTTGTAGACCGGGCCCCGCGTCGGTCGCGTGCGCGCCGCCGAGCGCGCTACCGCTCGCGCGCGAGCAACCCGTCCGAGCGCGCCGACAGCTCGCTCGTCCGCGCGAGCAGCCCCTGGACCTGCGCGTACAGGGCTTCGGCCTCGGCGTCGCGGCCGAGCCCGCGCTCGAGCTCCGTCAACCGGTCCAGCAGATCCGCCACCTTGACGAGGTGCTGGTGGGCGAGGAGGAGATCGCGGCCGAGACGAGATCCGGCGCGGCTGAAGATGACGCCGCTCTGGAACAGGCGCGTGAGCGCCCTCCGGTTCGTCTCCTGCACGGTGCCGAGGCGGGACTGGTAGTCGCGCAAGCGACGATCGTCGCGCGCGGCGGCCAGATCGACCACCGCGGACGCTCTCCCGGATCTCGGCGCGCTGCGCGGCGTGGCGGCGTCCCTCCCCTCCGAGCGATGGTAGGGCTCGCCCCGCGCCGCGGTCAAATGACCCTGGCGAGGAGGAATGCCGTGGGGCGGCTTGACTCCGGACCGGTCTTGCGTCACGCCGTCGCGGCGCGCACCAGCTCCTCGACCCGCTGCAGCGCCTTGTCGAGCCCGGCCGCGTCGGGTCCGCCCGCCTGGGCCAGGTCGGGCTTGCCGCCGCCCTTGCCCCCGACGAGCTTCGCCGCCTCCCGAACGAGGTCGCCCGCCTTGACCTTGTTCGTGAGGTCCTTCGTCACCGCGACGAGCAGCACCGCCTTGCCGTCCTGCTCGCTGCCGAGCGCGACCACTCCCTGGCCGAGCTTGTCGCGCAGCTTGTCGGCGAGGTCGCGCAGCGCGTTCCCATCGCCGTCGACGCGCGCCGCGATCACCTTGACGCCGTTCACCTCGCGCGCCTGGCCGGCCAGGTCGCCGGATCGGGCCGCCGCCATCTGGCCGCGCGCGACCTCCAGCGCCTGCTCCAGCTCGCGCACGCGCTTCTGCGTCTGCTCGATCTTCTGCGCCACCTCGAAGGCGCCCGCCTTGAGCAGGCGCGCGGCCTGGCGGAGCTCCTCGTCGCTGCGCTGCGCCAGCTCGACCGCCTTCGGCCCGGTGTAGGCCACGATGCGCCGGATGCCGGACGCGATCGACTCCTCGCTCGCGATCTTGAAGAAGGCGATGTCGCCGGTGCGCCGGACGTGCGTGCCGCCGCACAGCTCCTTCGACGGGCCCAGCCGGACCACGCGCACCCGGTCGCCGTACTTCTCGCCGAAGATCATCATCGCGCCGGTCTTGCGAGCGTCCTCCAGCTCCAGCACGGCCGTGTCGGTCGCCTCGTTCTGGCGGACCAATTCGTTCACGGTGCGCTCCACGTCGCGCAGCTCGTCCGCCTCGAGCGGCTGGAAGTGCGAGAAGTCGAAGCGGAGGTAGTCGGGCGCGACCACCGAGCCCTTCTGCTTGACGTGCTCGCCGAGCCGCTGCCGCAGCGCGTAGTGGAGGAGGTGCGTCGCCGAGTGGTTGGCGCGCACGAGGTCGCGCCGCGCATCGTCGACCGTGAGCTCGACCAGGTCGCCGACCGCGATCTGCCCCTCCTGCACCTCGCCGGCATGCACGATGAGGCCCGGCACCGGCCGCTGCGCGTCGGCCACGGCCACCTTCCCGCCCGGCGCGGCGATGACGCCGACGTCGCCCACCTGGCCGCCGGACTCGCCGTAGAACGGGGTCGCGTCCGTGATCACCTCGACCCGGTCGCCCTTCACCGCCTGCGCCGCGCGCGCGCCGTTCACGACGAGCGCCTTCACCTCCGCCCTCGCGGTGGTGGTGTCGTAGCCGAGGAACCGGGTCTCGCCGAGCTCGGTGGCGATGCGCTTGTGCAGATCGCCGACCGCCTCCTCGCCGGAGCCCTTCCACTCCGAGCGCGCCCGCTGCTCCGCCATGTGCTTGTCGAAGCCGGGCTCGTCCACGGCGAGCCCGCGCTCCGCCGCGATGGTCCGGGTGAGGTCCATGGGGAAGCCGAAGGTGTCGTAGAGCTGGAACGCCACCTGGCCCGGGATGACCTTCTCCTTCGCCTCGGCGAGCCGCGCCATCTCGGCCTCGAGGATGGAGAGGCCCTTGTCGAGCGTGCGCCGGAACGACTCCTCCTCCGACAGCGCCACCTTCTCGATGAAGGCGCGGTTCTCGCGCGTCTCGGGGTAGGCCCTCCCCATCTCGTCGATGACCGCGCCGCAGATCTCGGCCAGGAACGGCCGCTCGAGCCCGAGCCGCTTCCCGTGCCGGATGGCGCGCCGCATGATGCGGCGGAGGACGTAGCCGCGCCCTTCGTTCGAGGGCAGCACGCCGTCGCCGACGAGGAAGGTCGTGGCGCGGGCGTGGTCGGCGATGACCCGCATCGAGACGCCGTCGTCCGCCGCCGGCTGGTAGGGCTTGCCAGCCACCCGCTCGACGGCGCGGATGATGTTCTGGAACAGGTCGGTGTCGTAGTTCGAGCGCTTCCCTTGGACGACCGCGGCGAGCCGCTCCAGGCCCGCGCCGGTGTCGATGGAGGGCTTGGGCAGCGGGGTGAGGCCGCCCTCGGCGCTCCGCTCGAACTGCATGAAGACGAGGTTCCAGATCTCGAGCCAGCGATCGCAGTCGCAGGCG
>DATLJU010000172.1:0-13805 GCA_035538735.1 Anaeromyxobacteraceae bacterium | reverse complement strand
CGGGGTCACGTCGAGGAGCAGGACGTCCTTGACCTCGCCCTTCATGATGCCGCCCTGGATGGCCGCCCCGACCGCCACCACTTCGTCGGGGTTCACGCCCTTGTGCGGCTCCCGGCCGAAGAAGCGCTTCACCACCTCCTGCACCTTCGGCATGCGCGTCATGCCGCCGACGAGGATGACGGTGTCGAGCTGCTGCGCGGTGACGCCGGCGTCGCGCAGCGCGATCTTGCACGGCTCGATCGTCTTCTCGACGAGATCGCCGACGAGCTGCTCGAGCGTCTGCCGGTCGATGGTCTCGGCGAGGTGCTTCGGCCCGGTCGCGTCGGCGGTGATGAACGGCAGGTTCACCTCCGTCTCGGTCGCGCTGGAGAGCTCGTGCTTGGCGCGCTCGGCGGCCTCCTTGAGCCGCTGCAGCGCCATGCGATCCTTCTTCAAGTCGACGCCGTTCGCCTCCTGGAAGCGCTTCGACAGCCAGTCGATGAGCCGCTGATCGAAGTCCTCCCCGCCGAGGAAGGTGTCGCCGTTGGTCGCCTTCACCTCGAACACGCCCTGGTTGAGCTCGAGGATCGTGATGTCGAACGTGCCGCCGCCGAGGTCGTAGACGGCGACCTTCTCCGTGGCGTTCTGGCCCTTGTCGACGCCGTAGGCGAGCGCCGCGGCGGTGGGCTCGTTGATGATGCGCAGCACCTCGAGGCCGGCGATGCGGCCGGCGTCTTTGGTCGCCTGCCGCTGGGCGTCGTTGAAGTAGGCGGGGCAGGTGATGATCGCCTCCGTCACCGGCTCGCCCAGGTAGTCCTCCGCCGTCTGCTTCATCTTGGCGAGGACCATCGCCGAGACCTCGGCCGGCGAGTACCGCTTGCGCTCCACCTCGACCCAGCCATCGCCGTTCTCGTTCGCGACGACGCGGAACGGCACGAGCGACGCGGTGCGCTTCACCTCCGCGTCCTCGAACTTGCGCCCGATGAGCCGCTTCACGACGTAGACGGTCGACTCCGGGTTCGTGATCGCCTGCCGCTTCGCGATCTGCCCCACCAGACGCTCGCCGCCCTCGGTGAGCGCGACCATCGAGGGGGTCGTGCGCGAGCCCTCCGAGTTGGGGATGACCACCGCCTCGCCGCCCTCCATGACGGCGACGCAGGAGTTGGTCGTCCCGAGATCGATGCCGATCACCTTGCCCATGATGATTGCCCCACGCTCAGGTTCCCTCGGGGGATCCGCGCGCCTCCCCGGGCGCCTCGGCCGGAGGCGGCGCGGCGGAGACCACCACCGCCGCGGGTCGGATGAGCCGGTCGTGCAGGAAATAGCCGCGCTGCTGCTCGTCCACGACGAGGCCCGGCTCGACCTCCACCGTGGTGACCGTCATGAGCGCCTCGTGGAGCTGCGGGTCGAACGTCTCGCCCTTGGCCGAGAAACCCTTCACCCCGAAGCGCGCCAGCGCTTCCTCGAACAGGCGCCGCGTCATGGCGACGCCGGTCGCGACGGGATCGCCCTGCGGCGCGGCCGCGAGCGCGCGCTCGAGCGCGTCGAGCACCGGGAGGAGCTCCTTCACGAGCCGCTCGTTTCCGTGGCGCTGGACCTCCTCCTTCTCGCGCGCCGCCCGCTTCTTGTAGTTCTCGAGGTCCGCCGCCGTGCGCAGCAGCCGGTCGTGCTCGTCCTTGAGCTGCTCGAAGACCTTGCGCGCCCGCTCCTGGCTCAGCTCGAGCTCGGCGCGGAGCTGGTCGACCTCGGCGCGCAGCGGGCTCGGGTCCCCCGGGCCGGTGGACGTGGCGCCGGGCGCGGCTCCCTCCGTCGCCGGCGTCACCGGGGCCGGATCCGCGGCGGCGGGCGGCGGCGCGACGCGCGCGCGCCGCTCGACCGCGGCGACCGCCTCGGCGACCGCGTCGTCCGGGATGTCCGCCGAAAAGGCGCCCTGCTCCTTGTGATCTGGCATGCCGTGACCGGGGATGGGCGGCCGAGGAGAGGCCGCGAGCCGCTCATTGTGTCACACGGTTCGAACCGGGAACAAGCAGCGCAACCGCGCGCCGGCAATGGCGAACCGGTCCGCCGTGCGTCAGGGTTCGTCGCCGCCAGAGAGGGCGCGCGAGATCTCGCGCGCGGTGAGATCGACGAGCGGGATCACCCGCTCGTACTTCATGCGCGTCGGTCCGATCACGGCGAGCGTCCCCAGCACCTGATCGCCCCGGCCGTAGGGGGCCGCCACCACCGAGACGTCGGGCACGCTGGCGAGCTCGCTCTCGGCCCCGATGAAGATCTGCACCTCGCGGGCGCGCAGCACCTTGTCGAGCACGCGCAGGATGCGGTCCTTCTCGGCGAAGGCGCGGAGCAGGGCGCGCGCCTTCTGCACGTCGGCGAACTCGGGGGCGTCGAGGAAGCTCTCCTCGCCGTCGACGAGCACCTCGCCGCCCGCCAGCGCCGCCCCGAAGCTCTGCTCCGCGAGCTGCAGCGCCTTCGACACCACCCGCTGCAGCGCGCTCTGATCGGCGCGCATGTCGGCGAGGATGCGCTCCCGCAGGGTCGCGAGCGGGCCGCCGCGCAGCTTCTCGTTGAGGTAGTTCGCCGCGCGCTCCAGCTCGCCCGGCTCGGGCCGCGCGTCGAGCTGCATGAGCTTGTTCGTGACGAGGCCCGCCTCGGAGACGAACACCACCAGCACCCGGCTCTCGCGCAGCCGCACGAACTCGATCTGCCGGATGGGATCGTCCACCGGGCGCGGCGTCGTCACCACGCCCGCGTGGTGCGTGAGCGAGTGGAGCACCCGCGCCGTCGACTCGAGCAGCGTGTCGACCGCGGACGCGTCGTGGGTGACCTTCTCGATCTGCTCGCGCTCCGCCGCCGGGGGCGGCCGCACCTTGAGCAGCGTGTCGACGTACAGTCGGTACCCGGCCTGGGTGGGGATCCGGCCGGAGGAGGCGTGCGGCTTCGCGAGGAAGCCGAGCGCCTCGAGGTCGGCCATCACGTTGCGGACCGTGGCCGGCGAGCAGTCGAGGTCGTGGCGCGCCAGGAGTGGCTGGCTCGCGACCGGTTCGCCGCGCTGGATGTAGTCCTGCACCAGCACGCGCAGGATCTCGCGCGCTCGCTGGGAGAGGCTCGACGTGTCGGAAGCCATCGCCGCCTCTAGTTGCCCTCGAGGTGTCGCGTCGCCGCCTGGGCGAGCGGCGCGAAGCGGCCGCGGGCGAGGTCGCGCCAGCGCGCCTGGGCGGTCGCGGCGTCTCCCGAAGCCTCGGCCACGAGCGCGTCGAGGTGGAGCCGCTCCTCCGGATACACGAAGACGAGGTCCCGCCGCGCCGCGCCGGACCGGTCGGCCTCCAGCGCGGCCCCGAGCGCGGTCGCCGCGCCGGACCGATCGCCGCGCGCGTCGGCGAGGAGCGCCAGCGCGTAGAGCGGCTCCGGACGCGAAGCGTCGACCGCCCGCGCCGAGTCGAGGTGCGCTTGCGCCGCCGGGAGATAGCCGTCGAGCGCGTAGAGCTCGGCCAGGTTCACGAGCGACGCCTGCTGCTCACGGGCGCCGCCGCGGGCGAGCGCCTCCTCGAACAGCTGCCGCGCGGCGTCGAACCGCTCCTGGACGGCGTAGGTCACCGCCAGGTCGTTGAGCGCGCCCTGCGTATCCGGGTCGGCCGCCAGCGAGGCCTCGAGCGCCGAGCGCGCCTCGCTCAGGCGGCCGGCGCGCAGCTCGGTGGTCGAGGCGGCGGACGGCACGGCCAGCGAGGCGACGAGCGGCGCGCCCGCCGCGCGCGGCACCGCGGGCTCGACCGCGCCGCCGCAGGCGGCCAGGACGAGGCACAAGGCCGGAATGGCGCGCGACGCACGCATGGGACGGGGCGGTGCTCCTGTTGCAGGCGGTAGCCCGTTCGAGCCACGCGCCGCCTCGCGGTGAGTCTAGCGACCGCTTCCCTGGCGATCAAGAAAGGGGCTCAGAGGGGCTCAGATTCTCCCGGTTTTTCCGCACCCCAGAGGAGAAGCGGTCGACCCCGCCGGGGACGAGGCCGGGAGAAGGGGCAGGCGCGGCGTCCGGATCGCCGTTAGATTGAGATCGGCACCCGGACGCGGCGTGGATCGGCGCGGGCGCGCCATCGAAGTCCCCCGGACCTCGGCGACGCGGGCGCGGCGAAGGACGGCTCGCGCCCGGGTGCTTTTTCGCGGCCGCGCGCCTAAGATGCCGCCCCCCGTGGCCTTTCCATCGAGCGATGCCGCCCCCAGCCACGCCGCCGCGGCGGTGAAGGACATCCTCCGCGCGCTCGCGGAGCGCCGCTCCGCCGACGTGACCGAGCTCGCTGGCGCCGCCCGCGGCTGGGTGGCGAGGGAGCTGGTCGGCCGCGGGCGCGGGGCGGCGCTCCTTCTCGCGGTCGCACCGGACGAGGACGGCGCGGACGAGCTCGGGCGGGACCTGGCGTTCTTCCTCGGCGCCACCCCCGGCGCGCCGTCGCCGGTGCTGCGCGTGCCCGCCGATCCGGTGCTGCCGTACGACGACCTCTCGCCGGACCGGGGCCTCGAGATGGAGCGGCTGGCGGCCCTGGGCCGGCTGCACCTCTCGCCCTCCTCGGTGAAGGCGGTGGTGGTCTCGGCGCGGGGGCTCGCGCGGCGGATGGTGCCGCGCGCCGTCTTCGAGCGGCACACGGAGCTCCTCGGCAAGGGCGTCACCGTCGATCGGGAGGCGCTCGCCGCCAAGCTCGTCAGCATCGGGTACACCCGCGTGCCGCTGGTCGAGGATCCGGGCACCTTCGCGGTCCGCGGCGGGATCATCGACCTGTGGAGCCCGCTCGACGAGAAGCCGGTCCGGCTGGAGCTTTTCGGAGACGAGATCGAGAGCGCCCGCGGCTTCGATCCCGACGGGCAGAGGACGCTGGGCGCGGTGGACGAGGTGGTGGTCTGCCCGGCGCGCGAGGCGCTCTTCACGGATGAAGCGCGCGAGGCGGCCAAGGCGGCCGTCCGCGACGCGGCGGAGAAGGTGGATCGCCCCACCTCGCGCGTCCGCGAGGTGCTCGACGCGATCGACGCCGGCACGCCCTTCTTCGGCCTGGAGGCGCTGCTGCCGGGCTTCCACCCCGGCGGCCTCGCCACCCTGTTCGAGTACCTGCCGTCGGAGGTGGTCTGCTGGGTGGACGGCGCCGACGCGGTGGCCGGCGCGGTGGCCGACCTCGAGGCGGAGCTCGCCCGCGAGCACGAGGCGACGCTCCGCCGGGACGAGCTGGCGCTGCCGCCGCGGGCGCACTTCCTCACCGGCGCCGAGGCGGAGGCCGCGCTCGCGGCGCGGCCGGTGGTGCGCCGCCACGGCGTGTGGCTCGGCGCGACCGAGCCGCTCCGGTTCGCCTTCGGCGACACGGGCGGTCTGCGCGGCGAGATCGAGGGCGCGCACGGCGACGAGGGCGCCCTGGCGCCGCTGTCGCGGCGGCTCGAGGACTGGCGCAAGCGCGGCCTCGCGGCCGTGGTCGCCTGCTCGACGCGCTCCGCCGCCGATCGGCTGAAGCGGCTCCTCGAGGACCGGCGCATGGCGGCGCGCTGGCACGACGGCCCGCTCCAGGATCCGGCCCAGCTCTACGACCCCGGCGTCCACGCGCACCTCGTCCGGGGGGAGATCAGCGGCGGCTTCGTGGACGCGCCGGCGAGGCTGGCGCTCCTCTCGGACGAGGAGATCTTCGGCCGCCGCGTGAAGAAGCGCGCCCGCGCGACGAAGCTGGAGAACACGTTCGCGGCCGCCTTCCGCGAGCTCAACGAGGGCGACCTCGTCGTCCACGTCGAGCACGGGATCGCGCGCTACCACGGCCTGACGAAGATGCAGATCCGCGGGGTCGAGGGCGACTTCCTCGTCCTCGCCTACGAGGGGGCGGACCGTCTCTACCTGCCGGTCTCGAAGCTGCGCCAGGTCCAGAAGTTCACCGGCGCCACCCCCGAGGCGGTGCGCCTCGACAAGCTGGGCGGCAGCTCGTTCGCGCTGCGCAAGGCGCGCGTCAAGGAGCAGCTCCTCAAGATGGCGGCCGAGCTGCTCGACCTGTACGCCGCCCGCTCGGCCCACCCGGGCTTCGGCTTCAAGGAGCCGGACCAGATCTACCGCGAGTTCGAGGCCGAGTTCCCCTACGAGCCCACCCCCGACCAGGCGAAGGCGATCGAGGACGTCCTCGGCGACATGCGCAAGGACGGGGCGCGCCCGCACAAGGGGCCGATGGATCGCCTCGTGTGCGGCGACGTCGGCTACGGCAAGACCGAGGTGGCGATGCGGGCCGCCATGCTGTCGGTGCTCTCGAAGAAGCAGGTGGCGGTGCTCGTCCCGACGACCGTCCTCGCCGCGCAGCACGAGCGCAACTTCCGCGAGCGCTTCAAGGGATACCCGGTCCGCATCGAGGCGCTCTCGAGCATGAAGGAGGGCGACCAGATCCGCGCCATGCTGAAGGACCTGGTGGCGGGGAAGGTGGACGTCGTCATCGGCACGCACCGCCTGCTCGCCGCCGACGTCTCGTTCAAGGACCTCGGCCTCATCGTGGTGGACGAGGAGCAGCGCTTCGGCGTGGCGCACAAGGAGCGCCTCAAGAAGCTGCGCAAGCTCGTCGACGTGCTCACGCTCACCGCCACCCCCATCCCGCGCACGCTGCATATGAGCCTCGCCGGCGCGCGCGACCTCTCCATCATCGCCACCCCGCCGGAGGACCGGCGCGCCATCCGCACCTTCGTCATGAAGTTCGACCCGGTGGCGGTGAAGGAGGCGGTGGAGCAGGAGCTCCGCCGCGGCGGGCAGGTCTACTTCGTCCACAACCGCGTGCGCTCGATCGCGGCGATGGAGAAGTTCCTGACCGAGCTCGTGCCCAAGGCGCGGGTGGGCGTCGCGCACGGGCAGATGAGCCACCACAAGCTCGAGCAGGTCATGGGCAAGTTCGTCGAGAAGGAGCTCGACGTGCTGCTC
Organism: Anaeromyxobacteraceae bacterium; assembly: GCA_035538735.1. Lineage (GTDB taxonomy): Bacteria > Myxococcota > Myxococcia > Myxococcales > Anaeromyxobacteraceae > Anaeromyxobacter_A. Next base: position 6,916 of record DATLJU010000172.1, on the reverse strand, counting down.
GCCACCTCGATCATCGAGAGCGGCCTCGACATCCCGAGCGCGAACACCATCATCGTGAACCGCGCCGACCACTTCGGCCTGTCGCAGCTCTACCAGATCCGAGGCCGCGTCGGCCGCAGCCGCGAGCGCGCCTACGCCTACCTCCTCGTGCCGGCGCGGCGGCCGGTGACGAAGGACGCGCAGAAGCGGCTCGAGGTGCTGCAGCGCTTCAGCGAGCTCGGCGCCGGCTTCAAGATCGCGAGCCATGACCTCGAGATCCGCGGCGCGGGCAACCTGCTCGGCAAGGACCAGTCCGGTCACATCGAGGCGATCGGCTTCGACCTGTACGCGCAGCTCCTCGACGAGGCGGTGCGCGAGCTGCGCGGCGAGGCGCCGAGGGAGGACATCGACCCGGACGTGCAGCTCCCGCTCCCCGCGTTCATCCCCGACCCGTACATGCCGGACGTCCACCAGCGGCTCTACTTCTACAAGCGCTTCGCCCAGGCCTCCACGGACGAGGAGCTGGACGAGATCCGCGCCGAGATCGTGGACCGCTACGGCGATCCGCCCGACGAGGTGGACGCGCTGCAGGCGGTGATGCAGGTGAAGGTGCGCTTGCGGGCCCTCCGCATCCGCGGGCTCGAGGCGGGGCCGGGCCGGATCGTCTTCACGCTCGGCGACGGCGCCGCGCTCGACGCGTTCCAGCTCGCGAAGCGCGTCCAGGCGAGCCAGGGCGCGCTGCGGCTCACCCCGGACATGAAGCTCGTCGCCCACGTCGGCCCGAACGGCAAGCTGAAGCCGCCCGCGGCGACGAAGGCGGCCGTGAGCGCCCGGCCGTCCGGGGTCGCCGCCAAGGCGGCCCGGGCCCAGGCGGTCCAGGCCGCGATGCAGAAGGCGATCGCGCAGGCGCGCCCCGCGCCCGCCGCCGCCCCGGCCGGCGTCACTCCCGCCCAGGAGGCGGCGCAGGGGCGCGAGCTGCTGCTCGGTGTCCGCACCGTCCTCGAAGACCTGGCGAAGCTCGCGGCGTGACCGTCGTCGCCTCTTAGTTGATCCCCCGTCCGGACTGTGCTTTTTGTTTGCCGGTCCCGCTTCGCCCCCCGCCCGGGTGTTCCGCCGGAAGAAGCCGAGCCGATCACGGGTTGGGGGTAGGATTCGGTTCCTTTTTCCTCACCCTACTCAGGAGCATCGATCATGTTCCGCAGAGCCTCCCTCGTCCTTGCAGCCGCAGCCGCGGTGGCCTGCTCGAAGGGGCCCGCCAAGAAGGGCCCCGTCGTCGCCTCCGGCGGCGGCGTCACGATCACGGCCGACGAGCTGAAGACCCGCCTCGACGAGCAGTCGCCGATGATCCGTGCCAGCTTCCAGAGCGTCGACCGGAAGAAGCAGTTCCTCGACAACATGATCCGGTTCGAGCTGCTGGCGAAGGCGGCCGAGAAGGAGGGCCTCGCCAACGACCCCGACGTCCAGTTCACCATGAAGAAGGTGATGGTCTCGAAGTACTACCAGCGCTTCTTCCAGGACCAGGGCGGCGCGAAGGCCGTGCCCGACGCGGAGTCGCAGAAGTACTACGACGAGCACCCGGACGAGTTCCACCGCCCTGCCCGGATCCACCTCGCGCACGTGTTCCTCAAGGCGGAGCAGGGCAGCCCGGAGCGCGCCAAGAAGGCGGCCGAGGCGAAGAAGCTCCTCGCCAAGATCCTCGCCGACGAGAAGAAGAACCCGAGCGCGCTCTCCCTCGCGGCGCGCGAGTCTTCCGAGGACGACGCGACCAAGATGGTCGGCGGCGACCTCGCCATGAAGACCGAGGCCGAGCTCACCCAGGCCTACGGCAAGGCGTTCTCGGAGGCGGCGCTCAAGCTCAAGGACAACGAGACCTCGACCGCGGTGTTGGAGGGCCCGCACGGCTTCCACCTCGTCCGCGCGCTCGGCCGTCAGCCGGAGCTGAACCGCACCTTCGACGAGGTGAAGCCCCAGATCGCGGCGCGGCTCGCGAGCCAGAAGAAGACGAAGGAGTTCGACGAGTTCGTGAAGAAGCTGCGCGACGACGCCCACATCCAGGTGAACGACAAGGAGCTGGAGAAGGTGACCGTCGCGGCCGCGCCGGCGGGCGCCGGCATGGGCGGGATGATGGGCGGCGCTCCCCACGGCGCGATGGGGCCCCGGCCCACGATGGCCGCCCCAGCCCCCGCGCAGCCGGCGCCGGCGGCCGTCCCCGCTCCAGCCAAGAAGTAGGGCGGGGGCTTGTCCCCCGCCGCGGGCGCCAGCACGTTCCGGACCGCACCCATGCCTCGTGGCGCGCTCTTCCTCCTCCTCGCCGCGGCCGGCGCCTTCGCCGGCTGCGGCCGCGGTGGGGGTGCTCGCTCCGCGGCCGGCGGCGCGCCGAAGCCAGTGGCGCTCGTCAACGGCGAGCCCATCTCGGCCGACGCGCTGCGACGCGACCTCGACCACGCCCGGGCGCAGGGCGGCGAGGGTGGCTCGCCCGACGGTGACCTGCGGCGGCGCCTCCTCGACGACGCCGTCGACCGCGCCCTGCTCCTCCAGGAGGCGCGCGCTCACAACATCACCGTGGGCCAGGACCAGGTGGAGCGGATGCTGCTCCGCGTCCGCGGCGAGTACCCCGGCTCGCACTTCGACGATCTCCTCGCGGAGGAGCGCACGAGCGAAGCGGAGCTCAAGGCGCGCCTGCGCGAGCAGCTCACGGTGGAGCGGCTCTTCGCCGAGCAGGTGTTCCCGAAGGCGCAGGTCGACGAGGCCGAGGTGGCGCGGTACTACGCCGAGCACCCGCAGGAGTTCGAGCAGCCGCAGCAGGTGCGGGCCTCGCAGATCGTCGTCCGCACGCGAGAGGAGGCGCAGAAGCTCCGCGACGAGGTGCGGCGCCGCCCGCAGTCGTTCGCGGACGTGGCGCGGCGCGCCTCGCTCTCGCCCGAGGCGAGCGAGGGCGGTGACCTGGGCTGGTTCGGCAAGGGCTCCGGCATGCCGGAGGTCTTCGACACCTGCTTCGCGCTGCCGCTGCAGACCATCTCCCAGGTGACGGCCTCGCCGTACGGGTTCCACCTCTTCAAGGTGACCGCCCGGCGCACGGCCCAGCACCGCGCGCTCGACGAGGTGCGGCCGGCCATCCGCGACCGGCTCGTGCGCGAGCGGCGCGCCCGGGCCCAGGACGAGTACCTCGCCGCCCTCCGCGCCAAGGCCCGCGTCGAGATCGACGAGAAGGCGCTCGGCGCGGTCGCGCCCTGAGACTGACCTCCCGGCCTGACGGCCCCGTCCCCTCCCGCATAGAATGACCTCATGATCCTCGCTCTCCTCCTCGCCGCCGCCGGCGCGCCCGCGCCTGCGCCCGCCTCGCCCCCTCCTGCGGCGGCGCGCGCCGCGACCCCCGCCCCCGCGGCGCCGGGCCACGTCCTCGACCGCGTGGCGGCGGTGGTGAACGGCGACGTCATCACGCTCGCCGAGCTCGAGGAGCGCGCCGGTCCGGACCTGCGGCGCGCCGACGCGGAGCCGGCGGGCCCGGCGCGGGAGCGCGCCCGCGCCCGCGTCCTGCAGCAAGCCTTCGACGCCGTCGTGGCGGAGAAGCTCTTCGCGGCTCAGGTGGCGGCGCTCGGGGTCGAGGTGAGCGAGGCCGAGGTCGACCAGGTCGTCGAGGACGTGAAGAAGCGCAACCACCTCGACGACGCCCGGCTCGACGAGGCGCTCGCGGGGCAGGGCATGGACCGGGCCGCCTACCGCAAGGCGGTGAAGCGCGATCTGGAGTCGATGCGGATCGTGCAGCTCAAGATCCGCAGCAAGGTGAAGGTCTCCGACGAGGACGTGCAGAACTACTGGCAGACGCACCCGCAGGAGTTCCGCGCCGAGGAGGAGGTGCAGGTCCGCCACATCTTCCTCGCCCTGAAGGAGGACGCCGGCCCGGCCGAGGTGGCGCGCGTCCGCGAGCGGGCGGAGAAGATCGTGGCCCGGCTGCGTCACGGAGAGGAGTTCGGGCTCCTCGCGCGGCAGGTCTCGGAGGGGCCGAGCGCGAGCGACGGCGGCGATCTGGGCTGGCTGCGCCGCGGCACCGTCCAGGCGGACGTCGAGAAGGTCGCCTTCGGGCTGCAGAGCGGTCAGATCTCCGATCCGGTGCAGACGCGGAGCGGGTTCCAGATCCTGCAGGTCGAGGCGCGCCGCGGCGGGGGCCCCAAGCCGCTCGGCGAGGTCAAGGAGGAGATCCGGGACAAGCTCACGAACGAGCAGGGCGATCGCTACCGGACGCAGTTCATCGCCGAGCTGAAGAAGGATGCCGTCATCGACGTGAAGATGGCGGAGCTGAAGGTGGTGGACTAGCGGCACCCGCGCGGCGGGGGACGAGCCCCCGCCCTGCTCCGCGAGGAACCTCCGATGGCGATCCGCATCGCGATCAGCATGGGTGATCCCTCGGGGATCGGGGCGGAGGTGACGGCCCGCGCGCTGGCGCGCCTGCGCGGCGCGCTCGTCCCTTACGTCTACGGCGACACCGGCCTCTTCGCCGGCGCGGCGAAGAAGGCCCGCCTGGCGCTGCCGACGGTCGCGCTCGGCGAAGCGCTCCCGCCCGGCGGCGCGGTGGTGGCGGTGACGCGGCTCGGCCGCGGCGCCGCCGTCCCCGGCAAGCCCGCCCGAGCCGGCGGCCAGGCCCAGCTCGCCTATCTCGAGGCGGCCTACCAGGCGGTGGCGAGCGGCGCCGCCGACGCGCTCTGCACCGCCCCGGTGTCGAAGGCGCAGGTCCAGCTCGCGGATCGCCACTTCGTCGGGCACACCGAGTGGCTGGAGGCGCGTACCGGCGCGCCGCGCTCGGTCATGATGCTGGCCGGGCGGCGCCTGAGGGTGGCGCTGGTCACGAACCACCTGCAGCTGGCCAGGGTGCCGCGCGCGGTGAGCGCGGGAGGCCTCCTCCAGACGCTCTCCGTCACGCACGCGGCGCTCCGGGGCGACTTCGGGATCGCGAAGCCGCGCCTCGCCGTCTGCGCCATGAACCCTCACGGCGGCGAGGGCGGGGCCTTCGGCGACGAGGAGAAGCGCCTCGTGCTGCCGGCCCTGGCGCGGGCGCGCCGGCTCGGCCTGGACGCGACCGGACCTTACCCCGCCGACAGCGTCTACGGGCGCGCGGCGGCGGGCGAGTTCGACGCGGTGGTCGCGCTCTACCACGACCAGGGGCTCATCCCGGTGAAGCTCCTCGACGCCGTGCTGTCGGACGCGGCGGTGAACGTGACGCTGGGGCTCCCCATCGTCCGCACCAGCCCCGACCACGGCGTCGCCTACGATCTCGCCGGGAAGTGGAAGGCGAGCGAGAAGAGCATGATGGCGGCGCTGGCGCTCGCGGCGCAGCTGGCGGCGAGGAGGCGGAGGATGAAGAGGCTCGCCGCCGCGAAGCCCGCCGCACGGCACGCGCGGTAGCGGCCCCGGCGGCGGCGCCTTCGGCGCTTTCGCTCGCTGGCGCGAGCGGCCGCCGGCTTCGCCGACTTCTTAGTGGGGGCTCCGCCCCCACTCCCCCGCCGGTGTGGGAGAGGGGGAAGATCACCCTCCGCGTCCCGTCACCCTCGCCCTGCCGCGAGGCGGGGAGAGGGCCGGGGAGAGAGGCAGGGTAGCGAGCTACACATTGAACCTGAAGTGCATCACGTCGCCGTCCTGGACAGCGTACTCCTTGCCCTCGACGCGCATGAGGCCCTTCTCGCGGACGGCGTGCTCGCTGCCGAGCGCGAGCAGATCCTCGACCCGCATCACCTCCGCCTTGATGAAGCCGCGCTCGAAGTCGGTGTGGATCACGCCGGCCGCCTGGGGCGCGCGGGCGCCCTCCTTCACCGTCCAAGCGCGGCACTCGTCCTCGCCGGCGGTGAGGAACGTGATGAGGCCGAGCTCGCGGTAGCCGGCGTGGACGAGCCGATCGAGCCCGGGCTCGGTGAGCCCCAGGCCTTGCAGGAACTCGGTCCGCTCGGCCTCGGGCAGCTCGGCGATCTCCGCCTCCACCTTGCCGCACAGCACGACCGCCTCGTAGCCCTCCTCGGCCGCGAGCGCCTTCACCGCCTGCACGCGCGGGTCCTGGTCCGCCCGGGCGAGCTGATGTTCGTCCACGTTCGCGACGTAGATGACGGGCTTGCTGGTGAGCAGGAACAGATCGGCGACCGCCGGCTGGTCCTCCTCCGTGAGCTTCTGGGCGCGGACGGGCTTGCCCTGCTCGAGCCCCGCCTTGACCCGGTCGAGCGCGGCCAGCTCCGCCTTGGCGACCTCGCCCGGCTTCCCGGGCGCCTTGGCGTTCTTCTGCGCCCGCTCGCGACGCTTCTCGACCGACTCGAGATCCTTCAGCATGAGCTCGGTCTCGACCACGTCGCGGTCGCCGCGCGGATCGACCTTGCCCGCGACGTGCACCACGTCTGGATCGTCGAAGCAGCGCAGCACGTGGGCGATCGCGTCGACCTGGCGGATGTGCGACAGGAACTGGTTGCCGAGCCCCTCTCCCTTGGAGGCGCCCGCGACGAGACCGGCGATGTCGACGAACTCGAGCGTGGTGGGGGTGGTCTTCTTCGGCTTGAAGAGCCGGGCCAGCTTGGCGAGCCGCTCGTCCGGCACCGGCACGACGCCGACGTTCGGGTCGATGGTGCAGAACGGGTAGTTCGCCGCCTGCGCCTGGGCCGCGCCCGCCAGCGCGTTGAAGAGGGTCGACTTCCCCACGTTGGGGAGGCCGACGATGCCGATGCCGAGAGACATGGTGCGTTCCTTCTAACGAAAACGGCTCCGGAGGTCCGGAGCCGCTTCGCCGTGGGGCGGGCGGGGTACCCACCGGCTTCGCCGGTGGGTGGCGCGGCGAGGCCGCGCCGATCGCCTACGCCGCCCGATCGGCGGGGAGCTGCGCGATGTACTCCTCGACCAGCTTCCGCTGCGACTTCTCGTCGAGCGAGGACTGGATGAGGCGGCGCGCGGCGTCGATGGCGAGGTC
>DATLJU010000171.1:0-4734 GCA_035538735.1 Anaeromyxobacteraceae bacterium | reverse complement strand
CCGCGAGGCCTCGAGCGCGATCGCCTCCTCGCCCAGCACGACCGGGAAGATGGGCGCCACCACCCGCGACATGTCGAAGCCGAGCGCGGAGAGGCCCTCCCTCATGCGGGCGGCGAGGGCGTGCAGGCGCGCGCGACGCGCCGGCTCGGCGGCGAGGACGTCGAGCGCCGCCAGCGCCGCGCCGCACGCGGCCGGCGGCAACGCGGTCGTGAAGATGAAGGTCCGCGAGCGCGAGGTGAGCCAGGCGCAGAGCCGGGCGGAGCCCGCCGCGAAGGCGCCGAAGCTCCCGAGCGCCTTGCCGAGCGTCCCCATGAGCACGTCGGGCCGGACCCCCTGCGCCTCCGCCCAGCCGGCGCCGGTCGGACCCAGCACGCCCGTCGCGTGCGCCTCGTCGACGTAGAGCATGGCGCCCTCGTCACGGCACAGCTCGGCGATCGCGGCGAGCGGCGCCGCGTCGCCGTCCATCCCGAACACGGCGTCGGTGACGACGAGCTTGCGCCGCGCCTTCGTCTCTCGCAGCAGCCGCGCCAGCGCGTCCACGTCGCAGTGCGGGTAGCGGAACGCCTTCGCCAGGGACAGCCGGCAGCCGTCGACGATCGAGGCGTGGTTGAGCCGATCGGAGAAGATGGCGTCCTCGCGCTCGGCGAGCGCGGCCGGGATGCCGGCGTTGGCGTGGTACCCGGAGGAGAAGAGCAGCGCTGCCTCGGCGTGCTTGAAGGCGGCGAGGCGCCGCTCCAGCGCGCCGTGGACGGGCAGGTCCCCCGCGACGAGCCGCGCCGCCCCGGCGCCCGCCCCTTCCCGCTGCGCCGCCTCGACGGCGGCCGCCACGAGCCGCGGGTCGGAGGCGAGGCCGAGGTAGTCGTTCGAGCACAGGTTCACGAGCGCGCGGCCGCCGACGGTGACGACCGGCCCCTGCGCCCCTTCGAGCGGCTCGAGCGCGCGGCGGAGGCCCTTCGCCTCCAGCGCGGCTAGCGCGCCGTCGAGCCAGGAGAGCGCGCTGGTCACTACCGCACCACCGGCAGCCGCTTGCGGTCGCCCTCGACGGCGCGGCGGTTCCAGCCCGCCTCGCGCGGCGCCTCACCGCGGAAACCCCAGCGCTCGGCGTCGGGCGTGGGGCGGAGGTCATACCCCTTGCCGCGCACCATCTCGACCACCTCGTGCGGCTGCGTGCCGGCGCTCGTCAGGTAGTTGCCGACCATGGTGCCATCGGCGCCCGCGTCGAAGATCCGGTGCTGGTCGGGGCCGAGGTTCACCTCGCGCCCGCCCATCACGAAGATGTGGGCCGCCGGCAGCATGAGCCGGAAGACGGCGACGGCGGCCAGGCACTCCTCGGCCGTGATCGCCTTCACGTGCTCCATGGGCGTGCCCGGGCGCGGGTTCAGGAAGTTCATCGGGACGCAGTGGGTACCCACCTCGCGCAAGGTCTCCGCCAGCTCGACGCGCTGGTCGGGGGTCTCACCCATGCCGAGGATGCCGCCCGTGCAGAGCTGGTAGCCGAGCTCCTTCGCGGCTCGGATCGTCTCGAGCTGCTCTTCGTAGGTGTGCGTGGTGCAGACCTGGTCGAAGTGGCTGCGCGCGGTCTCGAGGTTGTGGTGGTAGTGCATGAGCCCGGCCTTCTTGAGCCGCTCCAGCTCGGGCTTGCGCATGAGGCCGAGCGAGGCGCACGGCTCGACGGTCGTCTCCTCCCGGATGAGCCGGATCGCCTCCTCCAGCGTCCGCAGCTCGCTCTCCCTCGACATGCGCGTCCCCGACGTGACGACCGAGAACTCGCGCGCGCCCGCCGCCTCGGCGGCCTTGGCCTGGTCCGCGATCTCGCGGGCGGTCATCATCGGGTACTCGGGCGCGCCGGTGTTCTTGAAGTGCGCCGACTGCTGGCAGAAGCCGCAGTCCTCCGGACAGTGGCCGCTCTTCGCGTTGACGATGCCGCACAGCGAGACGCCGGTGCCGTGCACCGCCTCGCGCACCGCCCGCGCGCGCGAGAGCAGCGCCTCGAGCTCCGGCCCGGCGGTATGACGGATGAGCCGCCGCGCCTCCTCGACGCTGATGGGCTCGATGCCCGCGGGCAGCGGCCTCGGGTTCACGCAGGTGTCGGTGCACATGGCGGTCCACCCTACCAGCGTGCAGGCAGTCGTCAACCCTGCACGCGCGATGGGTTGACAACTTGAGCTGCGGCGGGGGAAGAGCCCCCTCCCCACGGCTGCGGGTAGAGGTGCCGCCACGACCGTCCGCGGCGGCGGGGGACGTCGGACCTACATGGTAGGAACGCGCGTGGCCAAGCTCGCGCCGAAGCAGAAGACCGTCTTCGCCTGCGCCGAGTGCGGGCACGTCTCGCCCAAGTGGCTCGGGCAGTGTCCCGCTTGCAGGAAGTGGAACACCCTCCACGAGGAGGTCCCGCCCGCCGAGGCGCGGGGCGTCGCGCGTGGCTTCGGCGGCGTCGACCGCGCGGCGCGGCCCATACCGCTCCGCGAGGTGGAGGCGAGCGAGGAGGCGCGGCTCAGGACGGGCATCGGCGAGCTCGACCGCGTCCTCGGAGGCGGCGTGGTCCCGGGCTCGCTCGTCCTCCTCGGAGGCGATCCCGGGATCGGCAAGAGCACCCTCCTCATCGCCGCGCTGGAGCGGCTCGCCCGCGCAGTCGAGGGGCGGCCCATCCTCTACGTGACGGGCGAGGAGTCGGCGCGGCAGGTGAAGCTGCGCGCCGATCGCCTCGGCGTCGCGGCCGAGAACCTGCACCTCTTCCCGGAGACGGACGCCGCCAAGGTCCTGCACGCCGCGGAGCAGCTCCGGCCGGCCGTGCTGGCGGTCGACTCCATCCAGACGCAGTACCTGCCGGAGCTCGTCAGCGCGCCCGGCACGGTGACCCAGATCCGCGAGGTCACGGCGCGGCTCATGGCGTTCGCCAAGACCACCGAGACGCCCACCTTCCTCGTCGGCCACGTCACGAAGGACGGCGCCATCGCGGGCCCGCGCGTGCTCGAGCACATGGTCGACACCGTGCTCTACTTCGAGGGCGGCGGCGCGCACCCCTACCGCGTGCTGCGCGCGCACAAGAACCGCTTCGGCTCCGCCAGCGAGATCGGCGTCTTCGAGATGAAGGCGCGCGGCCTCAGCGAGGTCCAGAACCCGTCGGCGCTGTTCCTGTCCGAGCGCCCCGAGGGCGCGCCCGGCAGCGCCGTCGCCGCCGCGCTCTCAGGCACCCGCACGCTGCTCGTCGAGGTGCAAGCGCTCGTGTCGCCGACCAGCTTCGGCACGCCGCGCCGGACGGCGCTCGGCGTGGACTCGAACCGCGTGGCGCTCCTCGCGGCCGTGCTGGAGAAGAAGGTCGGGATCGACATCCTCGGCTGCGACCTGTTCGTGAACGTGGCGGGCGGCCTCACGCTCGACGATCCCGCCGCGGACCTCGCCACGGTGGCCGCGCTCGCCTCGAGCTTCCGCAACAGGGCACTCGACGGGCGGACGCTGGTGCTGGGCGAGGTCGGCCTCGCCGGCGAGGTTCGGGCGGTGGCGCAGAGCGACGCGCGGCTGGCCGAGGCGGCGCGGCTCGGCTTCGCGCGCGCGCTCGTGCCCGCCGGAAACGCGCGCCACGCCGAGGTGCCGCCGGGCTTCGCCGTCGAGCCGATCGAGACCGTCGCCGAAACGCTCGACCACCTGTTCCCGTGACGTCGACCTAGCGGACCGCGCCGTAGGGCGGGGGCTCGTCCCCCGCCGTGGCGCACGCGGGAACGCGGCGGGTAGGTCGGACGACCTTCTCACGCCGCATGGACCGCCCGCTGCCACTTGGCGAGGTGCCGCTCGCGCTCCTCCGGCTTCATCTTCGGCTCGAAGCGCTTCCCGATCTTGAAGCTCTTCGAGATCTCCTCGCGCGACGACCAGACGCCCCCCGCCAGGCCGGCCAGGAAGGCCGCTCCCAGGGCGGTCGTCTCGATCATGCGCGGGCGCTCCACGGGGATCCCCAGCAGGTCGGCCTGGAACTGCATGAGGAGGTCGTTGGCGGACGCGCCGCCGTCGACGCGGAACGCCGGCACGGCGCGCCCGGCGTCCTTCATCATCGCCTCGGCCAGGTCGTGGATCTGGAAGGCGATGCCCTCGAGCAGGGCGCGCGCGAGGTGCCCGGCGTTCGTACCCCGCGTGATCCCAGAGATGAGGCCGCGCGCCGCGGGACGCCAGTGCGGCGCTCCCATGCCCGCCATCGCCGGCACGAAGACCACGTCCTCCGAGTCCTTCACCGTCTTCGCGAGCGCCTCGATGTCGGAGGCCTTCTCGATCAGCTTCATCTGGTCGCGGAGCCACTGCACCGCCGCGCCCGCGATGAAGGCGCTACCCTCGAGCGCGTAGTGCGTCTCGCCGCCGATCCGCCACGCCACCGTCGTGAGGAGACCGTGCTTCGACACGACCGGCTCCGGGCCGACGTTCTGGAGCAGGAAGGCGCCCGTGCCGTACGTGCACTTCGCGTCACCGGGCGCGAAGCAAGCCTGACCGAACAACGCCGCCTGCTGGTCGCCTGCGATGCCGCAGACGGGGATGCCGTCCGGCAACGCGCGGCAATTCTTCGTCTCGCCGTACACCTCCGAGCTAGAGCGGATCTCGGGCAGGAGCTCGCGCGGGACTCCGAACAGCTCCAGCAGCTCGTCGTCCCACGCGCAGCTGCGCAGGTCCATGAGCAGCGTGCGGCTGGCGTTCGAGACGTCGGTCACGTGGGCCGCGCCTCCCGTGAGCCGCCAGGCGAGGTAGCTGTCG
>DATLJU010000170.1:0-17195 GCA_035538735.1 Anaeromyxobacteraceae bacterium | reverse complement strand
GCTTCGGAAAGACGCTCTACTCGACGATGGCGGAAGCCGACCAACGGGTGCTCGAGGCGCTCGACGCGCTGGCGAAGGCGCGCCGCCTTCCGCACGCGCAGATCGCCCTGGCGTGGCTGCTCCAACGTGGCGGCATGACCTCTCCCATCGTGGGCGCGACGAGGATGGAGCACCTCGAGGCCGCCGTTGCGGCGCTCGGTGTCCAGCTCTCGAACCAGGAGGTCGCGGCGCTGGAGGCGCCGTACGTGCCTCACCCGGTCGCCGGGTTCGGCTGAGACCGCGCGCCGAGCATTCTGCTGCGCCCTGAAAGGCCCTCAGGGTCGCTCAGCAGCGCGCGAGCGCCGGCGCATCGATGCGGCCGTGGCGGGGATCGCCCGGCTGCATGTGATGTCGCCCACCGCCGCTCCGGCTCCACGAACAGTATGCCGTCGCCATCCGGCCGGCGTGGCGAGCGGTGCGCGCGACGCGGATCCCGCGCGCCCCGGACGTCCGAACGGCAGACTCCCAACGGAGCGGGACCCACCCGGATGGCCCCGCCGCGCGAGCCGGCCTACAGAGCGTACGCGATGACCGCGGCAATCTGGCACCGCTTCCAGTTCGGTTTCACGATCACGTACCACTACCTGTTCCCGCAGCTCACGATGGGCCTCGCGCTCCTCATCCTCGTCGCGAAGATCATCGCGTACCGGCGCGACGATCCGCGCTGGGACGAGGTGGCGCGCTTCTGGGCGCGCATCTTCGCCATCAACTTCGCCGTGGGCGTGGTGACCGGCATCCCGATGGAGTTCCAGTTCGGCACGAACTGGGCTCGCTTCTCGCACTACGCGGGCGGCGTCATCGGCATGACCCTCGCAATGGAGGGGATGTTCGCCTTCTTCGCCGAGTCGGCGTTCCTCGGCCTCTTCCTCTTCGGCGAGAAACGGCTCGGACCCCGCGGACACCTCTTCGCGGCATTCATGCTCTTCCTCGGCTCGTGGCTGTCCGGCTATTTCATCATCACCACGAACACCTTCATGCAGCACCCCCAGGGCTATGCCGTCGGGGCGGACGGCACCCTGCACCTCGCCGACGTCGGCGCGTTCCTCTTCAACGGCTGGGTGTTCTGGCAGTACGCGCACAACATGTGCGCCGCGGCGATCACGGGCTCGTTCGTGGTCGCAGCGGTCGGCGCCTTCTGGGCGCTCATGGGTATGCACGAGCCCTGGGCGCGACGCTCCCTCAGGCTCGGCGTCGTGGCCGGGCTGATCTCCACGGCGCTGCAGCTCTTCCCGACCGGCGATCAAAGCGGCAAGCTCGTCGCCGAGCACCAGCCCGCCACGCTCGCCGCGATGGAGGGGAAGTTCGAGACCTCCGCGCCCGCCGAGCTGGTCATCATCGGGCAGCCGAACGTCGAGACTCGGCGGCTGGAGAACCCGATCGTGGTCCCGCGCGTGCTGAGCTTCCTCGCCTACGGCTCCTTTGGCGCCGAGGTCAAGGGGCTGAACGACATCCCGCGCAACGAGTGGCCGGACAACGTCGAGCTCCTCTACTACGCGTACCACATCATGGTCGGCCTCGGGACGCTGCTCATCCTGGTGATGCTCGTCGCGGCGCTCGCGCTGTGGCAGGGCCGGCTCTACACGTCGCGGCCGATCCTCTGGATCCTGATGCTGGCGTTCCCGTTCCCGTACATCGCGACCACCTTCGGCTGGCTGACCGCGGAGCTCGGGCGTCAGCCCTGGGTGGTGTACGGGCTCATGCGGACCGCGGACGGCACCTCGCCGCGCGTGGGCGCCGGAAACGTGGCGTTCTCGACCCTGGGATTCCTCGGGCTTTACCTCGTGATCGGGGTCCTGTTCCTCTACCTCGTCGGCCGGGAGATCGCCCGGGGACCCGAACCGCACGAGGCGGTGCCGACCGTCGGGCAGCCCGCTCGCGCGTGACGCGGAGACGACATGGCGACGACCTGGTACATCCTGCTCGGGTTCATGCTCACCATGTACGTGGTGCTCGACGGGTTCGACCTGGGCGCGGGCATCCTCCACCTCTTCGTGGCGCGGCACGACGAGGAGCGGCGGGCCGTGCTCGAGGCGATCGGCCCGGTCTGGGACGGCAACGAGGTCTGGCTCCTCGCCTCGGGCGGGCTGCTCGTGTTCGCGTTCCCGCAGGTGTACGCGGTGGCGTTCAGCGGCTTCTACCTTCCGCTCGTGCTGGTCTTGTGGCTGCTCGTGCTGCGCGGGCTCTCGATCGAGCTGCGGTCGCATCAGACGAACCCGCTCTGGCGCCAGCTCATGGACGTCGTGTTCGCGCTCTCGTCGGCGGTGCTGGCGCTCGTCCTCGGCGTGGCGCTCGGAAACGTGCTGCGCGGGGTGCCCATCGACTCCAGCGGTTACTTCGCGTCGCCGCTCTTCACGGACCTTCGCATCAGCGGCGAGCTCGGGGCGATCGACTGGTACACGGCGTCGGTGGGTCTCCTCGCCGTCGCGACGCTCGCCGGGCACGGGGCGATGTACCTGCGCTGGAAGACCGCCGGCGACGTGAACCTGCGCGCGACCCGGCTCGGCCGCAGGGCCTGGATCGCCGTGGCGGTCCTCGCGCTCTTCGTCACGATCGAGACCGCGGTCGTGCGGCCGTCCCTCTTCGTACACCTGGCGGAGCGGCCCGGCCTCTGGATCCTCCCGCTCGCGGTCGTGGGCGGGCTGGCGCGGGTGGCGCGCTCGCTCGCGCGCGGCGGGGAGCTCGGCGGCTTCCTCGCCTCGTCGGTCGTCGTGGCGGCGCTGCTCGGGCTCACTGCCGGCGCGCTCTACCCGACCATCCTGCCCTCGACCGTCGACCCGCGCTTCGACCTCGACGTGGCCGGGGCGGCGAACGATCGACGCGGCCTCGCGATCGGCCTCGCCTGGTGGATCCCAGCCATCGCGCTCGCCATCGGCTACTTCGCATATCTGTTCCACTCGTTCCGCGGAAAGGTCGCGGTCGGGCCCGGGTCGCGCTACGGGCATTAGCGGAGCACCTCGACGTCGCTCTCCCCGGCTTCCACCGTCCCGGAGCGTCGCCATGAAGAAGGTCTCGTCAGCGCTCCTCGTCGCCGTCCTGTTCGCTGGGTGCGGTGGCGACGGGCAGTCGGGCGCCGGAGACGACGGCGCGCTCGTCCTGATGACGAGGAACCTCTACCTGGGAGCGCCCCTCGAACCCTTGCTGCAGTTGGTGGATCCCACGCAGCTCCCCGCCGCGGTCGGCACCACCTGGCGCACGGTCCAGGCCTCCGACGTCCCCGGTCGGATGAGCCGGGTGGCGAACGAGATCGTCGCCGCCGGCGCCGATGTCGTCGCGCTGCAGGAGGTGGCGCTGTTCCAGACGCGGCCCCTGCTCCAGAGCGCGCCACCCACCACGGCCTATGATTTCCTGCAGCTCCTCCTGGACCACCTGCACGGCACCGGGCACGAGTACGTGGCGGCGGGCACCTCCACCAACATCGACGTCGAGCTGCCCGACGACACCGGCCAGCGGATCCGTTTCGTCGATCGCGACGTCGTGCTCGTCCGGAGCGGCGTGCAGGTCTCGGGCGTGACGACCGGCCACTACGCGACGCTGGCCGGTGTGTCGGCGGGCTCGCTCTCCGCGACCATTCCCCGCGGCTACGTTTCGCTCCAGGTCGAGGCGGAGGGGCTCGCCTTCACCCTCCTCGACACGCACCTCGAGATCGAGGGCTTCCACAGCGTGCAGGAGGCACAGGCGCGCGAGCTCGCCGCGGTGCTACCGGCCAGCGGCGACCTCCTGGTGATGGGGGACCTCAACTCCGCGGCGGACGGGAGCAGCACCGCGTCGTACGCCATCGTGGTGGGCGCGGGCCTCACCGATCCGTGGACGCTCCTGCACCCCGGCGATCCGGGCCTCACCTGCTGCTTCGCCCCGGACCTGCGCGATCCCGCCGTCGCGCTGACGGAGCGCATCGACTTCGTGCTCTACCGCGGCGCGCTCTCGCCGGCCGCGGTGACCACCGTGGGCGCGACGCCGTCGAGCAAGACCGCCGCGGGAGTCTACCCGTCCGACCACGCTGGGGTGGTCGCGACCTTTCACGGCGGGCGTTGAGCCCCGGCCCCTACGTCTTGCGTGGTAATGCTGGGGTTCCGCCCTCGTCATTCCCTCCAGTTAGTCTTCACTTGGATGCCTTCCCCGCTCGCCATCTCGCTCACGCCCGCCGGTCACCTGCTGCTCCGGCCAGCCGAGCCGGGGGAGGCCTCGCCCGAGCCGCGCGCGGCAGCGCGCATCGAGGCGGCGTTCGGGCGTGGCCAGGGCGCGGGGCTCGTACACCTGGGCGCTGCGGAGGCGCACACGCCGCTGCCGGTGGCGTTCGGCTTCTGGCGCGACCTCGGGCGTGCCTTCATGACGGCGCTGTGCGCGCTCCCCGATCTGGAAGAGCAGCGTGAGCGGGCGGAAGTCCTTCCGAGCAACGCCGAGCTCGAGCGGCTCGTCCTCGTCGCCCCGCCCATGCCTGGAGCGGAGTATCTCGACCGGGAGGTGCTCGCCGCGCTCTGGGCGGAGATGCTGCGTGCCTGGCGCGCCGACATCGCCTCCTCGCGCGAGCCGGTGCAGGCGTGGCTCGCGAAGCAGGACCCCGCCTGGAACCTCGTCGGGCGCGTCCACCTCCACCTCGCGGAGAACAAGCGCGACGAGGCGCTGCCGTTCGCGTTCCTCGCCACCTACACCACCGGTCTCACGCCGAACGGGAAGCCGCAGCACCGCCCACTGGGAGACGCCGTGCGCGCGGCCTCGTCGGCCGCGGATCGCAAGCGCCTCCTGGCGCTCCTCGCGCCAGTGCAACGCGCCTCCGAGAGGAGCGCGCTCGTGAAGGCGCTCGGCGATTCCGGCCGGCTCTTCCAACCACAGGCGTGGACGCCGGACGAGGCGCACGCGTTCCTGCGTGAGTTGCCCAGGCTCGAGGAGAGCGGCGTCGTGGTACGCGTGCCGGGCTGGTGGAGTCGGGGCCGGCCACCGCGCCCGCGCGTCACCGTGAAGGTGGGCGCTGGAAAGCCCGCGGGGCTCGGCGTGGAAGCCCTGCTCGACTTCTCGGTCGGCCTCACGCTCGACGGCGAGCCGGTGACGCCCGCCGAGCTGCGCGCGTTGCGCGAAGGCGGGAACGGGCTCAGGCTCCTCAAGGGCCGCTGGGTGGAGGTCGATCGTGAGAAGCTCGATCGCCTTCTCGAGCGCTGGCGCGAGGCGGAGCGCGCGGCAGCGGAAGGGCTCGCCTTCGCCGAGGCGATGCGGCTCGTGGCGGGAGCGCGCCTCGCGAGCGACGAGGTCCTCCCCGAGGACGACCGCGCCTGGGTCGGCGTCGAGCCCGGCCCTTGGCTCGCGGAGGCGCTCTCCGAGCTACGGGGCGCGCGCGGCGAGGCGGAGATCGACCCCGGACCGCTCCTCGACGCCACGCTCCGCCCCTACCAGAAGGACGGCGTGCGCTGGCTCCTCACGCTCGCCCGCCTCGGCCTGGGCGGCTGCCTCGCCGACGACATGGGGCTCGGGAAGACGGTGCAGGTGCTGGCGCTGTTGCTGCTCCTCAAGAAGAGCCGCGCCCTCGCCGGCCCGCACCTCCTGGTCGCTCCGGCGTCGCTTCTCGCCAACTGGAAGGCGGAGATCGAGCGCTTCGCGCCGTCGCTCCGGCTCCTCGTCGCGCACCCTTCGGCAATGCCGCGTGAGGAGCTCGCCGCCCTCTCGCCCGAGGCGCTCGACCGCCACGACCTCGTGGCCGTGACGTACGGCTCGGTCCACCGCTACCCATGGCTCGCCGAGGCGCGCTTCGGCCTCGCCGTGCTCGACGAGGCGCAGGCGGTGAAGAACCCCGGCGCACGTCAGACCCGCGCGGTGAAGGCGCTGCGCGCGCGGTTGCGGCTCGCGCTCACCGGCACGCCTGTGGAGAACCGCGCGACCGATCTCTGGTCGATCTTCGACTACCTGAACCCGGGCCTCCTCGGGACGGCGAAGGAGTTCGGCGCCTTCGTGAAGGGCGCCGAGAGTGCGGCCGCCTCCGACGGCGCCGCCGCCGACCGCCCGTCGCCCTACGCCGCCTTGCGCGAGCTCGTCCGCCCCTACATCCTGCGGCGCCTCAAGACGGATCGCGCCGTCATCGCCGACCTGCCCGACAAGACCGAGGTCAAGGCGTATTGCCCGCTCACGAGGCGACAGGCGGCCATGTACGAGGAGGCGGTCGAAGGCCTCGCGCGCGAGATGAAGGCCGTGAAGGGAGGGAACGCGATGAAGCGGCGCGGCCTCGTCCTCGCCTACCTCCTGCGCCTGAAGCAGATCTGCAATCACCCGTCGCAGTGGATCGGAGACGGCGCCTTCGATCCTGCGGAGAGCGGTAAGTTCGCCAGGCTCGCCGAGCTCGGCGAGGTCATCGCCTCACGGCAGGAGAAGGCGCTCGTCTTCACCCAGTTCCGCGAGATGACGGAGCCCCTGGCGCGCCATCTCGGCGAGGTGTTCGGACGGCCGGGGCTCGTCCTCTCCGGCGCGACCGCGGTGAAGGAGCGGGCCGCGCTCGTTCGCCGCTTCCAGGAGGACGAGGCGGTGCCATTCTTCGTCCTCTCGCTCAAGGCCGGCGGCACGGGCCTCAACCTCACGGCCGCCTCGCACGTCATCCACTTCGATCGGTGGTGGAACCCAGCCGTGGAGAACCAGGCGACCGACCGGGCTTTCCGCATCGGCCAGAAGAAGGCCGTGCTCGTGCACAAGCTCGTCTGCCGCGGCACGGTGGAAGAGCGCATCGATGCGCTGCTCGAGGACAAGCGGATGCTGGCCCGCGACCTGATAGAAGACGGGGGTGAGGTGCGCCTCACCGAGCTCGACGACGCGGAGCTCTTGCGGCTCGTGGCGCTCGACCTGCGGAGCGCGACCGCCGAGGCGTGACGAGGCGAGGAGAGCTGGAGCGTGGCCTACGGTTCCTACTACGGCGAGTTCCCCGCTTACGTCTCCGTCGCAGAACGGCGCAGACGCGCCGCCAGGAAGGTCGCCCAGCTCCGGAAGCAAGGGCACGAGCCAGCGCCTATCCTCCTCGCGCCACGCGGCGCCATCGCGCGCACGTTCTGGGGCAAGGCCTGGTGCGAGAACCTGGAGACGTTCGCCGATTTTGCGAGCCGGCTCCCCCGCGGCCGGGCCTATGTGCGCAACGGCTCGGTCATCGACCTCCAGATCGCGAAGGGCGAGGTGCATGCGCTCGTCTCCGGGAGCGAGATCTATGACGTGACGATCGCCGTCGCGCCGCTCGCCGCCGTGCGCTGGAAGGCGGTGCGGAAGGAGTGCGCCGGCCAGATCGGCACGGTCGTGGAGCTGCTCTCGGGGAAGCTCTCCAGCGCGGTGATGGAGAAGCTCTGCCACCGCGAGCGCGGGCTCTTCCCGAGCGGGAAGCAGATCGAGATGCGCTGCTCCTGCCCGGATGGCGCCTGGCTCTGCAAGCACCTCGCGGCCGTGCTCTACGGCGTGGGCGCGCGGCTCGACGAGGTGCCCGAGCTCCTCTTCACGCTGCGCGGCGTCGACGGCGCGGAGCTCGTCGCCGCCGCGGGTGATGCCGGGGCGCTCATGGCGGCGCCGGGGGCTGGCCAGGACGCGATCGCGAGCGAGGACCTGGCGGACATCTTCGGGATCGAGCTCGAGTCGGCTGCCGCGCCCGAGGCGGCGCGCGCCCGTCGTCGTTCGAGGTCCGGAGCAAAGGCCCAGCCGCCGCCGAGGCGCGTCGTGAAGCCGCGGCGACGCTAGCGACGACCCTCAGAACGACTCGGCGAAGTTGATGTAGAAGCCGCTGCTCGCCTTGCCAAAGGCGAGGTCGAAGTTGAGGTTCGCGTGGCTCTCCTTCACGACGGCGATCTTGAGGCCCACCAGGATCGCCGGGTACCAGTACTGGAAGCGCGGCGCGTCCTGGAAGATGCCGTGCGCGCCGGGCTGGCTGACCGAGTGCAGGTTCACGCCACCCGCGGCGCCGAGCCACTCCCAGACCAGCACCCGGAGCTCGGCCTCCCCGTAGAGCAGCGCCTTCCCGATGTGGCGCCCCTCGATGTAGCCACGGCCCGACCGTCCCTCCGGCTCGCTGCCGATCGACGGGAGGCGCAGGTAGGGCACCTGGCCGAACGAGGCCCAGCCGTAGGTCCACAGCGCCAGGACGAGGCGCCGTGACATCGGCACGTAGGTGCGCGCCTCCGCGAAGAGCGACTGCCAGGAGTTGCTGCTCCCGAGCCAGGTGGGGAAGAAGGAGAAGGTGAGGTCCGCGTAAATGCCGCGCGTCGGGTAGACGACGCTGTCGCGGTCATCCCAGGCGAGCCGCACCCCCGGTCCCAGGCTGAACGACGAGGAGCCGGTGCCGTAGGGATACTGGGCGAAGGCGGAGGGCACACCGCTGGCCGTCCCTCGGTCGTGCACGTTGAAGTCGTAATCGAGGTAGAGGCCGGCGCCGGCGTAGAGGTCGCCGGTCAGGCGGCGATTCACGGTCTGATGCAGTCGCAGCGAGTCGCGGTCGATGACCGCCCTGGCCGAGTCGGGCGTCTGCCCACCCAGGCCCCACGTCGGGGCAGGCCACCTGCTCAAGCGCCACAGCAGGACCGCGGTCCAGTCGCCACCGGGGAGCGTGAGATCCACGCGGAGCGGAACCGAGATCTGGGAGTTGGTGGTGAAGACGACGCTCGTCGAGTACTTCGAGGGCCGGGTCCCTTCGCGCAGGTCGACCGTCCCGGCGATTCCGGCACCGAAGCCTGCCCCGATGAGCGGGCTGGAGTTGATGATGGGCGTGACGATGAAGCCGGAGCGCTTCTTCCGCGCCTCCTCGCCAGCGGTTCGCGGGCCCCACCATCCCGTGACGGCGCCCAGCCACTCCGGGAAGTCCTGCTCCGGAGCGTCGGCGGCGGGTCGCAGATCGGCGTCGATCTGCGGGCAATTCGCGGGCGGTCCGGCCGCGGCGGCGTGGGGGTTCCCCGAGCACTCCGCGCGCGGGAAGTCGAGCTCCGCCGGCGGTGGCGATGGCTTCTCCTGGGCGGCAGTATCAGGGCTGTAGGGCTCCGCTGCCCTGGTCGACGAGATCGTGGCGAGCGCGCAGACGAGGACCAGGGCGGGCGGCGCCCTCATGCACCGCAGAATCGTGAGCCCACCGTCGAGCAGCGAGGGTCCGGCGGGGGCGTAGTCCTTTGTTTAGGCGGGCGGCTCCAAAGGGCGTAGCACGGCTCGCGCGAATGAGCCTTTGCGTCGGCGCACGGGCCCGGTCACGAGTGCAGTTCCACGACGTCGCCGTCCAGGAGCACGTGGTGGCGATCGACCTGCTGGCCGGCGAACCGCGCGTGAGGTCCCCAGAGCCGCGCGAACTTGAGATGCGCCGCGAGGTCGTGGTGGACGCGCTCGGCGAGGTCCTCGACACTGGCCCCCTCGGCCAGGACGAACGGCTTCCCCACGTCGGGCTTCTGGCCCGGCTCCTTCGTGCGCACGCGGATGCGGTGCAGCTCGCCAAAGAGCGATCGGCGCAGCGCCTCGAGCCCGTCACCCCGTCTCGCCGAGACCGCCACGAACGGCAGGTCCGCGCCCACGGCGTCGCGCGCCAGCGCGGCGAACATGCCGTCGTCGTCGAGATCGGACTTGTTGCCGGCGACGACGACCGGTTTGTGAGCGGTGAGCGGCGACGCGTCAGGCGGCAGCGGGCGCGCCAGCGGCCACACGCGAGCGCGCTCGAGCAGCTCGGCGAGCGCTCTCACCGACTCTTCCACGTCGTCGGCCCCGACGTCGAGGACGAGCAGCACCCCGTCGGCGCCGTGCGCGAGGCCGGTGAGCCAGGGCTCGACGTGCCCGGCCGCGACCGCCGGCGTGTCGACGAGCTGCATCTGAACGTCCTCGAACGACATCATGCCGGGCTGGGGCTCACGCGTCGTGAATGGGTAGTCCGCGATCTGCGGGTGCGCGTGCGTGAGCCGCTCGAGCAGCGAGGATTTCCCGGCGTTGGGCGGACCGAGCATCACCCACTGCCCGGCGCCCTCGCGCGCGACGTGTCCCACCTCGCCCCGGTGGCCCGGCCGGCGCGCGTGCGTCGCCTCCTCCTCGAGCTTGGCGAGCCTCTTTCTCAGGTCGGCCTGGAGCTTCTCCGTCCCTTTGTGCTTCGGGAGGAGCGCGATCATCTCGCGGAGCGCGTCCTCCTTCTCGTCGTGCGAGGTGGCGCGCCGGAGTCTCGCCTCGGCGTCGTGGTAGTGCGGCGGGAGGTTGGCGGGCATGGCACGGATGGTCTGTCTCCTCGGCGGAAACCGGGAACGTCACGCACGGGTGGCACCCGGCCGGGCGTGACGCGAGCGACGGGTCGATGCCGACGAACACGACGCTCGAGCCGGGCGCGAGGACGTCGGGCAGCACTCGACCGCCGGCTACAGGACCGCCTGCCACCCCAAGAACCTCGACGGCCCCAGGAGCGTGCCCGCGGTCGAGCGACCCTGGCATTAGAACCGCGGAGTCCAATTCGCCCCCTACCCCGGCGACGGCGAGGGCTCCATGGCCAAGGCCAGGTTGCTGGAGAAGAAGGTCCGCAGGCCCGCGAAGAGCACGAAGAAGGTCGCAAGGCGACGCCTTGCGAGAACCGTCGACCCGTTGCTGGGTGCCATCAAGGGCGCGACGCGCACGAAGGTGGGCGGCGTGCTGATCGAGGTGGGGCGCGCCGGCGCGGGACGCGTGAAGCGCATCATCTATCCGGTGGGATTCCACTGGGAAGCCGACATGAAGCCCTCCGTCGGCACCGATCTCTGCATGCACGCCCACGTCGGCTTCCTCGCGAAGGGGGAGATCCACATCGAGTACGCCGACGGCTGCGTCGTGGAGCACAAGGCCCCACAGGTGGTCGCCATCGATCCGGGGCACGACGGCTGGGTCGTCGGCAAGCAACCGGCTGTGCTCATCGAGTTCGACTTCGAGCGGGACACGATCAACCGGCTCGGCATGCCGACCTCGCACGGTCACGCCTGATCGCCCGGGATACGTCGGCTGCTCGAGAGGCTGGCTCAGGCAGCGCCCGCCGCACGGGAGTTCCCCCGCTCAGTGACCGGCCGAGCGGACCCGGTGAGGCGCCCCGACGGGCGCCCGTGCCGAAGCGGGTTGGCGTGCCGATAAAGAAGGTCGTCGTCCGCGCTCTCCTGGAGGTGGTCCGTGAAGCGCCTCGCGCACAGCCTCTACGCGCAGGTCATCGTCGCGGTGATCGCGGGCGCCGTGCTCGGCCAGCTCAGCCCGTCGCTCGGGACGGCGATGCGTCCGCTGGGCGAGGGCTTCGTCAAGCTCGTCAAGATGCTGATCGCGCCCATCGTCTTCACGACGGTGGTGACCGGGATCGCGAAGATGGGCGATCTCCGGAAGGTGGGTCGGGTCGGGCTCAAGGCCATCATCTACTTCGAGGTGCTCACCACGGTCGCCCTCGCCATCGGGCTCTTGGTCGGGAGGATCTCCCAGCCGGGCGCCGGCATGAACGTGAACCCCGAGTCCCTCGATGCATCGGCGATCGCCTCGTACACCCACGCCGGCCACTCGTTGAGCACGGCCGACTTCCTCCTCAACATCATCCCGAAGGACGTGGTCGACGCCTTCGCGCGCGGCGACATCCTGCAGGTCCTGTTCTTCTCCGTCCTGTGCGGCGTCGCCCTCGCGGCCCTCCGGGAGGACGGCGTCCGGCTGCTGCACCTCATCGACGAATTCTCCCACGTCCTGTTCCGCATCATCGCCATCATCATGCGCGTGGCGCCGCTCGGCGCGTTCGGTGCGATGGCCTTCACGGTCGGGAAGTACGGGATCGGCACCCTCCTCAGCCTCGGCAAGCTGATGGCCGCCTTCTACGCGACGAGCGCGCTGTTCGTCCTCGTCGTGATCGGCCTCGTCCTACGCTCGACGGGGCTCAGCATCTTCCGGTTCCTCCGCTACATCCGCGAGGAGATCTTCATCGTCCTCGGCACCTCCTCGTCGGAGTCCGCGCTGCCGCTGCTCATGGGGAAGATGGAGCGGCTCGGCTGCTCCAAGCCGGTGGTGGGCCTCGTCGTGCCGATGGGCTACTCGTTCAACCTCGACGGCACGTCCATCTACCTCACGCTGGCGACGCTCTTCATCGCGCAGGCCACGAACACGCACGTCAGCTTCGGCCAGGAGCTCCAGATCCTGGGCGTGCTCCTCCTCACCTCGAAGGGCGCCGCCGCGGTGACGGGCGGCGGGTTCATCACGCTCGCGGCGACGCTCTCGGCTGTCGGCAACATCCCGGTCGCCGGCCTCACGCTCCTCCTCGGCGTCGACCGCTTCATGTCCGAGGCACGCGCCATCACGAACCTGATCGGCAACGGCGTGGCCGCGGTGGTCGTCTCGAAGTGGGAGCGCGAGCTCGACGTGGAGCACGCCCGGGCGGTGCTCGCCAACGTGAAGACCGTCGAGGCCGAGGAGTACGCCGCGGGCCACGTCGAGCCGGAGGCCGCCGTCCCCGAGCTGCCGCCGCCCGCGAGCCGGCTCGGAACCCCCACCGAGATCGAGCACCGGGTATGAGCCGGTGGATCCGGACCCTCTGGGTGCAGGTCCTCGTCGCGGGCGTCCTCGGGGCCGCCGCCGGCGCGCTTCGCCCGGGGCTCGGTGTCGCCCTTCAACCGATCGGCGACGGCTTCATCCGGCTCGTCCGGATGCTCATCGCGCCCATCATCTTCACGACGATCGTGACGTCGATCGCGAAGGTGGGCGGCCGCCGCAAGCTGGGGCGGGTCGCCTGGAAGGCGATCGTCACCTTCGAGATCCTCACCACCGTCGCGCTGTTGCTCGGCGTCGTCGCCGGGAAGCTCCTGGCTCCGGGAGCCGGGATGAACGTCGACCCAAAGCACATCGACACGCGAGCCATCGCCGGCTACGCGACGGCGGGCAAGGAGCTGACCGCGAGCGAGTTCATCCTCGGTATCATCCCGAAGGACGTCGTCGACGCGTTCGCGAAGGACGACGTCCTGGCGGTGATCTTCTTCTCGGTGCTGTTCGGCGTCGCGCTGACGCTGATGCGCGGCGCGGCGCCGGCCGTGGTCGCCTTCATCGAGGACCTCTCCGAGCTCCTCTTCCGCATCCTCGCCATCGTCATGCGGGCGGCGCCGATCGGCGTCTTCGGCGCCGTGGCCTTCACGGTCGGCAAGTTCGGCCTCGGCACGCTGCTCTCGCTCGGCAAGGTGGTCGCGACCTTCTACCTGGCGTGCGCCGTGTTCGTCGTGGCCGTGCTCGGCCTGGCGCTCCGCTTTACGGGTCTCGGCCTGTTCCGGTTCCTCCGCTACCTCCGGCAAGAGATCGTCATCACGCTCGGCACCTCCTCGTCCGAAACGGCTCTGCCGCTCCTGATGGAGAAGCTCGGCCGCCTCGGATGCTCCAGGCCGGTGGTCGGGTTCGCCACACCGCTGGGCTACTCCTTCAACCTCACCGGGACCGCGATCTACCTGACGCTGGCGACGGTGTTCATCGCGCAGGCGACCGGAACGCAAATCGGCGTCGGGAAGGGCATCGCGATCTTCGCCGCCCTGATGGTGACGTCGAAGACCGCCGCCGCCGTCACCGGCGGCGGGTTCATCGCGCTCGCGGCGACGCTCTCGGCCGTCGGGAGCATCCCGGTCGCCGGGCTGACCTTGCTCGTCGGGATCGACCGAATCATGTCGGAGGCCCGCGCCCTGACGAACCTGATCGGAAACGGGGTCGCGGCGGTGGCCGTCGCGCGATGGGAGGGCGAGCTGGACGTCGGACGTGCTCGCGCGGTGCTCTCGAACGTGGCGGTCGTCGAGGCGGAGGAGTACGCGGCGGGCCACATCGCTCGCGACGCGTCCGTGCCGGCGACGATCCACTGACCGTGCGGCTCGCCACGCCGCGGGCATCCAGCCGACGAAGTGAATGGTCGCTCGGCTCGATCAACGCGTCGCACGCCTTCGAGGGTCACGCGCGCCGCGTCCTCCCGCGCTGGCGCCGATGGCTATCCCGAGATCAAAGAACGATGAGCCGGACTCGCGCGCACCACGCACGGGGTGCAACGTACTGCCGCAGCCCCAGAGAACCACACCAGCCGTGACAACGGTCATGGGAGTTGCCTGCCTCGCGGAGGCATCTGGGATGTCCCATGGCCCCGATCGATCGCGAGAACCTCGAGATGGTGATCTCCACGCTGCGCGATTACGCGGAGCGTGAGCTGAAGACGGAGCGGCTCCTCGAGCTCGACCGGACCAACGAGTTCCCCGAGCAGATCCACCGCGATCTCTACGGGGACATCGGCCTCCACCTCCTCTTCATCCCCGAGGAGTTCGGCGGGATGGGCGGCGGCGCGTACGACATCTACCGCGTCTCCGAGGTGCTCGCGCGCGTCGACCTCGGGATCGCGACGGGCGTGCTCGCGACCTTCCTCGGGACGGATCCGATCACCGTCGGCGGCACGCCCGAGCAGAAGAAGAGGTGGATGGGGCGGATCGCCGAGGAGGGGCTGCTCGTCGCCTACGGCGCGACGGAGCCGCAGGCGGGCAGCGATCTCACCTCGCTCCAGACGAGCGCGACGCCGGTCGTGCGCGAGGGTCGTCCGTTCTACGTGCTCAACGGCCGGAAGCAGTGGATCAGCAACGGCGGCGTCGCGGCGATCTGGCTCATCCTCGCCAACGCGCCGCGCGGCGCCTCGTGGTTCGTCGTCGAGCGCGGCACCCCCGGGCTGACGCCGGGGAAGCACGAGGACAAGCACGGCATCCGCGCGAGCAACACGACGCCGCTCTTCCTCGACGACGTCGTCGTCCCGGCCGAGAACCTCGTCGGCGGGGTCGAGGGCCTGGGGCTCCAGCAGGCGCAGGCGGTCTTCGGCTACACGCGCCTCATGGTGGCGGCCTTCGGCCTCGGCGGCGGGTGGAGCGCGCTCGAGCGCGCCATCCGCTACGCGCAGGAGCGCGTGGCCGGCGGCGGCCCGCTCATGCGCAAGCAAGGCTTCACGCACAAGCTGCTCGTGCCGAACGCGGTGCGCCTCGAAGCGGCCCGCGCGTTCATCGAGTGGACCGCCGAGCGCATCGACCGCGGCGAGCCGGAGCTCGCGACCGAGGGCGCCATCGCCAAGTACCTGGCGACCGAGGCCGGCAATCGCGCGGCCGAGGACGCGATCCAGGCGCTCGGGGGCTACGGCTACACGCGCGAGTACATGGTCGAGAAGATCAAGCGCGACGTGCGGATCACCCTCATCTACGAGGGCACCTCCGAGATCCTCGAGTGGACGACGGCGCGCGACCGCTGGCAGCTCCACCTCAAGTCGCGTGGCGCGCACTACCTCGACTGGGCGCGGCGGGTCGAGCGACTCCACGCCGAGCACCCCGGCGTCGGCGCCCGGCACGCGGCCATCGCGCTGCGCGCCCTGGCCGCCGTCCTGGAGCGCTGCCGCGCCGACAAGCTCACGCGCCACCAGCACGTGCTCTTCCGGCTCGGCGAGCTGGTCGCCCAGGCCGAAGGCGCGGCCGTCTTCGCGGAGCGCGCGGCCACGGCACCCACGACGGCCATCCCGCTACCTCCCGCGACCATCGCGGCGATGTCGCGCGTGTTCGCCCGCGAGGCCGCCGCTCGCGTCGCCTTCGAGGGCGCGCGGTGGGCCATCGCAGCCGGGCAGACCGATCCGGAGTTCCTGCGATCGATCGACCTGAACCAGATCCTCGCCGCACAGGCGGGCGGGGTCGAAGACATGGACGTCATCGCGGGCAGCCTGGCCCAGGTCTTCCCCGCTTGAGCCGGCGCCGCGGCGCGATTCACCCGGAGGTACGGTCATGTCCGATCGCAATGCGCGGGCGGTTGCCATCGTCGGAGTCGGGGCGTTGCTCCCCGACGCTCCCGACGCTCCGTCGTTCTGGAAGAACGTCTGCGATCGCCGGTACTCGGTCACCGACGTCCCGGCCGACCGCTGGAGCGTCGACGAGTACTACGACCCGGACCCGTCGGCTCCGGACAAGACGTACAGCAAGATCGGCGGCTGGATCCGCGGCTATTCCTTCGACTGGCGGCGCTACAAGATCCCACCGAAGGTCGCCGAGGCGATGGACCCGAGCCAGCAGTGGGCCGTGACCATCGCGGCGGAGGCGCTCGCCGACTACGGCTTCCCGGGTCGCGCGCTCGACCTCGAGCGCACCGGCGTCGTGCTCGGCGCCGCGATGGGCGGCGAGCTGCACTACCTCACCAACCTGCGCGTGATGTTCCCCGAGTTCCGCCGGGCGCTCGAGAAGGTCGAGGCCTTCTCGGAGCTCGCGCCCGACGTCCGCCGCACGATCGTCGCGCGGTGGCAGGACGCGGTCCGCAAGAGCCTGCCCGCCATCACCGAGGACTCGATGCCCGGCGAGCTGGCGAACATCATCTCGGGCCGCATCGCGAACGTCCTCAACCTCCGCGGGCCCAGCTTCACCACCGACGCGGCGTGCGCCTCGAGCTTCGCCGCCATCGACGCGGCGACGGACCTGCTCACCGAGCACCACTGCGACGCGGTGATCACGGGCGGCGTCGACCGGAACATGGGCGCGTCGACGTTCGTGAAGTTCAGCAAGATCGGCGCGCTCAGCGCCGGCGGCAGCCGGCCCTTCGGCGAGGGCGCCGACGGGTTCGTCATGGGCGAGGGCGCCGCCGTGTTCCTGCTCAAGCGCCTCGCCGACGCCGAGCGCGACGGTGACCGCATCTACGCCGTCATCCGCGGCGTCGGCGCGTCCAGCGACGGCAAGGGCAAGGGGATCACGGCGCCGAACCCCGTCGGGCAGAAGCTCGCGGTCGAGCGCGCCTGGCACGACGCCGGGCTCGACCCCGCCACGGCCGGCCTCGTCGAGGCCCACGGCACGAGCACCAAGGTCGGCGACGTCGTCGAGGTCGAGAGCCTCTCCGGGAGCTTCGCCTCAGCCGGGCGTGGCGCGATCGCGCTCGGCTCGGTCAAGAGCAACCTCGGCCACCTCAAGGCCGGCGCCGGCGCGGCGGGGATGCTCAAGGCCGTCCTCGCGCTCCACCACCAGGTGCTGCCGCCGACCCTCAACGCGGCGCGGACGAACCCCAGCATCGACTTCTCGGCGACACCGTTCACGCTCAACCACGAGCTGCGCGACTGGCCGAAACGGAGCGGGACGCCACGCCGCGCGGGAGTGTCCGCGTACGGCTTCGGCGGAACGAACTTCCACGTCGTCCTCGAGGAACACGTCCCGGGCATGCTCGACGTGCAGCGGAAGGCGACCGTCTCGGTCCCG
>DATLJU010000169.1:0-5259 GCA_035538735.1 Anaeromyxobacteraceae bacterium | reverse complement strand
TTCGCCGTCCTGCTCGTGGCGATCACCCTCTTCCTGTACCGCTCGTGGCGCGCGCTCGTCGCCATCGTCCTCGCGCTCGGCGCGGCGGTGGCGCTCGGCGTCGCGGCCGGCGCGCTCCTCGGCTTCAGCTTCACCGTCGTCTCGGCCCTCGTGCCGCTCACGATCCTCGTCACGACGCTGGCGATGCTCGTCTACCTGCACTCGCGCTACGTGGATCGCCCCGCCGGCGTCCCGCTCGAGGAGCACCACGTGGCGGCGCTGCGGAACAAGCTCCTCCCGGTGACGGCCTCGGCGGTCGCGGCGGCGGTGGGGTTCGCCGCGCTGGCGGTCTCGCGCATCCGGCCCATCCGCGAGATGGGCATCTGGACGGCGCTCGGCGTGATGATCGCGTGGGTCGTCGCGTTCACCCTCTTCCCCGCGCTGCAGCGCGTCCTGCGGACGCCCACGCGCGGCACCGCCGCGGGCCACGGTGCGCTGCAGGCGTGGCTCGCGCGGACGATCCCGCCCTTCAGCTACCGCCATCGCTGGCCACTGGTCGGAGCGGTGGGCGCCCTCTGCGCCGCGGGCGTGGTGGCCGTGTTCGGGCTGCCGGGGGTGATCCGCGGCATGTCGGTCCGCGTCGACAGCCTCGACTACCTCGATCCGTCCACGCCGCTGTACCGGGACCTGGCGTGGTTCCGCGAGCACGTCACCGACCTGAACATCGCGCGCGTCTGGATCCACCTTCCGCAGCCGACGGCGGCCGATCCCGAGGTGCTGCAGGGGATCGACCGCTTCCAGGACGCGCTGGAGGCCGCGCCCGACGTCACGGGGGTGAGCGGGCCCGCGACGCCGCTGCGGCTCCGCCGGTACCTGAGCGGCCAGGGCGAGGCGCTCCCGCGCGACCGGGCGGGCTTCGCGCGCGCCGCCGCCGACGTCGAGCAGCTCCTCCTCACCGAGCCCGACCTGCGGACCTTCATCGACGTGAACGGCCTGTCCGACCTGCAGATCACCGTGCTCTTCCGGCACGGCGACGCGGCGGGCTACGCCGCGATGGCCGGCCGCATCCGGGCCGCGTGGGACTCGGTGCGCGCCTCCTCGCCCGCGCTCCGCGGCGCCGAGCTGCGCGTGGTGGGCGAGGCGCTCCTCCAGCAGAAGCTCGGCGAGAGCCTGGTGCCCACGCTCGCCGAGAGCTTCGTGCTCACGGTCGTGCTCATCTTCAGCGTCTTCCTGCTGCTGTTCCGCAGCGGGGTGGAGCGTCTGCTCGCGCTCATCCCGTCGCTGTTCGCGCTGCTCGCGACGTTCCTCGGGATGCGCGTGCTCGCCGTCCCGCTGAACGTCGCCACCATCATCATCGCGACGACCGTCCTCGGCACGACGGAGAACGACCAGATTCACTTCTTCCACCACATGCACGAGCGCGCCGGCGCGGGCATCGAGGAGCGCATCCGCCACGCGCTGCGGGTGTCGGGCCAGGCCATCGTGTTCGCCACCCTCATCAACGTGGCCGGGTTCCTCGGCCTGGCGCTCTCGACCTTCCCGCCGCTGCGCCAGTTCGGGACCATGACGGCGGCCGCGTTCCTGCTCGCGCTCGTCGCCGACTTCACCGCGCTGCCTGCGGCGCTGTGGATCGCGTCGGGCGAGCGCCCGGCGGATCCGCCCCCCGCGGGCTGACGCGACGCGACAGCGGACCGCGCCGGTCACTCCTTCGGCGAGCCCCCGAGTATCCGCGCCCCCGCGCGTCGCCACTGCACATCGTCATGGGATGCCTGCGCCCGCGGGCCGGACATGGACGAGCCTGCGCCTGCTCGCCGCGGTCGCCGTGCTCGGGGTTTGCCTCTACTACCTCGCGCGGCGGATCGAGCCGGCCCTGCTCGGGCGGGCGCTCGCGAGGGCGGACTACCACCTCGTGCTCGTCATGACCTCGGCGCACCTCGCCCTGTTCCTCTCGATCAAGACGTGGCGATGGCAGATCATGCTGGCGCCGATCCGGCATCTCCCGCTCACGAGGCTCTACCAGTACTGCCTCGCCGGCTGCGCCATCACGAACCTGTTCCCGGCGCGCGCCGGCCAGGCGGTGCGGGTCGTCCTCCTGCGACGCGATGCGGTGCCGGTGACGAGCTCGATCGGCGTCCTCGCGCTCGAGGAGATCAGCAACGCGGCCGTCCTCGGGCTGCTGTGCCTGCCGCTCCCGTTCCTGCTCTCGTTGCCGGTGCGCGTCCACTTCACGCTGGGCTTCGTGACAGGGGGCGCGGCCGTCGCGCTCGGCGTCCTGGTGTGGCTCGCTCTCGCTGGCCGCGCCCGCCCGGGCGGACTGCTCCGCCGCATCTCCGAGGGCCTGGCCGTCCTCGGCCGGGGGCGCGCGGCCCTCGCCGTGCTGGGGCTGACCGTCGCGATGTGGCT
The DNA here is from genome assembly GCA_035538735.1 of Anaeromyxobacteraceae bacterium. GTDB lineage: Bacteria > Myxococcota > Myxococcia > Myxococcales > Anaeromyxobacteraceae > Anaeromyxobacter_A. The sequence goes on along the minus strand of DATLJU010000169.1, from coordinate 2,877 downwards.
CGTCGACCTCGGCCAGATCGCGCTCGCCATGTGGGCGGTCGGGGTGCCGCCCTCGTACGCCGGAGTCGCGCTGGTGCTCCTGCTCGTGAACGTCACCAACGCGCTCCCCGTCACGCCCGGCCAGGTGGGCCTGTTCGAGGCGGGCGCCACCGCCGCCTGCGTCGCCATCGGTGCCACGCCGGAGCAGGGCCTGGCGGTGGGCGTGCTCTACCACTTCACGCAGCTCATCCCGGAGACGGTCATCGGCCTCTCGGTGCTCGGCCGCGGCGCCCTCGGCCGGACGTGGCGCGCGGCGCGCGTCGAGGCCGCGTCCGAGAGTTGAGAGCCCATGAAGGCCATGGAAGTGAACGTCCCAGCCCCGTCGCAGCACGCTCCCCTCGTGGCGCCGCCCTCCGCGCCACCGCTGCCGCGCGCCGCCTGGCTCCGGCACGGGCCGTTCCTGGCGCACCTCGTGGTCACCCGGCGTTGCAACCTGTCCTGCGCCTACTGCAACGAGTACGACCGCACGTCGTCGCCGGTGCCGCGGGAGGCGCTCGAGCAGCGGCTCGCGAAGCTGCGTCAGCTCAGGACCTGGATGGTGTGCCTCACCGGCGGCGAGCCGACCCTGCACCCGGACCTCGTGCGCCTGGTCGCCCGGATGAAGGAGCTCGGGATCCGCCGCCGGCAGATGATCACGAACGGCTACCGGATGACCCGGCGCCTCGTCGAGGAGCTCAACGGCGCCGGGCTCACCGACCTGCAGATCAGCGTCGATGGCGTGCGCCCGAGCGCGACGACGGTCAAGGTTCTCGACCGGCTGCGCGACCGGCTCGAGCTGCTGGCCGCCGCGGCCCGCTTTCGAGTCGTGGTGAGCGCCGTCGTCGGCAGCGCTCCTCCCTCGGAGGCGCTGGAGGTGGTCAGGTTCACTCAGCGCGTGGGGCTCACGCCGCGCATCATCCTGCTCCACGACGGCTCGGGGCAGCTCCGGCTGGGGCCAGACGAGCTCGCCGCGTTCGCCGAGGTGAAGCGCCTGCTCGGGCGCCGCGGTCGTGAGTCCGCCGACTACCGGCAGCGGCTGATCGATGGCGGAGCGGCCCCGTTCCGGTGCCGGGCGGGCGCGCGGTACCTCTACGTCGACGAGCGGGGGGACGTCCGCTGGTGCAGCCAGACCCCCGCGCTGTTCTCGAAGCCGCTCGCCGAGTACGGGCTCGACGACCTCACCCGGCAGTTCGACACGCCGAAGCCGTGCGCGGTCGGGTGCACGGTCGGGTGCGCGCGGAGCGCCTCCGCGTACGACGGGTGGCGGCCCCAGGGGTCTCGGCAGGCGACCACGCCGGACCGAGGGTAGAGCCTGCCGCCGCATGAGTACCGAGGCGCTGGGCGGAGGCGACGCCGGCCTGCGTAGCCCACACGCGCGTACCCCGGCCGCCCTGTCCTGCTTCCGTTTGCGGACGATTTCGCTATCGTCCACGCACCGTCACACCACGAGGCAGCTCGCACGGGAGAAACGGCATGCTCTTCGTCTTCGGGACGCGCGGAACGACGTTCGCTGGGCCGCGGAAGAAGGGGATCCCTTGCCGCGTCTGCGGTCAGGACGAGCACGTGACGTCGGGTGCGCTCCGCTACTTCCACGTGTTCTTCGTCCCGATCTTCCCGACCAAGAAGCAGCTGGCCATGCAGTGCGTGCACTGCAAGAAGGCGCTCGTCGGCGACGAGATCCCGGAGCGGACCCGCCACGAGATCGCGGCGCTCGTCTTCCCGAGGCGGCGCACGGCCCCCATGTTCAGTGGGACGATCGCCGCGGCGCTCCTGGTCCTCTTCGTCGCGACCGTCGGCAAGGCGGAGTCGGACCGCCAGGCGTCGTATCTCCGCAGCCCGGCTGCCGGCGACTGCTACGTGGTGACGCTGGCCGGGATCGGGCGGAGCACCGACGCGGCGCACCCATACGGCATCCTGCAGGCGGCGAGCGTGACGGACGGCCAGGTGCGGCTCCGCGTGGCGAGCCACGCCTTCGCTTCTGGGACCGGGGCGCTGAAGGCGCTCCGCAACGGAGCGACCGCGGAGGGGGCCTTTTTCGCCCCAGCCACCCTCGCGCTCTCCGTCGAGGAATTGCAGCGCCTCAAGTCGAGCGGCGCGATCTACTCCGTGAAGCGGCCTTGAGCTGGCGCCGCGCGCGGTGCTACGGCGCCGCGGCGGAGACCTTCAGCTCCGCGATCCGCTCCTCGAGCCAGGATCGCGCCGGGCCCGCGTCGACGCCGAAGGACTCCAGCCCCGGGAACACCACCTCCTCGAGCGCGCGGGTGAAGACCTCGCGCTTCAAGGCGTGGGGGAGGACGCCGTGCTCCAGGAGCGCCGCGTCCTCGCGCTCGTCCGGAGCGGGCCGGAACAGGCCCCGCTCCATGCTCCCCCGGAGCATCGCGGGGACGAGCGGTGACAAGAAGGAGGTGACGCCCTGCCGGTACTCGCTCGCGAGGTGCGCCCACCCGAGACGGCTGTGGTGCACCTCGTCGGCAGCGAGCTCCTGCAGCGTGCGGCGCATCCGGCCGCGCGGAGCCGCGTCGAGGAGCGTCGTGAGGACGGCCATGCTCTCGGTCTCGGTGATGCAGCACGCCGCGACGAGCTCGTAGAGCACTCGCCCCCGGAGGGAAAGCCCGGCCGGCGCGATCTCGGCGGCGGCCAGCGGAGCGGGAGCCGGATCGTGTTCCCCGTACTCGCGTGCCCACTCCGCGCAGCGCTCGGCGTGACGGGCCTCGTCGCGGGCGCTGCGGGCGGCGAGCGCGACGATGTCCGGCGCCGCGCCGACGGCGGCGAGCTGCTCCTCGAGCCGCCTGAAGCGCGCGTGCGCCTCGAGCTCGACCCGCCGCCGGAACCGCCAGGCGTCCCCGGCGATGCGTCTCA
>DATLJU010000168.1:0-2131 GCA_035538735.1 Anaeromyxobacteraceae bacterium | reverse complement strand
TCCGCGACGTCGCCGCGCGGGCGCTGCGCGCGGTGCGGGCCGTGCTCCGGCGCCACGGCGGGCGCGAGGTGGCGATCGTCTCGCACGCCGGCCCGATCCGCGCGCTCCTCGGGCTCGCGCGCGGGCTCGAGCCGACGGCTGCGCTCGCCCTCGACTGCCCATTTGGCTCGGTGGCCACGCTCGAGCTGCAGGACGGGCAGCTCGAGATGACCAGCCTCTGAATCTGCACCGGAGCTACGGACTCAGCGGGCGAAGCCCGAAGTGCCCCATGACCTTCGCGATCACCTCGGGCGGAGGCAGCCCAGTCGTCGCCGCTGCCGCCATCTCACGGAAGTATTCGAGGTAGCGCGCGGAGACGATGATGTTGAGGAAGCGCACCCGCGCGCCGCTCTCGTTCCAGATCGCGTGCGGCACGTGGACCGGGATGGTGAACGAGGTGCCTGCCGTGGCGGTGAAGGTCCGGTCGCCGAGCTTCACCCCCATGCGTCCCTCGAGGACGTAGATCGTCTCGTCGTGCTCGGTGTGAATGTGGGGCGGGATGCGGAAGGCTTCGCCGCGGAACTCCGCCACCGCGAGGTTCATCCGCGTGCCGGAGCCATTCTCCTTCACGATGATCTCGAGCGGTCCAAGGCGGAACGCCTCCCCGTCATCGGGGCCGAGGTGAACGGCGGGGCTCATCGCGACGACGTTCGGCTGGGGCATGGCGGTCTCCCGGTTCGGTGGCTTGCTCCGGTCGCGTAAGGCATCGGCTGGGAGGTCGCTCGTCCCAAACACCCCTACCCCCTTCGCCGCTCGGCGCGAGAGGGAGCGAAGGCGGGAGCGCGAGCGACCGCTCGACAGGCGTCGCAGGGCAATAGCGCGGCGGACTACTGGTGCTGACGAGGCGGAGTGGCTCGGATGTTTCGCGAATCGCAGTGGCCGCCGGGTTCGTGATTGCGCCCTCGGCGAGGGTTCGATTTCGCCCGAGCTTGAAGCGATATCCAGCCTGGCAGAGAGTCAGCGCCATGGGGCTCTTGACCTTCGCGCTCAACGTGACGCTGGACGGGTGTTGCGACCACCGCGAAGGGGTCGCCAACGACGAGCTGCTCCGCTACTGGACGCGCGTCATGGACGCGGCGGGAGCGATGCTCTTCGGGCGCCGGACCTACGAGCTGATGGAGGACGCCTGGCCCCAGGTGGCGCGAGACCCGAAGGCGACACGGTCGAACCGGGACTGGGCGAAGAAGCTCGAAGCCAAGCCCAAGTACGTGGTCTCGACGACGCGCCGCGACTTCCCGTGGAGCAACACGCATCACGTCGAAGGGGACCTGACCCTGGCGGTGAAGGCGTTGAAGAAGGCCACGCCGCGCGGACTGCTGGTCGGTAGCCCCACCCTCTCGGCGGCGCTTCAGCGCCTGGACCTCGTGGACGAATATCGCTTCGTGGTCCACCCCGTGGTGGCCGGGCACGGTCCGTACTTGTTCTCCGGCCTGCAGCCATCATTGCGCCTGGAGTTCGTGGCCGCGACACGGCTCAAGTCGGGCATCGTGGCGTTGCACTATCGCCGGCGCTAGCCGCGGTCCGAGTGGCACCGGCCCTTGCCTGCCGTTTGCGCGGCGGCCGTGGGGGCGAGGTCCACGGGGTCGAGCAGCTCGTGGCGAGGCACGAGGTGTCCGGGGCGGGCGTGCGCTGGCGGCGCCGCCATGAAAAGATAGCGGCGTGAACGAGCTCGCGCCCACCCTCGCCGACTTCGCCAGCCCGGTCCTCCAGCCGCTCGCCGACGACACGCCGCTCGCGCGGCGTCGCGAGGCGCTCGGTCTAGCGGTGATGGTCTGGAACGCGGTCATCCTCGACAGGAACGGGGGCGACCATGTCGCCACGATCCTCGAGCAGCTCGCGCGCCTCCCCGAGCCGGGCGGGATCATCCTTACGCGCCTCGCCGAGGATCTCGTCGCGCGGAAGAAGGAGCGGTACCCCGGTGACCTTCGTGTCGTCGTTCGCTGGGAACTCACGGAGCTGGCGCCCGGCCAGCTGTCGCTGCAGGTAGAGGGGGGGCCGGCCACGTAGAGGGGGCCGGATACGTAGACCCGTCATTCCGGTGCCCGACGATGCGCCCGCGCGACCTCGCTCTCGTCCTGCTGGTCGTCCTCCT
>DATLJU010000167.1:0-2218 GCA_035538735.1 Anaeromyxobacteraceae bacterium | reverse complement strand
CCAGATGGAGCAGGCGGGCGCGTGTGCGACGCGCCGCCCTTAGGACCGCGGGCCGTCCGAGCTGACCTGCTGACCTGCGCGGGAACAAGCGCGCGCTGAGCGCCACGGACGCATCGGGCAGCGTGGATGACGAGGTCGCATGGATAGCTTGGTTCGAGCGGCTCCTCGTCAATCTGCTGTCGAACGCGCTGAAGTACTCCACTGGCGAAGTCACCGTGCGTGCTCGCCGGGAGGGCCGAGACGTCATTGTGTCTGTGCGAGACGAGGGGCGGGGTATCCCGGCGGACGAGTTGTCACACATCTTCGAGAAGTATTTCCGCGCGACCAGAGGCGTTCGCCGCTGCCTCCTGACAGCACAGTGTTGGGAGTCGAACGGCTCACTCCGCGCGGGCCGTGGTCTGCCTAGCGCGTTCAGCAACCGGGTAGCGACGCCGACGATCTTAAAAGCGAACGGGCGGTCCAGCTTTCGCCGGAACCGCCCGTGATCACCGCTGCGTAACTGGAGCCGACACCCAGAATTGAACTGGGGACCTACTGATTACGAATCAGTTGCTCTACCAGCTGAGCTATGTCGGCGAAGCCGGCGCGTTGTAGCACCGGGCAGGTCCGGTCGCAAGCGGGTCCTGCCACGGCGGGCGGGCGGGGCTTCGCCGTGCCGCGGCGAGTCACTATCGTTCGGCCATGGCGAACATGCGGCGGTTCGATTCCAAGGCGGCGCTCGGCCAGCAGCGCGCCGAGCTTCGCCGGAGTGCGCGGGGAAAGGCGCACATCGGCGACGACACCGGCTCGGCCTCGGCGCGAGCGGCCGAGCGGGCGAAAGTGCACCGGATGCAAGAGATCCAGCACGCAAAGGAGGAGTCGGCGCGGCTGCCCGAGCCGTTGGCAGCCATCGTGGCGGACTTGGTCACCGACACGCTCAAGCTGGCGCGCACGCTCGTGAGCCTGCCGTTTCGGATGGGCTCGGCACTGCGCGGGCGGGAGGCGCACGCCTAGTGGAGCCGCGCTAGAAGCTCGGTCCGATCGTCACGTACACCTGCGTGATGGCGAGCGGATCCGCGGGAGGTCGCCCGCCCGACCACGGGGCGAGCAGCTGGCCGAGGCCGCGGGCGATCCCGAGCCGGAGATCGGTGCGCAGGTAGTAGCCGAGCACGGTCTCGGCCCGGAGCTCGGCGCCAGCGCCGAAGCGGAGATCTCGCAGCGACCCGAAGCCGGAACCTCCGCTCGGCGGGGCGGGGATGGCGTTCCCGGTGTCGAGGAACAGCGCCCCGTGCAGACGCCGCAGCTGGACCGGCCAGGCGCGGTACCCGCGCTCGAGCACCGCGAGCGGGAAGCGCAGCTCGACGTTCGCGTTCTCCACGGTCGATCCAGACAGCGCGTCGCTCGGGTACCCGCGGAGCGTGTCGCCCGGGACGACGATCGTGCCGAGCAGCGGCTGGAGCGCGAGGCCGACGACGTCGGGCGACGGGACCCCTCCCAACTTGAACGGCTGCCGCCCGCCGATCGTGCCGCGCGCGAGGCCCAGCGCGCCCCGGAGCGCGAGCGCGACGTGGCCGCCGAGGTGCAGGTACTGCGTCAGCGAGGCGTGCCCGATGGCGTAGGTGAAGTTGCCGCCGAGCGCCTCGTCCGCGCCCCGCAGCGTGAGCGCCGCCAGCCGTCCCTCCTCGGGCGAGATCGAGCTGACGAAGCGCCGCGCGTCGCTGAAGACGAGGCGGGCCGACCACTCGCTCGCGGTGCCGTTGCGGTACGGCGCCACCCCTGGCTCGTCGATGACCGGGATCCCGCCCAGCGAACGTATCCGGAGGGCGCGCCAGCCGAGCGTGAGCGCCGAGGTGCGGTCGAGGTGAGTGTCGGTGAACGTCAGGGACGCGGAGAGCGGGACCCATTCCTCCTCGTGGAACTCGGGCGAGCCGGGCGTCGTGCCGATGTTGCGGTACGAGGCGAGGGTGAGGCGCGGGTAGAGCCAGCTTCCGACGTACGCGACGTCGTATCCGGGCTCGCGGCTCGCGACCCCGTACCAGGCCTGCGCGACGTACACGTGGCGGAGCAGGACGTCCGAGCCGCCGGTGAGGAGCCCTAACGTCGCGCCGCCGCCATCGATCCCGATCGTCGGCAGCCAGAAGGTGGGCCAGGCGGTATCGAGCGCGCGGTACGGGCGATCCGGCAGCGCCGGTGCCGGCGGGGAGGGCGCGTCCGGGCCGCGCAGCGGCCGCGAGCGAGG
>DATLJU010000166.1:0-6334 GCA_035538735.1 Anaeromyxobacteraceae bacterium | reverse complement strand
GCGCTGGTCTGGTCGGTGACCGCGTCGGGCGTGACGCCGCGCCGGACCAGCTCGGCGAACACGTCCGCGGCGTTGCCGAGCAGCCCCACCGAGACCGGCCGCCGGGCGCGCTTCGCATCCTCCACCATCGCGAGCGCCTCGCCGAGCGTCCGCGCCTCGCGGTCGAGGTAACGGGTGGCGAGCCGCATCGCGATGCGGGTCGGATCGCACTCCACGGCGATCATGGAGAAGCCGGCCATGGTGGCCGCCAGCGGCTGCGCGCCGCCCATCCCGCCGAGGCCGCCCGTGAGGATCCAGCGGCCGGCGGGATCGCCGCCGAAGTGCTGCCGGGCCACAGCGAAGAAGGTCTCGTAGGTGCCCTGCACGATCCCCTGGCTGCCGATGTAGATCCAGGAGCCGGCCGTCATCTGGCCGTACATGAAGAGCCCCTTCCGGTCGAGCTCGTGGAAGTGCTCCCAGGTGGCCCAGCGCGGCACGAGGTTGGAGTTCGCGAGGAGGACGCGCGGCGCGTCGGCGTGGGTCTGGAACACGCCCACCGGCTTTCCGCTCTGCACGAGCAGCGTCTCGTCATCGCCGAGCCGGCGCAGCGTCGCCAGGATGGTGTCGAACGACTTCCAGTCTCGCGCGGCGCGGCCGATGCCGCCATAGACGACCAGCGCCTGCGGGTGCTCGGCCACCTCGGGATCGAGGTTGTTCTGGAGCATCCGGTAGGCGGCCTCGGTGAGCCAGCTCCGGCAGGAGCGTTCGGGGCCGCGCGGGGCGCGGATGACACGGGAGGGATCGAGTCGGGGATCCACGGGAAGCTCCATCAGAAGTGGCCGGTGAGGCGATAGCGGTGGCCGGGGTGCCAGAGCTCGGCGATGCCGGCGGCGCGGCCCCCGGAGAAAGTGCGGCGGTGGAGGAGGAGACAAGGCTCGCCGTCGGCCAGCTCGAGGGCGGCGGCGAGCGCGCCGGTCGGCGGCCGGGCCTCGATCCGGTACTCGACACGGGCGAGCGGCGCGACCTTCACCAGGTACTCGCTCGGCGTCGTGCGGGTGAAGTCCTGGGCGAGGTAGCCGGGCGCCGCCGCCGGCACCACCCAGCGCTCCTCGTATTGCACCGGGCGCCCGCCCTCGTGATGCACGACCCGGGAGTGGAACACGCGCGCGTTCTTGCGCAGGCCGAGCTCTGCTGCGAGCGCGGGGTCGGCGCGGACGGCCTCGAGCGCCAGCACCTCGGCCCGGTGCGCGCCGCCGCGCGCCCGGATCTCGGCGGCGATGGAGCGGATCTCCACCAGGGTCGACTCGTGGCGCGGCGCCACGAAGGTGCCGGAGCCACGTACACGCGACAGCACCCGCTCGGCGGCGAGCTCCTTCACGGCCCGGTTCGCCGTCATCCGCGCGACGCCGAACTTCCGCGCCAGCTCCGGCTCGGAGGGAATTCGATCTCCCTCGCGCCAGGCCCCCGAGGCGATCTGCTCGAGGATGTGGTCCTTGATCCGCTGGTAGGTCAGCGCCGGCATCAGGGCGCCTCGGAGGCGAAGGAGAGCGGCGAGAGCGCCGCGAAGGCGCCCTGCCGGACGAGCTCCTTGATGACCGCGATGTCGGGCGCGAAGTAGCGGTCGAGGTCGTATTGCGGGACGTGAGCGCGGACGAGCGCCATCACCTTGCGCAACGCGGGGCTCGTGGGGTGCTCGCGCAGGTCCACGCCCTGCGCCGCGGCCAGGATCTCGATCGCGAGGATGCCGGCGGTGTTGTCGGCGAGGTCGCCGAGCTTCCGGGCCGCGAACGTGGCCATGGAGACGTGGTCCTCCTGGTTGGCCGACGTGGGGAGCGAGTCGACCGAGGCCGGGTGGGCGAGCATCTTGTTCTCCGAGGCGAGCGCCGCCGCGGTGACGTGGGCGATCATGAACCCGGAGTTGACCCCGCCGTCCTTCACCAGGAAGGGCGGCAGCCCCGAGAGCGTGGCGTCGATGAGGAGCGCGATGCGCCGCTCCGCGAGCGCCCCGATCTCCGCCACCGCCAGCGCGGCACCGTCGGCGGCGAAGGCGACCGGCTCGGCGTGGAAGTTGCCACCGGAGAGCACCTCGAGCGTGTCGGGGAAGAGGATCGGGTTGTCGGAGACGGCGTTGGCCTCCCGCTCCAGCACGGCGGCGGCGTGTCGGAGCTGGTCGAGGCAGGCACCCATGACCTGCGGCTGGCAGCGCAGGCTGTACGGGTCCTGCACCTTGCCGCAGTCGCGATGGCTCACGTTGATCTCCGAGCCCTCGAGGAGCGCCCGGTACGCGGCGGCCGCTTCCACCTGCCCAGGGTGGCCGCGGAGCCGGTGGATGCGGTCGTCGAAGGGCTTCACCGAGCCGGCGGCGGCGTCCACGGAGAGCGCGCCGGAGACGAGCGCGGTGCGGAAGAGGTCCTCGATGTCGAAGAGGTGAAGGAGGGCGAGGGCGGTGGAGACCTGGGTGCCGTTGAGCAGCGCGAGCCCCTCCTTCGCCGCGAGCGTGACCGGCGGAACGCCAGCGCGCCTCAGGCCCTCGCTGGCGGGCAGCCGTTCCCCGCCCACCGTCACCTCGCCAATGCCGATCAGCACCGCCGCCAGGTGCGCGAGCGGCGCCAGGTCGCCCGAGGCCCCCACCGAGCCCTTCTCGGGGATCACCGGCAGCACGTCGGCGTTGTGGAGCGCCAGGAGCGCGTCGATGACGCTGCGTCGCGCGCCGGAGTGGCCACGGGCGAGGCTCGCCACCTTGAGCGCGAGGATGAGCCGCACGACCGGCGCCGCGAGCGGCTTCCCCACGCCGACCGCGTGCGAAAGCACCAGGTTCCGCTGGAGCATCTCGAGCTGGTCCCTGGGGATGTGGGTGCTCGCGAGCCGGCCGAAACCGGTGTTCACGCCGTAGGCGGGCTCGCCCCGCGCCACGATGGCGGCGATCGCGGCGGCCCCGGCGTCGATGGCCCCGGCGGCCGCGGAATCGAGCGTGAGGGGCTCCTTGGAGCGGGCGATGCGGCGGAGCTGGGCGAGCGTGAGACGGCCGGGGATGAGGACCATGCCCGGAAGCTAGCGCGCCAAGGCTGTCTAGACAAGTGAACCGAATCGTCCCGAGTGCGGCCTGCACGACGGCGCTCGCCGGCCCGCTGCGTTCGTCAGGGCCGAGGCAACTCGATCAGCACGATGTCCGAATGCTCCTGGACTTGCTGCAGCACGATCTCGCGACCGTCCGGAGAGACGTCGAAGTCCTTCACGTCGAAGTCTGGAGCGAAGTCGCTCACCTGACGCTCGAAGCCGGTGTCCAGATCGACGACCCAGAGATTCTTGTGGCCAATCTCTCCTTGCAGCATCACGAGGGACCGCCCGTCCGGCATGAACGACAGATGTCGTGCGCCGCGTGTGAGCCTGAGGGAGGCCGTGCGATAGGCGCTGGCGTCGGCCCGCACCGCCCTGACCGGGAACATCGTGCCGACGTCGGCACCCGAGAACGCGACGATGTCGCCGTGGGGCGACCACACCGGATCGACGGGTGCTCGGCCACGAAGGGCGTTGGAAAGCGCCCGTCGAGGGGAACCTTGAACAGGCGTGGGAGGTCGTCCACGACGCTGGCCACGGTGATCGCCACCCCGTCCGGCGTCCAGGCTGGAGCACCTCGCAACTTCAGCGCGCTCGTCACGACCCGAGCGTCCGTGCCGTCCGGGTTCACGACGTACAGGGTCGTCTGTCCTCTCTGGTCGACCGAGAATGCGATACGCCGTCCGTCCCGCCGGACGGCGGGCGCTCCGATGATGCGTGTCTCCGGTGCGCTCCACAGTTCCGTGGCCGTGCCGCCTTGTAGCTTCCAGAGGCTGTCACTGGCGCCTTTGGAAGACACGTAGAGCAGGTAATCCGGGCCCAGCCTCGGGAGCGATCCGTTGCCGGTGGTCAGGGCGATTCGATGGGCGGCCGACATCTCGGCCTTCCTGCCGTTCCACGGCACGCGCCAGAGCGTGCCCTTCGGGCTCGCCATCGTCGCAACGATACGCCGGCCGTCGGCGCTCGCCGCCAGGGAGGTGTAGCTGTCGACCCCTGAGCTGATGCGTCGGGTCGTGCGGTCCTCGACGTCGAGGCCATAGATCCAGGGACCGGCACCATTCGCGTCGGTGGCGAGGTAAAGCAGCGTCCGAGCGTTCATGAACACTGGGTGCGTCACGACCGAGTCGTGATGGGTGAGCCTCTCCGATGTGCCTCCGGTTGGCCTGATGCGCCAGATGTCCAGGTGATCCGGCGGTGAACCCTGGACGAAGTAGATGAACGCTCGATCGGGGGACCAGAGGAGGAAGTGGCCGTGCAGCCCCGGAGGTGCCGAAAAGATCTGGCGCGCTTCCGACTGGCCAGGAATCGCGCACGTACATCGGGTCTCCGGGTCCGGGCGTGTGGTAGACGAGACGGGCGCCATCGTTGGTCCAATCGTACTCGGCGATGCCGTCGAGGTAGGGCCGCGCGTGTCCGCCGAGCAGCGGCGCCGCCCAGACGCTGATCTCGGATTGTTTCCCGCCGTCACGTCGACGTGCCCAATACGTGACGAGGGTCCCGTCGGGTGAGAACCCGAGCGTGCGAAGCGATGGGTTGACGATCTCCGGCGCGCTGCCGCGAGTCAGGTTCGAGAAGTGCCCCGTGCCAACCTGGGTCACCCACACGTCCATCTGCCCGTCGCGATCGGACTGAAACGCCACGAACCTCCCGTCGCGAGAGATCGCGGCCGCCTGCTCGATCCCGTCGAAGTCGGTCAACATGACGAAGCGGGCGCTCGCAAGCGGGTTCTCCGGCGCGCGGACGCGTGGCTGGAGCCGCCAGACCGCCAACGCGGCGACCAGAAGCGCGCCTGCGCCACCGAGGAGCCAGGCGCGCCGCCACCGGCGGCGCCTCGCCCGGATCGCCCGCGCCTGAGGCGGCCTGCCTCGGAATGCGTTCGCATCCCGGTCGACGTTTCCGTCGGTTCGGGAGCGCTGGAGGGCCGTGAGCGCGGCCAGGACCTCGCCCGCGTCCCGCGGTCGCGCGACGGGATCGAGCTCGAGCATCCGGCCGATGAGCGCTTCGAGGGCGGGTTCCACCGCCCCTGTCGGCAGCGCGTGGACGGGCCCGTCGTTTTCCTCGACCCGCTCCCGGAGCTCGCCGCCGAGCATGTGGCACAGGACCGCTGCCAGCGCGTAGACGTCGGTCCGTTCGTCCTCCGGTGCCCCCCGGCGCTGCTCCGGCGCCATGTATCCCGGCGTCCCGCCCTCGACCAGCGGGCGTCCGAACACGTGGGCCATCCCGAGATCGAGCACCTTCACCTGGCCGTCGTTGCAGAGGAACACGTTCCCGGGCGTCAGGTCCCGGTGGACGATGCCTTGCGCGTGCGCGTGGGCGAGCCCCTTCGCGACCTCGACCGCGATGCGCAGCGCCTCGCCCGGGCTCATCGGCCCTCGGCGCAGGCGAGCTGCCAGGGTCTGCCCTTGGAGGAGCTCCAGCACGAGGTACGGACCGTGCTGTGTTCGCCCCACGTCGAAGAGCGTCACGATGTTGGGATGTGAGCACCGCGCGGCTGCTTCGGCCTCCAGCAGGTACCGCTGCTCGAGGACAGTCGGGCGGGTTCCACCGCGCAAAGCCTTGAACGCAACGGTGCGCCCCAGATCGCGATCGCGCGCCTCCCAGACGACGCCGAATCCACCTCGGGCAACCTCGCGCAACAGCTCGAAGCGGCCGATGACCGCCCCGGTCCGCAGCACCGACTCCCACCCCCCACCGAGCTCGGTCTCGGGCGCATGCACCAGCTCCCGCAGCAGGGTCGAGATCTGGCCGGGAGCTGGGCGTTCTGGTCCGGACACGTGGCCTGCCTCCTGATTTGGCCAAAGGGAAGCTGCTGGGAGGCGAAGAGCGTTGTGAAACCCTCTCGGGAGCGGTCACCGGCAACGCCCCGCTTCGCCACCGACCGACCGTAGAGTCGTCTAATTCCGGCGCGGGCCTCCCGAGGCTCCCGGTTGGGCGCCGCCATCCGAGCGTCACTCGCCCGCGACCGGCACGACGGCCGCACGCGCCCGCGCCTCTCCGATGCGCGCGAGCGCGGCCGGGCCGACCCCCTCGACGCAGATGGACGCCGCGGCGGCGCCGAGCCGGGCCGCGTCCGGCGGCTCCGCCCCGCCCGCGAGCGCGAGGAAGAAGGCTGCCGAGAAGACGTCCCCGGCACCGGTGGGGTCGACCTCGCGCGCAGGATGGATCCCTACCCTCCACGTCCGGCCGCGCGCGATCACCTCGCAGCCGCGCGGCCCATGCGTGAACGCGACGACCGGGATGTGGCGGACGAGCCGGCCGACGAGGTCGCCCTGCCCCGGAACGTCGTCCTCGCCCAGGA
>DATLJU010000165.1:0-4039 GCA_035538735.1 Anaeromyxobacteraceae bacterium | reverse complement strand
GCGGTCATCTACGACGCCGTCGCCGAGATCGACCCGCTGCCGCGGCGCCTCGAGGCGGGGGGTCAGGCGACGCTTCACGGAAAGCTCGCCGCGGGTATCACGAAGGCCAAGGTCTCCTACTGCGATCCGGCCGGGAAGCTCGTCGACCTGCCGCGGGGCGAGGGCAGCGAGTTCAGCGCCGACCTGCGCTGCGGCGACCGCCCCGGGATGATGATGGTCGAGGTCGGCGGGGATCGGGAGGGCCAGGTGATGAGCGTGGCGCGGTTCCCGGTCCGGTGCGGGGTCGCGCTGCCGGCATCGGCGCAGATCCCGCCCGACGCGAAGCAGGCCGAGGCGCCCGGCGGCGAGCGGCGCGTCTTCGACCTCCTGAACGCCGAGCGCGCGGCGGTCCAGGCGCCCGCGCTGCAGTGGGACGCCGGCGTCGCCAACGTCGCGGGCGCCGCCTCCACCGCCTCCCGCGACGAGGCTCGCACGAGCTCCAGCAACGTCAGCTTCGACGTCGTCGCGCAGCTCAAGAAGAACGACGCGATGAGCTCTCTCGTGCTGCTCAACCCGGCGGCGTCCCGCTCGCCGGAGGAGGCGCACTGGCGGCTCGCGCACAGCCCGCTGCACCGCTCGAACATGCTGAACGCGGAGGCGACGCACTCGGGCGTGGGCGTCGCCGTGCTCAAGGACCCCGACCTGGGGAACATCTACTTCCTCACCGAGCTCCTCGTCCGAGAGCAGCCGCCCGTCGACGCTCCTGCGCTCGGCGTGAAGCTCCGCGACGCGGTGCAGCGCAGGCGCGCCGACGCCCGCGCCGAGAAGCTCGCCACCGACCCGATGCTGGAGGAGGTGGCGCAGAAGTACGCCACCGCGCTCGCCTCGGCCAAGGGCAACGTGCCGAAGGCCGAGGCCGACGCGATCCTGGCGCCGCTCTACAAGACGTTCCGGACCGTGAGCCTCGTCGGCGGCGCGAAGCCGGAGCCGCTCGAGTTCGCGGAGGAGCCGGGCGTGGTCTCGCCGGCCAAGGTCATGGGCGTCGGCGTGGCGGGCGGCTCGAACCCTGTGCTCGGCAGGAACACGGCGTACGTGATCATCCTCGTCGGGACGCGCCGCTAGCCTGAGGGTTCCCGTCACCCTCACCCGCGCCAGCGGGGAGAGGGCTGGGGAGAGGGGCAGGTGTACCCTCCGCCGCTCTGCGCCCGCGCGCGCGTCGGCGCCCGTGCTCCGCGCCGCCACGGTGCTCGTGGCCGGAACGCGCGAACGTGGGCCGCGTTTGGCGGCGCTGCGGAACTCAAACCGCGGTTCGCGTCGCCTTCGGCGCCGTGCCGCGGTTTTCGGGCAGTCCTCGCGCCGCCACTCACGGTAAACATGGCGCGTTCCGGCGAACGCGTCACTCGGCGCGGCGCTCCGCAATGGCGCCGCCGCGCGCGCGGGCGCTGCTCGGCGCGAAGCGCGCGCTGGTGGTACTCAGTCCGTTCGCCCTGAATGTGCGAGGCGTGCGCTGCACCTATTCAGCCCGTTCGCCCTGAGTCCGAGAGCGCGCACATTCCGTTCGCCCTGAGTCCGAGAGCGTGCACATTCCGTTCGCCCTGAGCGTAGGCGCGTAGCGCCGTAGTCGAAGGGCGAGCGTACGGTGAGCTCCGTCCGGAAAAACAAAAGCCCTCTCCCCCGCACGGGGAGAGGGCTAGGAGAATGGCTACTCCCCTCGCTAATTCGAGACGCCGGCGGCCTTCGCGACCTCCTCGGCCAGGTTCTCCTGCTTCTTCTCGACGCCCTCGCCCAGCACGAAGCGGGCGAAGCGGCGGACCTGGATGTTCTCGCCGATCTTGGCGACCGCGTCGGTGATGACTTCCTTCATCGTCCTCTTGTCGTCCTTCACGAAGGCCTGCTCGAGGAGCACGACGTCCTTGTAGTACTTGTCGACCTTGCCCTGGGCGATCTTCTCGATGATGGGCTCGGGCTTCTTCTGCTCGCGCGCCTGGGCGCGGGCGATGTCGAGCTCCTTCTCGACCACCTCGGGCGGCACGTCCTCGCGCCTCACGTAGAGCGGATTCGCGGCCGCGATGTGCATCGCGATGTCCTTCACCAGCGCCTGGAACCCGTCGGTGCGCGCGACGAAGTCGGTCTCGCAGTTCACCTCGACGAGGACGCCGATCTTGCCGCCCATGTGGATGTAGCTCGCGACCGCGCCCTCGGAGGCGACCCGGCCCGCCTTCTTGGCGGCGGCGGACAGCCCCTTCTTGCGCAGCAGCTCCTCCGCCTTGGCAGCGTCACCGCCGGCCTCGGCGAGGGCCTTCTTGCAGTCCATCATGCCGGCGCCGGTCTTCTCCCGGAGCTCCTTCACCGCGTTCGCGCTGATCTCGGCCATTGTCGCTCGTCTCCTCGAACAGTAGGGCGGGCGGGCACCCGCCGTAGAATGCGGTGGGTGGTCCCCCGCCGCGATGTGAAACGGGGCGAGCCCACGCCGGAGCCCGCCCCGCAGTCCTGTCACCGGCTCCGGCTGGCTACGCCTTCGGGGCCTCAGCGGCCGGGGCCTCGGGCGTCACGTCGCCCTTGCGCACGACCTCGACGCGCGCGCTGGCCGCGGCGCGGTCCTCGCGCGGCGGGCGCCGCTCGCCGCGGTCGCGCCCGCGGCCACCGCGGTCGCGCCGATCGCGGCGGTCGCCGCGCTCGCTGGCGGCGTCGCGGTCCTCCTGTTCACGCGCCTCGGCGCCATGCTCGGCGACCCAGGCGCCGTGGCGCGCCTTGCCCTCGATGCACGCCTCCGCCACCTTGCCGGTGAAGAGGCGGATGGAGCGGATGGCGTCGTCGTTGCCGGGGATGACGTAGTCGATGCCCTCGGGGTCGCAGTTCGTGTCGACGACCGCCACCACCGGGATGCCGAGGCGGTTCGCCTCGTGCACCGCGATGTGCTCCTTCTTGGTGTCGATGATGAAGAGCGCGGACGGCAGGCGCGACAGGTCCTTCACGCCGCCCAGGTTCTTCTCCAGCTTCTCGCGCTCGCGCTCGAGCTGGGCGATCTCCTTCTTGGGCAGGCGGTCGTAGGTCCCGTCCTGGCTCATCTTCTCGATCGTCTTGAGCCGCTCGATGCCCTGCTTCACCGTCTTGAAGTTGGTGAGCGTGCCGCCGAGCCAGCGGTTCGTGACGAAGAACATCCCGGCGCGCTGCGCCTCCTCGCGGATGGCGTCCTGCGCCTGCTTCTTCGTGCCGACGAAGAGCAGGGAGCCGCCGCGGGCGACCGCGTCGGAGACGAAGCGGAAGGCGTTGCGGGCGAGGGTGACCGTCTTCTGCAGGTCGATGATGTAGATGCCGTTGCGGGCGCCGAAGATGTACGGCTTCATCTTCGGGTTCCAGCGCTTCGTCTGGTGCCCGAAGTGCACGCCCGCCTCGAGCAGCTGCTTCATCGTGATGGCGCTGCCCTGCGACTGGAGGGCGGCGGCCATCCCCTCGGCGGGAGCGGCCTCCGCGGGGGCGGGAGCGGGCGGGGTCGGGTTCGTGTCCTGCTGCTGGGTCTCCATGGTTCCTCGTTTCTCCGGTTGGTGGTCCGCCACTTCCCGCCTGGCCGCGCGTCGCCTGCCGCCGTGGAAACCTCTCCACCGGCCTCGTCAGGCACCGGAGCGCGTCGCCGGGAAGTGTGTGAATTTACGGCGACTTCTATCGAACTACTCCCCAGCCGCCCAGACGCTGCCGGACCGATGGGGATGGCTCCTTTAACACAGCCGGATAATCGCGGCAAGGTCCCGGTTCGTCACCGTTTTTGGCGGGAGCGGGGCCGCCACCAGGCGAGCTCCACCAGCGAGCCGTCGTAGCCGCGCCAGGCCACCGGGCGGGCGGATCGGCCCGGGCAGGCGTGCCGCACGAGCCGCGCGCCGCGGGCGAGCGCGCGCCCGCCGCACTCCGGGCAGGCGAACGCGCGCTCGAGCCGACGAACCTCAGCGTCGGTGAGCGGCGGCGGGGTGCCGGGCAGCGCCGGCCCGGGCCGCGCGCCCAAGAGGCCGCGGGCGCGGTACGACTCCAGCTCCGCGATCTCGGCCTCCTCGCCGCCGCGGGCGCG
>DATLJU010000164.1:0-11580 GCA_035538735.1 Anaeromyxobacteraceae bacterium | reverse complement strand
GCAGATGGTCGACACCTGGGGCTTCACGTACTGCATCGTGTCGTAGATGGCGAGGCCCGACGTCACCGACCCACCGGGGCTGTTGATGTAGAGCGAGATGTCCTTGTCCGGATCCTCGGACTCGAGGAACAGGAGCTGGGCGATGATGACGTTCGCCACGTCGTCGTCGACGGGCGTGCCGAGGAACACGATCCGGTCCTTCAGCAGGCGCGAGTAGATGTCGTAGCTGCGCTCCCCGCGGTGCGTCTGCTCCACGACGTAGGGCATCGGGATGTAGGGCATGGGTTCTCCCTCGCCGACACGCGGCGACTACTTGAGGTTAGCCTCGGAGGTCAGGAAGGCAAGCGCCTTGTCCTCGCGGAGGCGGCTCTCGAGCGCGCGCCTCGCCTCGCCCCCTCGCAGCTCCTGCTGCACGCGCGCGATCGGCAGGTTGAGCTCGGTGGCGGTGCGTGCGAACTCGGCCTGCACGTCCTCCTCGGCCACCTCGATCTTCTCGAGGTCCGCGATCGCCTCGAGCAGCAGCGCGCCCTTCACCTGCAGCAGCGCCTGCTCGCGCAGGTCGGCCCGGATGCGGGGCAGGTCGAGCCCCATCTGCCGGAAGTCGAGGCCCTGGCGCGCGAAGCGATCGGCCGCGCCCTGGATCATGGCGTCGATGGCCCGCTCCACGAGCGCCGGCGGCACCTCGAAGTCGTTCTTCGCCAGCGCCGCCTTGACGAGCGCGTCCTTCAGCTCCGACTCGGAGCGGCGCTTCTCGCGCTTCTCGAGGTCCTGGCGGATGCGCCCGCGGACCTTCTCGAGCGTGTCGGCGCCCTCGATGCCGGCGTCCTTCGCCAGCTCGTCGTCCAGGCTGGGGAGCTGGCGGATCTTGAGCCCCTTCAGCGTCACCACGAAGTGGGCGGTCTTGCCGCGGAGCTGCGGGACGCGGTAGTCGGCCGGGAACGACTGGTCGAGCTCGAGCTTGTCGCCGAGCTTCTTCCCGGCCAGCTGGGTCAGGTAGCCGTCCAGGAACTCCCCCTGCTCGACGCGGGCGGTGACCCCCTCGGCGCGGTTCCCCTCGAACGGCTGCCCATCGATGGTCCCCTCGAAGTCGATCGTGCCGTAGTCGCCAGCCTGCGCCTCGAAGCGACCCTCGACGGGCACGAGCTGCGCGAGGCTCTCCTGCAGCTTGCCGAGCTCGTCCGACACCATCTGATCGGTCACCTCGACTTGCCTGCGCGTCACCTCGAGCTTCCGGTAATCCTTGGGCTCGAGCTTCGGCTTCACCTCGACGCGAGCCGTGAAGCGGAACGGCTGGGCCGCCTGCAGGCCCTGCTCGGCCACGTCGACCCGCGGCGGCGCCACCGCCTCGAGGGCGTGCTCCCGGACCGCGTCGGAGAAGGTGGCGCTGACGAGCTTCTCGACGACGTCGCGCTCCACCTCGTCGCGGAAGTTCCGCTCCAGCACCTTGCGAGGCGCCTTCCCCGCCCGGAACCCGCGCAGCTTCACGCGCCGGCCGAGCGCGGCGTAGGCGCGGTCGAGCTCCTGCGCGACGCGCTCCGGGTCGACCTCGACGGTGACCTTCTTCTCCACGGGGGAGACGGTTTCGACCTCGATCTTCATGGCTTCGTTCTCGCGACTGGGGTGGGAAAGGAGGGACCGGTAGGTACGTGCACGACCGCGTCCGGTCAAGGGAAATGGGCGGGGAGGGACTCGAACCCTCACGCCTCGCGGCACCGGATCCTAAGTCCGGCGCGTCTACCGTTCCGCCACCCGCCCCACATTCTGGAGAGGGGTTCGCCAAGGAGCCGCGGCCCCCTCGTGATCCCCGCTCACATCTCCGTGTACCACGCCGACGCTTCCGTGAAACACGCCTCGAAACCGTAGTAAAGGATGGCCCGTGGACGCCCAGCACCAGCACCCCCCCGAGGCCGCCTGCCCGCCGACCTGTCCCGGCTGGTCGGAGGGCGCGCTCCAGCTGTTCTCGTTGCAGCGGCGTTACGGCGACATGCTCGCCGCCTGCCAGGCCGCGGAAGCGGTCGAGTCGGTCATCGTGAATCCGGCCGTGCCCGCCGTGGAGCTGCCCGAATACCTCGGCGACGAGCAGCTCGTCAGGCTGAACCTCGTGGTCGGCCGCGACACGCCGGAGCTGCTGATGGACGAGTGGGGGCTGCGCTGCACGCTCACCTTCCGTGGCCTCCGCTGCGAATGCGCGCTGCCCTGGGCCGCCGTCCTCGCCGGCGTGCTGCGCCCGCCGCCGCGCCGCCGTCCCCGCTTCCAGGTCATCGAGGGCGGCAAGAAGGACGACGGCCAGTAGCCGCGGTCCCGCCGCTCGCGAAAACAAAACGGGGACCCGTCGCCGGGTCCCCGTTCTTCTTCAGTGAGCGCAGAAGGAATCGAACCTTCAACCTATGGATTAAGAGTCCATTGCTCTGCCAGTTGAGCTATGCGCCCGTACTCGCGAAGGGCCGCCGATCTACAACGAGCACTCCGCCGTGTCAACGGGTCCTGCGCGATGACGAACCAGCAACCTTGCGGCGGGGGACAAGCCCCCGCCCTACGACGAATGGGCGCCGTGCCGCGCCCGCGCGGGCGCGGAGTGGAACGGCTCGGGCAGGAGCGCGCCCGGAGGGAATCGAACCCCCGACCTGCGGCTTCGAAGGCCGACGCTCTATCCGACTGAGCTACGGGCGCACAAGAATGCGCACAAAGTGGGACGGCGATGAAAAGTTGGGGTGAGTGAAGGGGCTCGAACCCTTAACCCCCGGATCCACAGTCCAGTGCTCTACCGATTGAGCTATACTCACCGTAAACCAAGAAACTGGCGCGCCCGGAGGGAATCGAACCCCCGACCTGCGGCTTCGAAGGCCGACGCTCTATCCAACTGAGCTACGGGCGCACAGACCCGTCCGGAAACGCCACCATCCACCTTGTTGTCAAAGAGTCGGGGCGGCGGGATTCGGACCCGCGACCTCCTGCGCCCAAGGCAGGCGCGCTACCAGGCTGCGCTACGCCCCGAAAGTCGCGGCTGCCCCAGCCGCCCAACCAAGAGCGCTGTAACTAGCCTCAACGGCTTTTTTTGTCAAAGAGCCTGTGAAGGAATCCCCGGACCGAGCCAGGCGAGCGAGCCGCGACACCCACGCCGCGCAGGATCGAAGCGCGGCGCGGGTGCCCGGCTCGGCGCGACGACCGAGCATAGCCGGAGGCTATGTGAGGGAGGAGCAACGACGCGATGCGACGCGGATCGCTCGACTCGGCGATGGGAGGGGATTCCTTCGCGGGCTCAACGGGCGAGCTGCTCCAGGATGGGCCGCAGGGCGCGAAACGCGGCGCCGCGGTGCGACAGCGCGTCCTTCTCGGCGGGGTCGAGCTCGGCCATCGTGCGCGGCGGGCGCCCGGCTGCACGCGGCGCGCGGAGCAGGTCCAGCTCCGCGGCCGGCAGGAAGAGCGGGTCGTACCCGAACCCGTTCTTGCCCAGCCGCACGTGGCCGATACGGCCCCGGCAGGTACCCTCGACCGCGGCGAGGATGCTCCCGTCCGGCGCCGCGAGCGCCAGCACCGCCACGTACGCCGCGTCGCGCACCGGCCCTTCCTTCCCCTCGAGAGCCGCGAGCAGCTTGTCGTTGTTGGCTTCGTCCCGCGTGGCGCGGGCGAGCTCGGGGCCGAGCTCGCGGTCCGCCACGCGTGGCAGCGCGCAGGCGGGGCTGGCGAAGCCGTCCTCGACCTCGGACCACCGCGCGGAGTACACGCCGGGCGCGCCGCCGAGCGCGTCGACGCAGAGCCCGGAGTCGTCGGCGAGCGCGTGCGCGCCCGAGAAGCGCGCGTACGCGGTCGCCTTCTTCTCGGCGTTCTCGCGAAAGGTCCGGCCGTCCTCCACCACCTCCGGCAGCGGCCGGCCGAGGTCCTCCGGCGAGAGCACGCGCACCGGCAGGCCCTCCACCATCCGCCGGAGCTCGCGCAGCTTCCCCGCGTTCGTGGTCGCGAAGAAGACCTCCACTACGACCTCGTCCCTTCGAGCGCCCGCGCCTGCGCCTCCTGGAGGCGCCCGATCCCGATGAGCGCGGCGTCGATCATCCGGTCGAGCTGCTCGCGGCGGAACGCCTTGCCCTCGGCGGTCCCCTGCACCTCGACCAGCTCCCCCTCCCCCGTGGCGACGACGTTCATGTCCACCTCGGCGGTCGAGTCCTCCCCGTAGTCGAGGTCGAGCCGGACCGCGCCGTCGAGGATCCCGACGGAGACCGCGGCCACGTGGCGCTTCACCGGCGAGGTGCCGATCTTTCGCGACGCCTTCAGCGACTTCACCGCCAGCGCGAGCGCCACGAATCCGCCGGTGATGGCGGCGGTGCGGGTCCCACCGTCGGCCTGGATGACGTCGCAGTCGACCGTGATGGTCCGCGGCCCGAGCTCGCGGAGGTCGATCGCGGCGCGCAGCGCTCGACCGATGAGGCGCTGGATCTCGAGGGTGCGCCCACCCTGCTTGCCCTTGGCCGCCTCGCGCGCCATCCGATCGTGGGTGGAGCGCGGCAGCATGCCGTACTCGGCGGTGACCCAGCCGGCGCCGGTCCCGTACACGTGCGGCGGGACCCGGTCCTCGACCGACGCCAGGCAGAGCACCTGCGTGTCGCCGCAGCGGATGAGGCAGGAGCCCTCGGCGTGCTTCGAGGCGCCGGTTTCGAGGGAGAGCGCGCGGAGGTCGAGGTCGCCGCGGCCGTTCGTTCGGGAGGTCATGAGGGCGGGCATCTTAATGGTGAGAAGGCGGGGGAGCTAGCGACCTCGACCGCGACGTGGTCACCTCGCTACGACCGCCGATCTCCACGCCGCGATCCCGTCCGCGATCGCGCGCGCCACCTCCTCCTGGTACGCGGGCGTGGCGAGCCGGCGCGCCTCGGCGGCGTTCGAGATGAAGCCCACCTCGAGCAGCACCGCCGGCATCCGCGCCCCCGCCAGCACGTAGAACGGCGCCTGCTTGACGCCGCGGTCCTCGGCGCCGACGCGGTGGACCAGCCGCTCGTGGACGGCGTAGGCGAGGCGCGAGCTCTCGGACAGGGCCTCCTTGTCGGCGAGGTCCTGCAGGATCCCGGAGACCGGGTCGCCCGGATCGTGCTCGGGCTCGCCGGCGAGGCGGTCCGCGTTCTCGCGCGCCGCCACCGCCGTCGCCGAGGCATCGCTCGCGTCGGCCGACAGGAAGTAGGTCTCGATCCCGTGGGCGTGGCCGCGCGCCGGACCAGGCATGGCATTGAGGTGGATGGAGACGAAGAGATCGGCCTTCCGCGCGTTGGCGAGCGCGGCGCGGGCAGCCAGCGGGACGGAGCGGTCCGCGTCCCGGGTGAGGAGCGCGTCTCCCCCCTGCGCCTTCAGCCGCGCCGCCACCCGGCGTGCGATCTGGAGCGTCAGATCCTTCTCGCGCAGCGCCGCGGGCCCGATCGCGCCGTCCTTCTCGCCGCCGTGTCCGGGGTCGACCACCGCCACGAAGGCAGGCTCCGCAGCGGGGTGGCCCGGTTCGGGCGCGGTCGCGGCGAGCGCCAGGGCGAGGAGCGCGTGGAGCACGCGCGCATTCTAGCTCGCCACGACCTCGATCCGGACATCGGACGCCGGCGCGCACTCCCCCACCAGCGCCGCCTGCACGCCCGCCTGCTGGAGGGAGGCGAGGAGAGAATCCAGCCGCTCCGGCGCGACGGCCGCGAAGAGGCCGCCGTTCGTCTGGGCGTCCGCGAGCATGAGGCGGAGCGGACCGTCGGCGGCGGGATCGAAGCGGACGTGGGGCGAGACCCACGCCAGGTTGGCGCGCGATCCGCCGGGTGCCACGTCCTTCTCCGCCAGCGCCCGCACACCCTCCAGGATCGGGACCGCGCGCGCGTCGAGGCGCAGCGTGACCCCCGAGCCCTGCGCCATCTCGAGGGCGTGCCCGAGCAGCCCGAACCCCGTGATGTCCGTGAGCGCGTGGACGGCGCCGCTCGCGGCGAGGGCCTCTCCGGCGGCGCGGTTCAGGGCGCTCATCACGGCCACCGCGCGGTCGACGACGGCGGGCTCGGCGACGCCGCGCTTGATGGCCGTGGTCACGATCCCGGAGCCGAGCGGCTTCGTGAGCAGGAGCCTGTCCCCCGGGCGCGCGCCCACGTTGCGCAGGATGTGGTCGGGGTGCACGAGCCCGGTCACCGCGAGGCCGTACTTCGGCTCGGGGTCGTCGATGCTGTGGCCACCCAGGATGGGAGCGCCCGCCTCGGCCGCGGCGTCGGCGCCGCCGCGCAGGATCTCGCCCATCGTCTCCATCGGGAGCTTCGCCACGGGGAACCCGACCAGGTTGAGCGCGAACAGCGGCCGCGCCCCCATGGCCCAGATGTCCGAGAACGCGTTGGCCGCGGCGATCCGGCCAAACAGGAACGGATCGTCGACGACCGGCGTGAAGAAGTCGACCGTCTCGACCACCGCCTCGGTGGGCGAGAGCTGGTAGACGGCGGCGTCGTCGCTCGTCTCGTGCCCGACGAGCGCGCGCGGGTCGTGGGTCCTGGGGAGGCGGCGCAGCACCTGCGCCAGATCCGCCGGGCGGATCTTGCAGGCTCAACCCGCGCCGTGGCTCAGCGCCGTGAGCCGCACCTGATCGTCGCCCGACATGGATGGAACCCTAGCCGCGCGCCTGCGCCGCGGCAAATCGAACGCCAGTGGCGCGCGTCAGAGAAGATGAGCCCATGATGCGCGCGCCACGCGGGTGGGGGTTCGGGGGAGGCGGCGCTCCGCCTCCCCCGGTAGGGCCCGCGGGGAGGGCCCGGGGCTTGCGGCTTTCTTGCAAGGCCCGGAGCCTTCCCCGCGAAGTGCCGCGGAGCAGACCTACAGTGAACTGGCTCTTCGCTTCTGCGGAGCGGCACTAGCCCGCCGCGACGAGGAGCCCGCGCTGGACGAGCTTCTCGAGCCGCTCGGCGACGGCCACATCCGGGAGCTGCGCGGCGTCGAGGACGCCCTCCAGCGTGCCGTGCTGGGCCGCGAGGACGAGCAGCGCCCCGTCGGCGGGGTCGAGCCCCTCGCTCGCGCCGGCCACCGCGAGCCGCGCCGGGAGGACCTCGCGCAGCCGCCGCAGCTCGTCGTGCTGCCGCATCGCCTCCATGAGCAGCGCCTCGATGGACTCGGAGATGGGCCGCTGGCCGGGAGCCGCCGGCCCGGCGGGCTTCAGCTCGAAGTGGCCGCTCTTCCAGCTCAGGAGCCGGTAGAAGCTCTTCTCCGGCGCGAGCTCCTCCCGACCGTCGATGACGCAGCCGACCACCCGCCCCTTGTCGAGGCGCAGCTCGGCCGCGTGCCCCGTGCCCTGGACGACGAGCACCCCGGTCTTGCGCGAGGTGCCGAACAGCTGCAGGAGGTCGGGCAACGGCACCTCCTCGATGCGCCCCTGCATGGCGGCGGCGCGACGCGGTTCGGCCGTCACCGAGGCGCGCTCGAGGCCGGCCCTCACCTCGTCGGGGCTCGGCGCCGGGACGGCGTCGCGAGACACGACCTTCAGGATCGACTGCCCCACGAGGATGCGGTCGCCCTCCGAGACGCGGGCGCGGGTGACCCGCACGCCGTTCAGGTACGTCCCGTTCGTCGAGCCGAGATCCTCGAGCACGAGATCGTCCCCCTCGTAGGCGAGGCGGGCGTGGCGGCGCGAGACGAGCTCCTCCGGCAGCAGCAGGTCCGAGCCCTGCTGTCGCCCGAGGAGCATGGGCCGGCTGGGATCGATCGGGACCACGCCCCCCTGGAAGCGGCCGGAGAGGAAGCGCAGCGCGAACGGTCGCCGTGAGGCCATCAGGAGGAGCGACCCTCGCCGCCGTCGGCGCCCGCCAGCTTGAGGTACATCTCGGCGCTGCGATTGCCCGGTGACACCTCGAGCACCGCCCGCCAGTGGAGGACCGCCTCGTCGCGGCGCCCGGCCGCCTGCAGCGCGAGCCCGAGCGAGATCCGCGCGGGCAGGTAGCCGGGGTTCTGCCGGACGATCTCCTCGTACTCCGCGATGGCGAGGTCGCGCTCGCCCGAGTCGCGATGGGCGTTCGCCAGCTTCGCGCGGATGTCGACGAAGGTCGGGCAGAGCTCGAGCGCACGCTGGTACTCGCGCACGGCCTCCGGGTAGAGCCCGGCTGACAGCCAGACGTCGCCCAGGTCCGCGTACATGTTGGCGAGCTTGCCCTTCACGAACCGATCGAGCTGGCCCGGGACGGCGCCGGAGTGGTCGAGCGCCTGACGGTAGGTGTCGCGTGCCGCCTGGTACTTGCCGGTGTCGTTGTAGAGGACCGCCAGGTTGAGCGCGGCGTCGGTGTAGCCGGGGTTGATGCGGAGCGCGGCCTCGAAGGCCCGCTGCGCCCGCTCGTAGTGGCCCTGGTCGTGGTAGACGACGCCCAGCATGTTGTAGACGTCGGCGAACGACTGGTGCTGCTCCACCACCTGCGCCAGGTACGGCTCGGCCCGCGCGTAATCCTTCTTGAGGTAGTACACGCGGCCGAGCGTGAGGGCCTGCTTGAGGGCGTCGTCGAGCTCGGTCATTCGGCCGGGAGTGTACTCCAGGCCGATCGCCGGTCGAAGTCCGTCGGGCCCGCGCAGCGGCACCTACACTCCGCCCACCAGCATCCAACGCTCGCCCTCGCGCGCCAGGCGGTAGACGCGCCGCTCGGTCCGAGGCGGCCCGCCGGCCGTCGCCACCTCGAGGTCCTCGCCAACCTCGGCGTGGTCCCGCTCGACACGGATCTGCCACGCCGAGACGCGCGCCCGCGGGGCCGGCGCGGCGAGCTCGCCGGCGAGCCGCGCCAGGGCGGCGCCACGATCCTCGCCGCGGTCGCGGTAGTCGGGGGCCAGGAGCCGCCCGTACGCGTCGAGGTCTCTCCGTTCGACGGCGTCGCGCTGGCGGAACAGGACGAGCAGCACGCCCCGCAGCCGCTCGAACTGGTCCCCCTCCCCGCACCAGCGGGCGATGGCGCAGGGCCGCATGTGGAAGCGCTCGCGTCCGAGGTAGGCGAGCTTGGCCGACTCGTCGCGCCACACGACCCGCCCCTCGGCGGTGAGCATGGCCACCACCGTGGCCCTGCCGCGCTCCACGAGCGGCACCACGTCCTCGTACCGCGTCGAGTAGAGCTCCACCGTGCCGCCGGCGTGGAACCCGTAGACGTCGTCGAGGTGCGCCCGATCCTGTCCCGCCAACGCCTGCCGGATCTGCGTCTCGGGCGTCTCGAACGACGCGCCGAAGGAGGCGAGCCGGCCCCAGGAGAGCCACGCCGCGACCGCCGCCGCGAGCGCCAGCGCGGCCGGCACGAGGTAGGGCGCGCCGGTGCGGTAGCCGCGCTCGCGCCGACTCGAGACGCCGATGCGCGACAGATCGCCCGTCGTGCGACCGCGCCGCGCGGCCGGCCCGGAGCTACCGGAGCGAGGCAAGGAGCTTCTCCGCCTCCGCCCGCCGCGGGTCCTGCGGGTGCTTCACGATGAGCTGCTGCAGCGCCTGCTGCGCCCGGAATTTCTCGTCCACCTTGAGGTAGGCTTGCGCGAGCGCGTAGAGCGCCTCGGGCTCGCGCGGCGAGCCGGGGTAGTCGCGCACGAGCCCCTCGAGCCGGCCGGCCGCCCCCGTCCAGTGCCCGCGCTTCGCGTAGTACTCGGCCACGAACCACTCGTGGTCGGCGAGGAGCCCGCGCGCGCGCTCCAGCAGCTTCTCCGCCTCCGGGCGGTACTTCGAGGTGGGGTACTTCTGGACGAAGCTCGCGAGCTCCTTCGCCGCGTCCCGCACCTGGGTGAGGTCCTTCTCCGCTGGCGGCGGGAAGAGAAAGAAGTCGCTCGGGCCTTCCTTCCAGTGAGCGAGGCCGGCGCGGTAGGCGGCGTAGTCCGCCTCCTCGTGGTTCGGGTGCAGCTTCACGAACTGCTGGTACGCGTCGGCCGCCTCGATCATGTGGTCCTGATCGAACTTCGCGTCGGCGAGCCTGAGCTCGGCCAGCGCCGCGTACTTCGAGAACGGGTACTTCGTCTTCACGTGCTCGAAGTACCGCGCCGCCTCGACGTAGTTGTGGGTCCGCAGCTCCTCCATCCCGGCGCGGTAGTCCTCCTCGGCGTTCTTGCCGTACTTCCCGTCGCCTCCGAACGCGCCGTGCGCGCACGCCCCGAGGGCGAGCAGAAGGAGAGCGATCGTTCGCCGCCACGAGGGGGTCACGTGCATGGAGCGCGGAAGATAGCCGAAAAACGGCGGCGGCGCAGGCGGCGCGCGCGCCCGTCAGGCCTCGTCGTCCCAGCGGAGCGGGACGAGGCGGGCCACCGCGGAGGATGAGTAGCCGCGGCCGAGCAGGAACCGGGCGAGCCGCGCCCGTTCCCGATCGTCCATCCGCGCCAGCTCGCGCCCGCGCAGCTTCCGCGCGAGCGCCTCGCGGCACAACGCGAGCTCGGCGGGCTCGCCCTCGCGCCGCCCCTCCGTACGCTCCTCGGCCGCCTCGGCCACCGCGGCCCGGGCCCGAGCGGCGTCGATCCCGGCGGCGCGGAGCCGCTCTTCGGCCCGCCGCGGGCCGAGCCCCTGGGACGCGAGCAGCGCCCGCGCCCTGGCTCGCGCGTACGCGGCGTCGTCGAGGTACCCGAGCCGCCGCGCCCAGCCGAGGACCTCGTCCGCCTGGGCCTCGAACCCGGCCCGGGAGAGCCGCGCCCTGAGCTGCGCCTGGGTGCGCGCGTGAAAGGCGAGGACGCGGAGCGCGAGCGCCTTGGCGTCGTCGAGGGGGGAGGCCGACGGCGACTGTGACCCTGACCGCGAGCGCGACCCCGACCCCGACCCCGACGCCGACCTCGACCTCGACCGCGAACGCGAACGCGAACGCGAGTCCGGCCCCGACCCCGACCTTCCGTTCACGTCAGAACCGCTCGATCTGGAAATCGTCCTCGGCGGGCGCGGCGACGGCGGGCGCGGTGAGGACGGGCGGCCTCCTCGGCGGTGGCGTCGTCGCGGGACGCGCCGCCGCGCTCGGAGTCGCGGCAGCCGTGGGCGCGGCGCCAGGTCGCGCGGGCGGGACCGCCTCGGCGCGGCCTTCGAAGCCGTCCCACTTCGAGTCACTCGTGCCGGAGATGCCCGAGACGCGGAGCGCGAAGTCGTCGGCGTTGGTGGCCTGCCGCAGCGCCTCCTCGTACGTGATCATGCCCGACTTCAGCAGCCACATGAGCGACTGGTCGAACGTCTGCATGCCGTAGGAGACGTTGCCCTGCGCGATCGCGTCGGGGATCTCCTTCGTCCGGTCCTTGTCCTCGATGAGCTCGCGGACTCGGGCGGTGGCGAGGAGGACCTCGGTGGCGGGGACGCGCCCCTTGCCATCCGCGCGCGGCACGAGCCGCTGGCTCACGACGCCCTTCAGCACGGAGCTGAGCTGGAGCCGGACCTGCTTCTGCTGGTAGGGCGGGAACGCGGAGATGATGCGGTTGATGGTCTCGGTCGCGTCGAGCGTGTGGAGGGTCGACATGACGAGGTGGCCGGTCTCGGCCGCGGTGAGCGCGGTCTCGATCGTCTCGAGGTCGCGCATCTCGCCGACCAGGATGACGTCCGGGTCTTGCCGCAGCGCGCTCTTCAGCGCCTGCCCGAAGCTCATCGTGTCGACGCCCACCTCGCGCTGGTTCACGATCGACCGCTTGTCG
>DATLJU010000163.1:0-3545 GCA_035538735.1 Anaeromyxobacteraceae bacterium | reverse complement strand
GAGAGGACCTCCGCCAGCCACGCGGCCTGGGTACGTGAGTCTTCGACGACGAGGACGCGCGCCGCGGTCACCGAGACGGAAATCTACCAGCACGGCGAAGGCGCCGGCACCCTCCGACCTGGTGACTCGTGAGCTGCGCGGAAGGGCGTCACGCGCTCGACCACCTTTGCGCACCATTCCTCACCCGCACTCCGATGCCCGTAGGGCGGGGGCTTGTCGCCGCCGCCGGGTCGTCCCAGGGATCAGGCGAGGCGCGCGAGCACGTCGTCCGCCACCACGGGCGCGATGCCGCCGCCTGCGGTACCGGAACGCGACAGATCGAGGGCTTCGAGCACGAGCCATCCGGCGATGGCGAGTCCGGTCAGAGGGTAGCCACCCTGCACAATCCACGCGCCGAGGTGCTGCAGAACGTACGTCGTCACGATCATCACGCCACAGCCTGCGCGTACCCACGCCACGCGGTAGCTCTCCGGCCGCAGATACCAGACGAGCCCCGGGACCGCGAGCAGCAACCCGTCGTAGTGAAAAGCGTAGGGTCCGCACGCCAGCGCCATGAGCACACCCAGCCCGACGACGCGCGGCAACCGATCGGGACTGTGCCTCGACCGCCATGCGGCCCACGATGCCAGGAGGGCGAGGGGCACCGCCGTCGCGACCCATGACGCGGTCACCCGCCCATCGGCGCTCCCGAGATACGCGGTCCAGAAGCCCCGTACCGTGATCTGCTTCCAAGCAGTCGCGCCGTCCGCGGCTGCGTGACTCGCCGCGCCGATCTGCGCGAGCCACGACTTCCAGGTGCTCCAACCCAGCGGATAAGAGCTCACCCCAAGCAGCGCACCTCCGATGACCGCTCCCCTCACCATCCGCCAGTTCCCAGCGAGCGCCACGCAGAGCAAGACGGCGAGCCCGTAGTGAGGCTTGGTCAGCGCGAGGCTCAGCGCGAGGCCCCCGTGGGTGGGAAGATCGAGAGCCCACAACCAGAGCGCGACCGCGAGCAGCATCAAGTACCAGGCACTGATGTGCCCTGTGACGAACATCCAGGTGCAGCCGGCGGACGACAGGACGAACCAGATCCAGTTCTCGATGGGTCGCCGGTGGACGTCCAGCGCCCTACGCAGCGCAAACAAACTGACGACCAACGCGAGAGACATCGCGGTGACGACGCAGCCGTACGCCATCTCGCGCGGTACGTATCCGAGCGGGATGACGTGCCAGATGAAGAACGGCGGATAGAAGAACGGCAGACCCGGCGTGATCCCGGGATAGATCTCATGCAACCGACCCGCGAGAGCCAGTGACGCGGTGTCGTAATAGAGTCGCCAGTCCTTCGACGGCACCAGGCGGCTGGCTTGTGTGGCCCACAGCCCGAGGAGGAGAAGCAGCACGCCAAACGGTAGGAGCGGCGTGAGGCGGCGCACGCGCTGAAGATAGCAGATGGCGGAGCGAGTCGACGCCTTCTGCCCAGCCTCGTCCCTTCTACGCCAGCCGGGACAGCACGTCCTCCGTCACCACGGGCGCGATGCCACCGCCACCGAGGATGTTCACCACCGGCGACGCGGCGGCGCGGACGACGCTTCCGTTGGGCGCCGAGAGGCCGAGGCCGCAGTAGGTCGAGACGTCGCGGTAGAGCGGCGCGCGCTCGACGGCGTCGGGCGTGACGCGCGTCGCGGGGGCGTGGCCGGTGACCACGCGCTCCTGGGCGATGAAGCCGCCGCCGCGCTCGTCGCGGAGCGCCGCCTCGACCGCGGCGCGCCACGCCTCCTCGGTCATCACCGCGCCCAGGTGCACGCTCTTGCCGCCGTAGTCCCAGCTCCGCTTGAGCACCCACCGCTCCCGCTCCGCGAGGAGCCGCGGCGCGAGGCCCGCGTCCAGCCGCCGCGTGAACGGCAGCCGCGCCGCCGCCGCGCGCTCGGCGTCGTCGAGCCCGGCGCGATCCGCGAGGGCGCGGTCGTCGCCCGCCTCCGAGAGGCGCGCGAAGAGCGCCTTCGCCTCGAGCAGCCCGTTCACCGGGTTGGCGAGGACGAAGCGAGCCGGGTGACGCAGCGCCTCGGCGAAGGGCGCTTCGGGGGGCGTGTTGTGCGCCCAGACGTGGCGGTAGAGGACGTCCCAGCGGCGCGGGTCGCACGCGTCGGGGGTGAGGTGCTCCGCGTCGTGCCCCATCTGCCGGAGGTGTTCGACGATGCGGCGCAGCTCGCCGGTCTGCGAGTCGGCCGGCCGCGAGACGACCGCGATGGAGGGCCGCGCCCGAGTCCCGCCGCGCGCCTCGTAGAAGGCGCACAGCGCCGCCCGCAGGTTCTCCATGTTGGAGCCGGCGGCGGCGACGAGGTCCTCGCCCACGCGCGGGGGGAGGCCTCGCGCACGCGCCGCGGCCCGGAGCCAGGCGTGCGCGGCGAGATCGGAGTAGCCGCTCATCGCCGGGATGGTGGCGTTGAGCTCGAGCGCGCGCGGCGGTCCGCCGCCCTCGACCGGCAGGAAGTCGACCCGCGCCATGATCGCCGCGCAGGGCGCCTCTTCGAGGAGGCGCTCCATGGCCTCGCGCTCCAGCCCCTCGAAGGGCCCGAACAGCGCGGCCCGGTCGCGCCCGTCGCCGGCGGCGAGGAGCGCCCGCGCTAGCTTCACCGAACCCGAGAGGATCGCGCGCGCCTCGGCGGCGAGCGCCTCGAGCGCGGCGCGCGGGTAGACGGCCGGCTCGGCGACGACCGGGATGGGGACGAAGGCGCCGTCGCGCAGCACGGTCAGGCCGTGCGCCCAGGCCGCGCGGGCCGCCTCACGACCCACCTCTGCCAGCTCGCTCTCCGTGAAGGGGATCATGGCGCATCGAGCCGCCCTTGCGGGCGGCGGAGCGGCGGTGTTACCTCGCAGTGGGATGAAAATCTACACGAAGACGGGCGACGCCGGAGATACGGGCCTGTTCGGGGGCCCGCGCGTGGCGAAGGACGACGCGCGCGTGGAGGCGTACGGAGCGGTGGACGAGCTCAACGCGGCGCTCGGCGTCGCGCGGGCGCGCGGGGCGGACGCGGACCTCGGCGCGCTCCTCGCCGCCGCCCAGGATCAGCTCTTCACGATTGGTGCGGCGCTCGCCACGCCGCCCTCCGCCGTGAAGGCGCGCGCCATCCTCCCCGCGGTCGATCCCTCCTGGATCGCCGCCCTAGAGGCGGCCATCGACCGGCTCGAGGGGGAGCTGCCGCCGCTGCGCCACTTCATCCTGCCCGGGGGAGTGTCGCTCGCGGCCGACCTCCACCTCGCGCGCGCGGTGTGCCGCCGCGCCGAGCGCCGCGTGGTGTCGCTCCATCACCACGAGCCCGTCGAGGCCGAGGTGCTCGCCTACCTCAACCGGCTCTCGGACTTCCTCTTCGTCGCCGCCCGCGCCGCCAACCGGCGCGCGGGAGTGCAGGAGACGATCTGGGAGCCGAAGCGATGATCACGGCGCGCCGCCTCCTCTCCCTGCCCCTCTCCCCCTCCGGGGGAGAGGGAAGATCACACGGAGCCCGCTTCGTGTTTGCTCCCTCGCCCCGCGGCAGCGGGGAGAGGGCTGGGGAGAGGGG
>DATLJU010000162.1:0-2123 GCA_035538735.1 Anaeromyxobacteraceae bacterium | reverse complement strand
CTGGCGTCAGGTCCGCCAGGCGAGCGGCGGGCGAGGTGCATACGCGCAGCGCAGCCCGGTCGCGACTGACCGCTCCAAGTGATCGGCCAGCTCCGGGTGGACAGCGCGGAGCCCGGCGATCGCCCGGCGAATCCGGCCGCTCACGGCCTTGCGGCCGCGCTCGCCCGTGTCTCCCAGGCGGCGCGAGCGTCCGCCGAGGCCGGTCGCGGCGCGTACCTCCCGGAGGACCGCTTCCCGTTCGGCACCGAGCGCGTCAACCCGCCCGGCGTCGTGGTTTGCATCGGCCTCGTCGACGAGGCGGTCGAGCTCGGCCAGGCGCCTCCGGCAGCCCTTGAGCGCGGTGCGGTCGAGCACCGGATCGGCCCCGGCGCGAGCCCCGAGCAAGCAGCCTACCGCGAGCCGCGCAGCCTCCACCTCCTCCCCCGGACTCGCGAGCAGCACGGCGAGGTCCCGAAGACCCTTCGAGTCCTTCACGAGAACTGTCCTCCGCGCGTATACGATTTCCCAGACATCGCCGCGGCGGAGAAAGGCCGCGCCGTCGTCCGGAGCGACGCCGGGTGAGGCGCCGCCGAGGAACCGCAGCACGGCGTCGATAGTGGGCCGGGCGTCGCCGTACCATGGGATGTGCGCGTTGCCATCGAGCGGGACGAGCTCGGCTGACGGAATGACCGCTGCGGCCTGCCGCCCGGCCTCGAAGGGGACGGCGCGGTCCCGGGCGCGGTGGAGCACGACCGTCGGACACCGCACCTTCGGCGCGTCCTCCCGGGCGTCGAGGTCATACGTGAGCTGGAGGAGACGGGCCGCCATCTCGGCCGTGGCTGAGGCCAGTTGCTCGGCCGCGAGGTCGTTCGCCTCCTCGACCGAGATCCCAGGCGCGAAAATGTCCGCGAGCGCCTTGGCGCCGACGCCCCAGCTCGCCCGGACGAGGGCTATGAGCGCCGCCTTCATGTCGGGGGAGGCGAGCGCTCCTCCGTTCACGTACCCGCCGCAGAGCACTAGGTGCGTGACCGCGTCGGGATGGCGCGCGGCGTAGGCGATCCCGGTGGGCGCGCCGCACGACTGCGCGAGCAAGGCGAGCCGGTCGAGCCGTAAGTGGCGCACGACCGCGTCGAGGTCGGCCAACTCCGCTTCGAGGGTGAAGTCGCACCGCTCGCGGTCGCTGAGCCCCGCGCCCACACGGTCATACCGCACGACGGTGTGTCGAGACCCGAGCGCGGCGAAGAAGCCGCGGAACCGAGGGCGCTCCCAGTCGTGCTCGACATGGCTAACCCACCAGGCGGGGCACACCAGCGGCGGCCCCGCTCCGGCGACGGCATAGGCGATCATCCGCCCGCCGTGCCCGGAACAGTACCGGATTCGCTGCTCCAAGGGCTCAATCCTCCCGTTGCCCAACCATTTCGTAAGCTGGCAGTCCCGCGTCGTCGGCGAGAAGAGAGGGACCACCCCTGAAGGGGCGCGGACACATTTCTGGCGGTCAGTGCCGGATGACGAAGCCGCTTGCGCCGCCAGAAACAGCGGCCATGAGGCCGGCGCCGCAGTTGACCTGCCTGGGAAGGAGCATCGAGGTCGTCCGTATTCTCGGGAGGCTCTGCGCTGTGCCTGCGCCGTGCCGTTTGACCCAACTACCCTGCGGGTGGATGCGCGGGTCCCGCGCGCTCAGAAGTGGTAGGCCGGCATGGTTCGCGGTCAGACCGGTCTCGGCTGCTGGCTTCTCGCCTATCTGTTTCGCTTGCAATTGCCACCGGACAGTGGCGGCAGGCGCGTCGGCATCGGTTCGGTGCAATCGGCTGGTTCACCCATCGCATACCCCGCTCTGAAACGCGCGTCCGGATTCGCCGTCACCGGCTTGAACAAATCGAGGACTTTTCGCTGGGAGAGGTTCTTGCGGGCTCGGCTCTCACGGAGGTTCTGGGCAACGACTGCGACGCGTGCCATGCGTGCTCGTTTACCATAGGTACGCACCGACGGCAGTCTCTGCGCGCGCGAGAGATCGAGACTGCGAGTGACCACGTTGGTGATCTTGATTTAGGCCGCTGCTACTCCGTACCGAGTGGGCCGCAGGATGTGCCACATCGCGCTTGCTCGGTATTCGAGCGCTCGACTGTACCTGGACCGAGCAGCTA
>DATLJU010000161.1:0-9329 GCA_035538735.1 Anaeromyxobacteraceae bacterium | reverse complement strand
GCTCGAGCCGCCCGGCCCGAAGGCGGTGAAGGACCCGGAGGGCGCCGCCGCGGCGAAGCCCGAGCCGAAGGCGAAGGCCAGCTAGCCGCGCGCTTCAGGGCGCGCTGATCGGCCCTTTCTGCTCCGCCGCCAGCGGGCGGCGGAGCAGCGGTCCGAGAGGCCGTGAATCAATCCCCTCCCGTCGCCGTTCCGGCCGATCCGCTTCGCATCGCGTCGTTGCTCCTTCCTCACATACCCTCCGGGTATGCTCGGTCGTCGCGCCTCGCGCTGCTCGCGCCTCGCTCGCCCGGCTCGGTCCAGGGATTCCTTCACAGGCCCTCAGCGTCACGCGCCCGCCGCCTTCCGCCGAGGGAAGGCGTGGCGGATCGCGGGGTGGCGCGCCAGCTGCCGCAGCGCGCGCGCGAGCAGCGTCTTTCCGGGCTCGAGCTTGAACCAGGTCGAGGCGCCGCTCGGGTGCGGGAGGCAGATCACGTCGAGCTCCTCCCCGTGGAACTTTACGCGGACGGTGCGCCCGACCACCTCCGCGAGGGGGCATGGTTTCCCCAGCACCTCGGCGATGGCGAGGCGTCCGACGGCGATGACGAGCCCAGGGCGGAGCGCCGCGATCTCGCGCTCGATGAAGGGGCGCGAGGCGCGGATCTCCTCCGGCGAGGGGAGGCGGTCGCCGCCGGACGGCGTCTTGCCAGGGAAGCAGCGCACCACCGCGGCGATGTAGACGCGCGCCCGCACCTCCTCCTCGGCGGCGCCGAAGGAGCGCTCGAACCAGGAGAAGAGCGTCTTGCCGGCGGTCCACGCGAAGGGGCGCCCGAAGCGGGCCTCGTGCGGGCCTGGCGCCTGGCCGAGCAGGAAGATCCGGCTCGCGATGGCCGGGCCGTGCACCGGTGGGCCGCAGAACCCCGGCAGCCGCAGCGCGCGGATGTCCTCGTGGACGCGCTCCAGCTCGGCGATGACCTGCGCCTCCTGCTTCGTCACACCTCGCGCCACGGCTCCTCGCGGACGGAGTAGATCCAGCCCTCGCTCCGGGGGACGTTCGAAGGCACGCCCCGGAAGCCGTCCTCCTGTGCTGCCGCGGCTCCGGTCGCGGACAGCACGGCGTCGAGGACGAGGCCCTTCTCATCCTCCACCACCTTCGCGGCCAGCTCCATCTCGAACTCGAGGCCGGCCGATGTGCGCAAGGTGCGCAGCATCGCCGCCCTCGCGCCCGACCGGTTCACGCCGTCGCGCGCGTCGTCGCGGTAGGCGCATGTGCCACTCAGCACGCGCGCGACGTGGTCGGGGCGCACCTCCACCAGCGACGGCCGCCCGGCCTTCGGGGGATCCCAGGGCACGAAGGACACCTCGGAGAGGCGCGCCAGCGTGACGAGGCCGAAGAACGTCTGGCGAAAGAGGCGCAGGTGCGAGGGCGGAAAGAGGGTCGCCCGGTAGCAGTCGGCGAGCCGCAGCCGGTCCTTCCCGAGCTGGCCCTTGAAGCTCTCGGCCGCCTCCGAGAAATCGGCGCCCGACGGGAGGAAGCGCTCCTCGAGGCCGCGCCCGAGCGTGGCGGGACCGCGCAGCGCCTGGCGCAGCAGCCCGAGCTGGCGCAGGTGCGTCTCCGCCAGGCTGAACGGTGAGTCGAGGCCGACGGTGAGCCTCCCCTCGGCCCAGCGCGCCTCCTCGCCGAGCCAGCCCGGGAACTGCTCGCGGACGTCGCGCCGACCCGGCGCGTCCTGGAACGGCCGCCAGACCTGCGTCAGCTTGGGTTTACCGCGCGTGCACTCGATCTTGGCGGCGACGATCTGGTTCCCCGCGCCCTCGATGCCGCTCCAGGCGAGCCCCAGCACGATACCGCGCTGCGGCAGCGCCACCTTGGCGGCTGGTGCCCGTCCGTAGACCGCCGACGCGCTGCTCGTCCCATCGCTCTCGGTCGCCATGCCCCGTCGCGCTCCTTCGACAAGCCGTGGAGGATCCGGAGGCGTTTTTGGTGCCGTCTCCGTTGGAAGTCAATGATGACTCGCGACGGTTCGGTCGCTCCCGGGTCGCTCGTACCCGCTCGGATCGGACCCGCCCCATGCGCGGATCCCACTCGGGTACGCGAGCGCGGGGCCGGGTGACGCCCCGTGACCCATGACCCATGTTGTGGACATGGTGGTCGCCAACACGCGCCGTGAAGTGATGCTCGTCGAGGACGACCAGGCGATCCGAGACATGCTCCACGAGCTCCTCGAGGACGAGGGCTATCGGGTGCGGTCGGCCGCGAACGGCCGGGATGCGCTCTTGCGACTACGCGCCGGCGGGGCGCCGCACCTCATCCTGCTCGACCTCATGATGCCGGTGATGGACGGGCGCGCGTTCCGGGAGGCGCAGCGCGGCGATCCCACCCTGTCGCACATCCCCGTCATCCTGCTCTCCGCCGACGACAGGGTCGCCGAGGCGGCGAGCCGGATGTCGGTGTCGGCCTGGCTCTCGAAGCCCTTCGAGCTGGGTGCGCTCCTCGACGCCGTCCAGCGCCACAGCGCGCCGCGCCCGGCGCCTCACTTGCGATGCGACGCTCGGTAGGCGTCGCGTTCCCGGATCACCTGGTCGAAGAAGGCGGCTGGGACGACCTTGCCGCGCACGACGGGCCACGCCTTCTCGGCGGTGGCGAGCCAGGGCCCGGGGTCGACCTGGACCACCTCGAGACCCTGCCGCTTCATGGCCACGACGGCGTCGTCGTTGAGCTTCTTCACGTCCGCGTCGACGCGCGCACCGATCTCGCGGGCGATGGCGAGGAGCTTCGGGCGCACGTCGGCCGGGATGCGATTCCAGGTCTCCTTCTTCACCAGGGTCGCGCCGATGAGGTAACCCCAGGGCGCATCGATCATGTGGTTGGCCCGCTCGAACAGGCGCGCGGTGAGGAAGTAGAGCGGCACGTTCGCGACGCAGTTGACCATGCCGGTCTGGAGCGAGGGCACGACGTCCGTCGACGAGAGCACCACCGGCCGGAAACCGGCCGCCTTCCACGCCTCGACGCTGGCGGGGTCGCCGTCCCAGGCGAACATCTTCGCGTCGCTCATCTCGACCGGCGTGCGGTACGGCTTCGTGCAGAAGATCCGGATGAAGCCCACCTGGGACCAGTGCAGCGCCACGTAGCCGCGCTGGTCCAGCAACCGGTCGAGCTGCGGCTCGATCTTCGGGAACACCGCGTTGAACTCGGCCTCGCTCTCGATGACGCCCGGGGCCGAGATGGCCTGCGGCTCCTTGACGATGTCGTGCATGCCGACGTTCGTGATGGCGGCCGCCTGCAGCTGGCCCACCGCCATCTTGCGCACCATGTCACCCTCGCTGCCCTGGGTGCCGCCGGCGTAGATGCGCAGCTTGACCTTGCCGCCGGACGCCTCGGCCCACTTCTCGCCCATCTCCTTGAGGAGGTTGTGCCAGGTGGAGCCGTTGGGGGCGAGCGTGCCGAGCTTGACCACCACCTCTTGCGCGGAGGCGGTGGAGGCGAGCGCGGCGAGCGCCAGGCCGAGGACGAGCTTTCTCATGATTTCTCCGTCGAGCCGTACTGCTAGGAAAAGAGATCGTCGGCGCGCGAGAGCAGGAACCGCGCCCGCCGCTGCGCGAGGACGTTCGCGAGCCGGTGCGCCTTGTCGCTCTCGACGTCGTAGGTGAGCACATGCTGGAGCAGGCGGTTGAACTCGGCGCGATCCTGCCGCGGGACGACCACCGCCTCGGCGTAGGCGACGTACGGTCCGAGCTTGCGCCCCCCCGAGAGCACGAGGGCGCGCTCGAAGTGCTCGCGCGAGCGCCGGAAGGCCTCCTCGCCCCCACCCTGCGCCGCCTCCCACGAGATGAAAAACTCGTGGATCGCACCCTCGTCGAACGCCTCGTCGAGCGTGAGCGCGCGCCGCATGAGGGCGCCGGGTGCCGGGAGCTGTGCCACGAGCGCCATGTCGTCCTTCCCGGCGGCGATGGCGAGCGCCCAGCTCGCCGCCGTCCAGTAGACGAGCCGCACGTCGTCCTTGTTCAACTGCGCGACCACGGGGTCGAGGTCGCGCGCACCCTCCAGCCGCCCGGAGATGCCCTTGTGCCGGACCTCGAGGCCGTGCAGCCCGTAGTCGCGCGCCCGCAGGAAGAGGCGCCGCGCCCGGTCGCGCGACACGCGCGCCGCCGCCATCTTTCCGGCCGCCTCCGCTTCGTCGGCGTCGGACTGCACGAAGGCGTAGCTGTACTGGGTGAAGCCGGACGCGAGCGAGGTGAGCAGGCCCTGGTGATTGGGGTGCTGCTCGAGCAAGGTCTCCATGGTCTTGAGGCCGAAAGGTACGGCCTGCCGGACGAGCTCCGGGTCGTCGTCCTCGACGTACGCCCGGGAGGAGTCGCCCGTGATCGCGTCCGCGGCCACGTAGGAGGCCGCTGCGCTGCATCCGGCGCAGGCGGCGGCGAGCGAGGTGAGCGCGACAACGAGTCTCTTGTTCAACACGGTCCCGTGGCAAAAGTTCGTCGTTAGTGATAGACGCGCGACCACGAAAGTCAACGGTGAACCCGGACCACCCCGACATGCCCGCGACGGGCGAGCCCGCGACGGTCGAACCCGCCGTGAGCGCCGTCGCGCGCGTCGAGGGCGGCGCCGTCGGCGTGCTCCTCCTCGCGATGGTCGCCATCCCGGCCGGCGAGACGCTGTCGCGTCGCTTCCTGGGACGGGGCCTCCCCGGCTCCGCGATCCTCGTCCAGCACCTCACGCTGTGGGTGGGGTTCCTGGGCGCGCTCCTCGCGACCGGCGCCGGGAAGCACCTCGCCCTCTCCACCGCCGAGGCGATCCCGGCCGGCCTGCCACGCCGCAGCGCCGCTCTCCTCACTCGCATGATCTCGACCGCGGTCTGCGCGCTGCTCGCGTACGCGTCGTTCGAGCTCGTGTCGGCCGAGCGCAGCTCGGACCGGACGCTGCCGCTCGGCATCCCGTTCTGGTGGAGCGAGCTCATCATGCCGGTCGCGTCGGCGCTCATCGCGCTCCGGTTCGCGTGGGCCGGCACGGAGGGGCGCCGGCGCTGGGCCGACCGCGGCCTCGCCCTGACCGCCGCGGCGGCCGCGTTCGCGCTCGGTGCGGTCGCGCCGCACCCGGTCCTCGTGCGCGTGCTGCTGGCGGTCCTCGGGATCGGGTTCCTCGTCGGCACGCCGGTCTTCGTCATCATGGCCGGCGTCGCGATGGCGCTCTTCTGGCGCGACGGCACGCCCATCGCGGCCGTGCCCACCAACACCTTCGGCCTCGTCACGAGCGCCACGCTCCCCGCCGTGCCGCTCCTGACCGTCGCCGGTTACGTGCTCGCCGAGGGCGGCGCGGCGCGGCGGCTGGTGCGCGCGTACAAGGGCGTCTTCGGCTGGATGCCGGGCGGGGTGGCGGTGATGGCCGCGTTCGTGTGCGCCATCTTCACCACCTTCACCGGCGCATCCGGCGTCACCATCCTCGCCCTGGGCGGCCTCGTCCTGCCCACCCTGCTCGCGGAGCGGTACCCGGAGGGCTTCTCGGTCGGGCTCGTCACCGCCGCCGGATCGCTCGGCCTGCTGTTCCCGCCCTCGCTGCCCGTCATCCTGTACGGCGTCGTGGCGCAGGTCCCCATCGACCACCTCTTCATCGGCGGTCTCGTCCCCGGGCTGCTCATGATCCTGCTCGTCGCCGGCTACGGGATCGTGGTCGGCGTGCGCGCCGGGGCGCCGCGCCAGGCCAGCTCGCCGCGCGAGGCGGCGCGCGCGCTGTGGGACGCCAAGTGGGACCTGGGCCTCCCGGCGCTCGTCATCGTGGCCATCGCGAGCGGGTACGCCACCATCGTCGAGGCGTCGGCGCTCGGCGTCGCCTACGCCATGCTGGTCGAGATGGCGGTCTTCCGGGATCTGAGCGCCCGCGACCTGCCGCGCGTCCTCGCGCACGCCGCGACGCTGGTCGGCGCCGTCGTGATCCTGCTCGGGGTGGCGCTCGGCCTCACGAACTGGCTCGTCGACGCCGAGGTGCCGGCGCGGCTCGTCGACTGGATGACGACCCACGTCCGCAGCCCGGAGCTCTTCCTGCTGGCGCTCAACGTGGCGCTGCTCGTGCTGGGGAGCGTCCTCGAGATCTACTCGGCCATCATCGTGCTGGCGCCGCTCGTGGCGCCGCTCGGCGTCGCCTACGGCATCGAGCCCGTCCACCTCGGCGTGGTGTTCCTCGCGAACCTGGAGCTGGGGTTCCTCTTCCCGCCCATGGGCCTGAACCTGTTCCTCGCCGCGTCGCGGTTCGGGAAGCCGTTGCCCTACCTGTACCGGCGCGCCCTCCCCTTCCTCGTCATCATGGCGGTGGGGGTGCTGCTCATCACCTACCTGCCTTCGATCACGACCGGCGTGGTGCGGGTGGTGACGAGCGCGCGCGAGCGGCCGGCCGCGACGGCGCCGGTCGCGCCGTAGGTCCCCGGAGGTCGGCGCCCGGCCAGCGCCTGCGCCAGCGCGCCGGATCGCTGCCCGACGCAGACGTCGTACCCGTCGAGCCGCCCGCACCGCGCGCCGGCGCGCTCCAGCGCGCCGCGCAGGCGCGTCATGCCCGGTCCAGGCGCCGGCGCATCCGCCACAAGCCCATCGCCATCCGCAGCGCGTCGAGTCCTGGGGTCACCTTCGAGCCGCCCGGGTCGGCCCAGTCGATGGGCACCTCGCGCATGCGGGCCCCGGCGCGCGCCAGGAGCACCAGCACCTCGAGATCGAGCAGCCAGCGATCCTCCGTCAGCCGCGGCAGCAGCGGGCGCAGCCGCGAGGCGCGCACGACCTTGAGGCCGCACTGCGTGTCGTAGAAGCCGAGCCCGAACGCGCGCTCGACGAGGGTCGCGAAGACTCGCCCCTGGAGGTGGCGGACGAGGCTGCGCTGGATGGAGCGGCCCGCCATGAGGATGCGCGTCCCGGCCAGCACGTCGACGTCGGAGAGCGCGGGCAGCATGCGCACCAGCCGCCACGCCTCGCGGGCGCTCACGGCGCCGTCGGCGTCCAGGAAGCCGAGCCACTCCGAGGCCGCGTCGGCGCCCGCCCAGCCGAGCCTGATGGCAGCGCCCTTGCCGCGGTTCGCCGGCGCGGCGACGAACCGGATCTGGTGGGGAGCGCCTGCGCGGCGCAGCGCCTCCTGGGCCGCGCGGACCGCCTCCTGCTCGCGATCGCGCTCGGTGGGACCGCTCCCGTCGTCCACCACCACGACCTCGAGCGGCGGCGAGGGCGCGGCCACCGCCTCCTCGACGAGCGTCGTCAGCAGCGGCGGAAGCCGGAGGCCCTCGCGATAGGCGGGGATGACGAGCGTGGCGAGGGGCGGCGGCAAAGGACGGCCACTTCACACCGGAGGGCGCGCGAGCGTCAAGCACGCGTCGACGCGTCACCCCGCGCGCGGCCGCCACTCGCGCGCGGCATAGAGGGCGAACGTGACCGCCCACGCGCCGGCGACGTCGATGGCGTAGTGGATGCGGGCGAGGAGCACGCTCGCCACCACCAGCACGTGCGCCGCGAGGGCGACCCAGCGCAGCCGGCGGTCGCGCCACAGGTACAGCAGCAGCAGGAACGTGGTGGCGGCGTGGCCGGAGAAGAAGAGATCCTTCGTGAGGTAGGCCTGCGCGCTGCCGTGGGCGAACACGCCCCACGGCGAGACGAGCTCCAGCCACGCCTGGAGCGCGCCTCGGCCGCCGAGCCCCGGCCCTGCCCGCGCCGGATCGGGCGGACCGAGGCCGGTCAGGACGATGGTGACGCCGCGCGCGAGCGAGACGAGCCCGCCCGTCACCATGTAGCGGATCCAGCGAGCCGGATCGGACGCGAGGAACGCCAGCGCGAGCGGCAGGTAGAGCGCCAGCCACACCAGGTAGTTCGCCCGGGCCACCCAGTCCACATACGGGAGCGCGCCCAGGACGAGGTCCGGGAGCCCGCCCGGCGCCGGTCGCCGCTCCGCCCAGACCGCGGCGGCGGTCATGAGCGCGTAGCAGGCGGCGCGGAACGCGAGCGCCGCGACGACAGGCACGGCCAGCGCCCGAAGCGGCCGAAGGGACTCCCTCTCAGAAGGGAGAGGGCTGGGGAGAGGGTGGGCGACCCGCGGAGCGGCCCCCTCTCCCCGCCCCTCGCCCCCGCGGGCGCGGGGGCGAGGGTGAACGCGCGGTCCCCTCACGGGAACTGTCCGGCCCCCGACAGCAGGTCGAGCCGCGCCTGCCGCACCGCGTCCTCGGCGATGACCGCCTGCAGGTCGGCGTCGCGCGACTGCTGCTGCGCGGTCGTCACGTCGAGATCGTTGGTGGCGCCGGCGCGGTAGGCCTCGGTGGTGAGCTGCAACACCAACCGGGCGCGCTCCGCGCCGAGCCGGGCGTTCCTGAGCGCCCTCTCCTCGCGCACCACCTCGGCGAGTCCGACCCGCACGTCGGAGCGCACCTGGGTGAGCGTGCCATCGAGCGCGGCCTGCGCCTCGCGCTCCAGCGCCTCGCGCTCGCGGAACTGGCCGACCCGGAGGCCCCCTTCGAAGAGCGGCAGCGACAGCAGGAACTGCACCT
Organism: Anaeromyxobacteraceae bacterium; assembly: GCA_035538735.1. Taxonomy (GTDB): domain Bacteria; phylum Myxococcota; class Myxococcia; order Myxococcales; family Anaeromyxobacteraceae; genus Anaeromyxobacter_A. The sequence continues at coordinate 846 of DATLJU010000161.1, read as the reverse complement.
GCCATCCCGTCCGTGGGCTCGTGGCGGTGGCGGGGTCGTTGTAGAACGGCTGCGCGGTGGCGACGAGCGTGGGGAGCCAGTCGAGCCAGCTGTCGCGCCGCACGTGCTCGGCCGCGGCGCGTCGCGCCTCGGCCGCCTTCACGTCGAGGCGGCGTGCCTCCGCCTCGCTCACCTGCGACGGGTCCGGGCGAAAGTCCGGATCCTGCGAGGCGTCGAGCGGCCCGGGCGAGCCGGTGAGGACGCCGAGCGCCTCCTGCGCCCGCACCACGCCGACCTCACCGGCCACGAGCTGGACCTCGCTCAGCGCCAGCTGCTGCTCCGCACGCGCCTCGTCGACCGCGTTGCCGATCCCGCCGACGCGCCGCGCGCGCGCGAAGTCGAAGCGCGCCTTGGCGATGTCGCGCGCCGACTTGCTCACGTCGACCACGCGCTTCTGCGCCAGGACCGACAGGTAGGCGCGCGCCGTGGCCACCAGCACCTGTCGCCGGACGTCGGCGTCGCTCGTCCTCGCCACGTCCACCTGATCCGCGGCGTGGGACCACGCCGCCCAGCGCGACGGCGCGAGGAGCGGCACCTGAAAGAGAAGGTTGGCGTTGAAGCTGTCCTGCGCCACGAGCGTGGAGGCGCCGGACGTGCGCGCGGCGTCGAGCCGCGTGTAGCTCGCGTTCGCGCCGAGGAAGGGCAGCGCCGCGGCGCGCGTCTCGGTGAGGAGCGCGTCTGCCCGCCGGATCTCCTGCGCCGCGATGATGGCCTGCGGCGACTGCGCCGCGGCCCGCCGGATCGCCTCGTCGAAGGTGACCGCCTCCGCGACCGGCATCGCGGCCGGGGCCTGGACCGGAACCGGGG
>DATLJU010000160.1:0-4553 GCA_035538735.1 Anaeromyxobacteraceae bacterium | reverse complement strand
GCTCGTCCGGCCCACTCGCCTCGGCCGCGATCCAGCCGGCGCGGCAGCCGTCGACGCCGAGGAGCATCACGGCTGGAGCGTAGCAGCGGCGCGCGCGCCCGACTAACCGCCCGGCCATGGAGCTGAATGGACGCCCCGAGGAGGTGGCGGAGCTGGCGGTGGCGGTGCTCGCCAACGGCGACGTGACGGGGCAGACGTTCCAGGTGAACGGCGGGGTGTACTTCACATGAGCGCCGGCGCGCCACAGCTCCTCGTCAACGTGGACGTCCCCGACCTCGCGCGGGCGGAGCGCTTCTACACCGCCGCGCTGGGGCTCACGGTCGGCCGCCGCTTCGGCGACGCGGGCGTGGAGCTGCTCGGCGCGGCCGCGCCGATCTACCTGCTCACGACGCCGGCCGGGTCATCGCCGTTCAGCGGCGCCGCGGAGAAGCGGCGCTTCGATCGCCACTGGACGCCGGTCCACCTCGACTTCGCCGTGGCGGACCTCGAGGTGGCCCTGGCGCGCGCCGAGGCCGCCGGCGCGCGCCGCGAGCTCCCCGTCCAGCAGCACGCCTGGGGGCGGCTGGCGGTGCTCTCCGACCCGTTCGGCCACGGGTTCTGCCTCTTGCAGTTCGAGGGCGCCGGCTACGACGCGATCGCGACCGCGTCGAGCGGGTAGCGGCTACCCGTACGACTCGGTCTTGACCCGGTCCTTCGGCACTCCTGCCTCCGCCACCGCTGCGATTGCCGTCTCGAGGAAGCGCGGCTGGGGCTCCTCGCCGCACTCCTTCGCGGCGCGCCGCTCGAAGGGGCCGATCGCAGGCCCGCAGGCATAGACGAGGCACGCGGTGGGATCGGGGACGAGCTCGCGCAGCAGCGCCGCCGTCACACGGCCGCGGCGCGCGTCGGGGCCGTGGCGCGACGGATCTTCCTCGCGCGTCAGCGTGTGGACGACGCGCAGCCGGTCGGGGTGGCGCTCGCGCAGCTCCTCCAGCCCGCGCCGGAAGATGACGTCGCCCCAGGTCTTGTTCGAGTAGACGAACGTGTGGCGCAGCGTCGGGTAGAGCGCCAGCGCGTGCTTCAGCATGGCGTAGTTCGGGACCGAGCCGGAGCCGGCCACGAGGTGCACCACGTGATCGGTCCGTGAGATGACGTCGCGCGGGAGCGTGTAAGGGCCGGTGAAGCCGACGATGTTGATGCGCTGCCCGCGCGGCGTGCGCTTCACGAGCAGCGGCGAGAGGAGCGGCGGGTACTTCGTGACGCCCCGCTGGTAGCGCTCCTCCTTCACGGTGATGGCGAGGTGCTTCTCGAGGGGCGCCGAGGACATCGAGTAGGCCCGCGGCGGCTCGCGCTTGCCCTTGAGGTCCTCGAGGTAGGCGGTCCAGCGCTCGAGGCCTTCGAACTGGTGCGGATCGATGGTGAGGAAGTGTCCCGCCTCGTACTCGAGCCGGTCGTTCCCGGTGAAGAGGACGAGCGTCGTCGCGTCGTGCGTCTCGACGATGACGTCCGATACGATCGCCTCCAGCTCCTTGATGCGCTTGCGGGGCGCCTCCGCGCGCACCGCCTCGCCCTCCGGCGGGATGGCGGTCTCGATGATCCGGCGGTCCGCGGAGGGCGAGGTGGCCATGCGTGCTACTCCGCGTTCAACCACGCCTCGAACGCGTCGAAGGAGAAGGGCCGTCCCAGGAACGCCTTCACCAGCTCCGCCGCCGGCCGCGAGCCGCCCGCCTCGAGGACCGTCTCGCGGTACCGGCGCGCCGGCCCGGGCGCGAAGAGGCCCTCGCGGCGGAACGCGCCGAACAGGTCCTTCGCGATGACGAGCGACCACATGTACGTGTAGTAGATGGCGGAGTAGCCGTCGAGGTGCCCGAACGACGCGTGGAAGTAGGTCCCGTCCACGTGGCGGAACGGCGTGTAGCGCTCCTGCAGCTCGGACACGAGCGCGGTCGCGTCGAGCCCCTCCGGATCGCGCCGGTGCAGCTCGAGCGAGAGCGCGGCGTAGAACATCTGCTGGCGCACCCAGAGCCCCTTCCCGTACTCGTCGGCGCGCCGCATCCGCGCCACGAGGTCGGCGGGGATGGGCGCCCCGGTCTCGAAGTGGCGCGCGAAGCCGGCCAGCGCCTCCGGGTCCCACACCCACTCCTCCAGCATCTGCGACGGCGCCTCGACGAAGTCCCACTCGGTGGCGACGCCGGACTGGGTCGCCCACCGGGTGTGGCCGCCCAGCACGTGGTGCATGAGGTGCCCGAGCTCGTGCAGGAACGTCTTCACCTCGCCGTGCTCGAGCAGCGCCGGGGCGACGCCCGGGCGCGGGAAGTTGCACACCAGCACGCCCTCCGGCAGCCGCTTCCCGGCCTGACCCGAGGCGAGCGTGAACTGGGCGTAGTGCTTGTACTTGCCATCCCGCGGGTGCATGTCGAGGTAGACGCGCCCGAGCGGCCGCGCCCCTTCGACCACGTCGTAGGCGTCGACCTCGGGGTGCCAGACGGGCGCGCGGGTCACCGGGACGAGCTCCACGCCGAACAGCCGGCCGACGAGGGAGAGCACCCCCGCCTTGACCCGCCCGTACTCGAAGTACGGCCGCGCCTCGCGCGCGTCGAACCCGTACTGCTCCGCCTTGACCCGCTCCTGCAGCCACGCGGAGTCCCATGGCTGCACCCGCTCCGCCGCCGGGTCGTCGTGGCGCTTGCGCGCGAGGAGCTGGGCGTGGTCGCGCTCGAGGCGCCGCGCCGACGCGGCGGTGACGCGCTCGACGAGCCCGGCCGCCGCGGCGTCGCTGCCGATCATCTTGTCCTCGGTGGCGTACGCGGCCCAGCTCGGGTACCCGAGCAGCCGCGCCAGCTCCGCCCGCCGCCGCAGCATGAGCGAGAGCACGTCGAGGTTGCGGGGGTGACCGCGGAGCCGGTACAGCCGCCAGAGCGCCTCGCGCGCGCGCTCGCTCCGGGAGTAGGTGATGAAGGGGACGTAGTCGGTGTTGTCGGTCGTGAGCGTCGCCTTGCCGTCCGCGCCCGGCGGGTGCGCGCGGCGGAAGTCGTCGGGGAGGCCTTCCAGCTCGGCCAGCTCGATCCGCAGCGTGCGGACGTCGTCCTTGATGTTGCGCCCGAACTCCTGGCCGATGCGGGTCAGCTCGTCGCGGAGCACCTTCACCCGCTCACGGGTGGGCGCGTCGCGGTCCACGCCCGCGCGGCGGAAGTCGCGCAGCGCCTTCTCGAGCAGGTGGCGCGAGGCGGGATCGAGCCCGCCGCCGTCCACGCCCCCGAGCGCGCGGTACAGGCGCGGGTCGAGCGACAGCTCCGTGGCGGCCGCGTCGATCTCGCGCTCGCACGCCTCGGCGGCGTCGCGCAGGTGCGGGTCGGGGTGGACGTTGCGAGCGAGGCTGGCGCGGGCGGCGGCGTCCGAGAGCGTGCCGAAGGTGGTGTCGTACGCCTCGAGCGCGTCCACCGGGTCGGGCGCCGACCCGAGGCCGGCCAGGCGCTCCGCCTCGGCGCGCGCGCGCGCCACGTCCTCGCGGCAGCCGCGGGTGAAGTCGTCGGGGGTGCCCGTCAGGGCGCGGGCGGCGAGCGGGGGCGGCGTGGTCACGGTCCTGTTCTAGCCGACCGGACGCTTCGATGCCCCACACCCTTTCACGCTCCGCATTCCCCGAAGCGCTCAGTTCTCCGGCTTCATCTCCCGGTTCATGAGCTCGCCGACCGCCTGGCGCGGCGCCTGGCCTTCATAGAGGACCCGGTACACCATCTCGCTGATGGGCATCTCGACCTTGAGCTTGCGGGCGAGGTCGCGAGTGCTGCGCGCGTTGAGCACGCCCTCCGCCACCTGCCCGAGCGCCCTCTGGATGTCCTCCAGCTTCTTCCCGCGGCCCAGCTCGAACCCGACCGTGTGGTTGCGCGACTGCTCGGAGGAGCAGGTGAGGACGAGGTCGCCCAGGCCCGACAGGCCGCCCAGCGTCATCGGGTTCGCGCCCTTCCGCACCGCCAGCCGCCCGATCTCGGCCAGGCCGCGGGTGATGAGCGCGGCGCGCGCGTTGGCGCCGAACCCCATGCCGTCGGACAGGCCCGCCGCGATGGCGATGACGTTCTTCACGCAGCCGCCCACCTCCACCCCAACCACGTCGGTCGAGGTGTACGGGCGGAACGTGCGCGTGTGGAACGCGTCCTGGACCTGCTTCGAGATGCGCTCCCACCGGCCGGCGATGGTGACGGCGGTAGGGAGCCCGGCGGCCACCTCCTTCGCGAACGAGGGGCCGGAGAGGAACGTGAGGTACGGGTGCATGGGGACGGGCAGCACGTCCTCGAGCACCTCGCTCATCGTCATGAGCGTGTCGACCTCGATGCCCTTCGCCACCGAGCACAGCGGCACGCCGGCGTGGAGGAGTCGCTTCGACTCGATCGCCACCTGACGCACCGCCTGCGAGGGCACCGCGAACACGACCAGCTCGGCGCCCTCGAGCGCGCGGGCCACGTCGGGCTTCGCGGTGATCGTCGGCGGCAGCGCCAGGCCGGGGAGGTAACGCGTGTTCTCGTGCTTGTGCGCGATCGCCTCCAGGACCGGTGCGTCCTTGTCCCACAGGCACACCG
>DATLJU010000159.1:0-14624 GCA_035538735.1 Anaeromyxobacteraceae bacterium | reverse complement strand
AGTGGAGGCTCGCGGTGTGGCCCCCTCTCCCGTCCCTCTTCCCCGGCGGGGGAGAGGGTTGAGGTTCCACCGGGCTCGCCGGCCTCCTCGCGTCTCGTCCCCATCCCCCCGCTGGCGAGGGGAGGGCCGGGGAGAGGGGCCGCGGTCGAGGTTGCGGTCGCGTTCGGGGTCGTGGTCGTACCCGACCCCCTCACCTCCACCCTCCCTCGCGCCGCCAGCTCCCGCAGCTCGTCGGGCACGGGGACCAGGGCCGAGAGATGCCCCGCGACGCGCAGCAGCGCGCGCCGCTTCTCGCCCAGCGCGAGCGCGTCGAACGCCTCCGCCTCGGCGAGGAGGCCGCGCAGCGCGGCCGAGTCGGGAGCGCCCGCGGCCTCGGCGCGCTCGACGGAGCGGCGAACCAGCTCGCCGAATCCGGACAGGCGCGGCAGCCCGGCGAACCCGTCCCGCGTGGCGAACCTCAGCGGAGGGATGAGCGCGGCGAGGTGCTGCGCGGCGGCGGCCAGCGCCCCCGGCGGCGTGACGCTCGAAGGAGGGCGGCTCGCGCTGCCGGGCACGGTGCTCGCCGCGGCCGGCTAGGCCTCGTCGCCCGCCGACAGCTCCTCGATGAACTCGACGCTCACGACCTCGTACTCCCGCTCGCCGCCGGGCGAATGCACCATCGCCACGTCCCCCTCCTGCTTTCCGATGAGGGCCCGCGCAATCGGCGAGGTGACGCTGATCTTGCCCTTCTTGAGGTCGGCCTCGAGCTCGCCCACCACCTGGTAGCGGACCTCGTCGCCCGACTCCCCGTCGCTGATGGTCACCGTCGCGCCGAACACGACGCGATCGCCCTTGAGCTTCGAGACGTCGATGACCTCGGCGCGCGCGATCCAGTCCTCCACCTGGAGGAGGCGGCCCTCGAGGTGCGACTGCTTGTCCTTCGCGGCGTGGTACTCGGCGTTCTCGGACAGGTCGCCGTGCGAGCGCGCCTCGGCGATCTCCTTCACGATCTTCGGGCGCTCCACGCCCTTCAGCCGCTTCAGCTCCTGCTTGAGCCGCTCGAGCCCGCTCTTCGTGATGGGCATGCGGTGGTCGGCCATGACGTCCCTTCAAGTAAAAAGGCGGCGGCCGCCCCGTGTGGGGCGGCCGCTCGACGAGGATCGTGCTTCAGCGCGCCGGTGATGTCAACGCTTTGGCGCGTCGATGCCGTGGTACTCCTGCAGCGACCGGGCTTCCGGGCGCCCGGCGCGCGCCGCCTCGATGGCGCCCACCGCCGCCCGCGCCCCCGTCAGCGTCGTGAAGTACGGGACGCCCTTCATGAGCGTCTCGCGGCGGATGGAGTAGCTGTCGGCGATCTCGCGCTTCCCGGCGGTCGTGTTGAACACGAGGTGCACGTCGCCGTCCTTGATGCGGTCCACGATCGACGGCCGACCCTCCTGCACCTTCAGCACCGGGGTCGCCACGAGGCCGCGAGCGGCGAGGAACGCGGCCGTGCCGCGCGTGGCAAGCACCTCGAACCCGAGCGAGACGAGCCGCCGGCAGACCTCGACCACCCCCGACTTGTCGCCGTCCTTGACGGAGACGAAGGCGCGCAGCTTCTCGCCGTCCCGCGGCAGCGTGTTGCCCGCCGCGGCCTGCGCCTTCCAGAACGCGCTGTAGAAGTCGGCGGCGATGCCCATGACCTCGCCGGTGGACTTCATCTCCGGCCCGAGGACGGTGTCGACGCCGCGGAAGCGCGCGAACGGGAAGACCGCCTCCTTCACCGAGACGTGCCTCGGCTGGGGGCGCCCGGCGAGGCCCTGCTCCGCGAGGCTCTTCCCTACCATGGCGAGCGCCGCCACCTTCGCGAACGGTACCCCCGTCGCCTTCCCCACGAATGGCACCGTCCGGCTGGCGCGCGGGTTCACCTCGAGGACGTAGACGTCACTGCCCTGCACCGCGAACTGCACGTTCATGAGCCCCTTCACCCGGAGCTCGCGGGCGAGCGCGACCGACTGCCGCTCGATCTCCGCCACCAGCTCGGGCGAGAGGCTGTACGGCGGCAGCGCGCAGGCGGAGTCGCCGGAGTGGATGCCGGCCTCCTCGATGTGCTCCATGATCCCGCCCACCACCACCGCCGCGCCGTCGGACACGACGTCGACGTCGACCTCGAGCGCGTCCCGCAGGAAGCGGTCGATGAGGACCGGCCGCTCGTTGGAGGCCTGCACCGCCTCGGTGAGGTAGGCGGACAGGTCGGCGTCGTCGTGGACCACCTCCATGGCGCGGCCGCCCAGCACGTACGAGGGGCGCACCATGACCGGGTAGCCGATGCGGCGCGCCACGGCGAACGCCTCGTCGGCGCTGCGCGCGACGCCGTTCTCCGGCTGCCGGAGCTTCAGCTTCTCGATGAGCTGCGAAAACCGCTCGCGGTCCTCGGCCCGATCGATGGCGTCCGGCGTGGTTCCGAGGATCGGCACCTTCAGCTCGTCGAGCGGCACGGCCAGCTTGAGCGGCGTCTGCCCGCCGTACTGGACGATGAGGCCCTCCGGCTTCTCGACGCGCACGATCTCGAGCACGTCCTCGAGGGTGAGCGGCTCGAAGTAGAGCCGGTCGGAGGTGTCGTAGTCGGTCGAGACCGTCTCCGGGTTGCAGTTGACCATGATGGTCTCGAACCCGGCCTGCCGGAGCGCGAAGCTGGCGTGCACGCAGCAGTAGTCGAACTCGATGCCCTGGCCGATGCGGTTCGGGCCGCCGCCGAGGATCATGACCTTGCGCCGGTCCGTCGGGGCCGCCTCGCACTCCTCCTCGTACGAGGAGTAGAGGTACGGGGTGAACGCCTCGAACTCCGCCGCGCAGGTGTCGACGCGCTTGAAGACGGGGTGCACGCCGGCCTCCCAGCGCGCGGCCCGGACCTGCGCCTCCTTCGCGCCGGCCAGCTGGGCCAGACGCCGGTCGGAGAAGCCCATCCCCTTGACGCGCTTCCACTCGGCCGCGCCGCCGGGCAGGGCGCGCGCCAGCGCCGCCTCCTCCTTCACGATCCCCTCGATGGCGCGGAGGAACCACGGATCGATGGCGGTGATCCCGTACACGTCGTCCACGCTCATCCCGGCGCGGAACGCCTCGCCGACCCAGAAGATCCGCCGAGCGCGCGGCACTCGCATCTCGTCGCGGATCCGGCCCACCTCGGCCTCGGTGAAAGCGTCCCCCGGCTTCTTGCCGAGCGGCGACTCCAGGCCCGCCTTGTCGATCTCGAGCCCGCGCAGCGCCTTCTGGAAACTCTCCTGGAAGGTGCGGCCGATGGCCATCACCTCGCCGACCGACTTCATCTGCGTGGTGAGCGTGTCGTCGGCGCCCTTGAACTTCTCGAACGCGAAGCGCGGGATCTTCGTGACTACGTAGTCGATGGTCGGCTCGAAGCTGGCCGGCGTCTCGCGGGTGATGTCGTTCCTGATCTCGTCCAGCGTGTAGCCGACCGCGAGCTTGGCCGCGATCTTGGCGATGGGGAAGCCGGTGGCCTTCGACGCCAGCGCCGAGCTGCGGCTGACGCGCGGGTTCATCTCGATGACGACCTGACGCCCGGTCCGAGGGTGGACGCCGAACTGGATGTTGGATCCGCCGGTGTCGACGCCGATCTCGCGGATGATGCGGACGGAGGCGTCCCGCATCCGCTGGTACTCCTTGTCCGTCAGCGTCTGGATGGGCGCGACGGTGATGGAGTCACCGGTGTGGACGCCCATGGGATCGAGGTTCTCGATCGAGCAGATGATGACGACGTTGTCGTTCCGGTCGCGCATCACCTCCAGCTCGTACTCCTTCCACCCGATGATCGACTCCTCGACGAGGATCGTGTGGGTCGGCGAGAGCTGCAGGGCGCGCCGGGCGAGCTCCTCGAACTCCTCGCGGTTGTAGGCGATGCCGCCGCCCTCGCCGCCCATGGTGAACGAGGGCCGGATGATGATGGGGAACCCGATCTCATCCGCGATGCGCTTCGCCTCCTCGAAGCCCGTCGCGTAGCCCGACTTCGGCATCTCGACGCCCACGCGGTCCATCGCCTGCTTGAAGAGCTGCCGGTCCTCGGCCTTCTCGATCGCCTCCAGCGAGGCGCCGATGAGCTGCACGCCGTGGCGCGCGAGGGCGCCGTTGCGGGCGAGCGCCACCGCCAGGTTGAGCGCGGTCTGACCGCCCAGCGTGGGGAGGAGCGCGTCCGGCTTCTCGCGCGCCAGGATCTGCTCGGCGAACTCGGGCGTGATGGGCTCGAGGTAGGTCCGGTCCGCGAAGACCGGGTCGGTCATGATGGTGGCCGGGTTCGAGTTGAGGAGGACGACCTCGAAGCCCTCCTCCTGCAGGGCCTTGCAGGCCTGCACACCGGAGTAGTCGAACTCGCAGGCCTGGCCGATGACGATGGGGCCGGAGCCCACGATCATGATCTTCTTGATGTCGGTGCGGCGGGGCATATGGGACGCGCAACCTAGCACACCGCGTGCCGCGCCAGGAACGCGTCCGGAGCCTACCGCTCATGACGGGATTTCGCTCGACAGGCCGGCTGCCGCCGTCTAGAGCCTCACCCCCGCATGCGCGCCGCCCCCGGGCCTCGTGAGGCCGTCGCCGTCCTGGGCAGCGCGCCCGCCACGCCCACGCCCGCCGCGGTTCGTCGCGGGTTGGCGTGGGGCTTCCTCGGCATCGTCACCTTCTCCGGGTCGCTCCCGACCGCGCGCCTGGCGGCGCTGCACCTCGATCCCCTGTTCGTGAGCCTCGGGCGGGCGCTCGTCGCGGGCGTGCTCTCGGCGCTGCTGCTCGCGTGGCGCCGCCCGCGGCTGCCGGCGGGTCAGGAGTGGCGATGGCTGGCGATCGTGGTGGGCGGCGTCGTGATCGGGTTCCCCGTCCTCTCGACCCTGGCGCTGCGGCACATGCCCGCCGCGCACGGCTCGGTCATCCTGGGGACGGCGCCGCTCCTCACCGCGGCGGTGGCGGCTCTCATCGCGAGGGAGCGGCACGGCCTCGCCTTCTGGGCCGCCTCGGTCGCAGGCTGCGCGCTCGTGGTCGGGTTCGCCGTGTGGCGGGCCGGCGAGGCGGGGGTTCGCACGGGCCTCGCGCCGGGCGACGCGCTCATGCTGACGGCCGTCGTGCTGGTCGCCTTCGGCTATGTCGCCGGCGGGAAGGCGGCGCGCACGCTCGGGAGCTGGCAGACCATCTGCTGGGCGCTCGTCCTGTGCCTGCCGCTCCTTCCGCTGCCGGTGTGGTGGGCGCGCCCCACGAGCCCCGTCCCGGCCGCGAGCTGGGCCGCCTTCGGTTACCAGAGCCTCGTCAGCATGTTCCTCGGGTTCTTCGCCTGGTACCGCGGGCTGGCGCTGGGCGGGATCGCCCGCGTCGGACAGGTGCAGCTGCTCCAGCCCTTCATGAGCCTCGCGCTCTCCGCGCTACTCCTCGGAGAGGCGGTCCCGCCGCCCCTGTGGATCGTGGCGGCGGCGGTGGTCGGCTGCGTCGCGGTGGCGCGGCGGGCGGTGTGACCGGCTCCCGGCTGCTGGTGCACGTCGAGCGAAGCCTCCCGATCACGTCGCCGGCGAGCCGGTGGACGCTCGTGCCAGCGTCGACGGTCACTCCATCTCGGAGCCCGCGGTGAGGTCGCGCTTGGAATCTTTCGTGAGCCAGGTATCCGCGCCGCAGCCCGAGGACGAGACGCTCGCTCGCGTGCGGCACAGGCTGGCGGGGACGGAGAACGACGTCGCCATCACGCGCAGCGAGCTCTCGTTCCCGCTCGCGCAGCTCGCGGCCCCCACCTCGTCGTGCACGGCACGGAGGACCGGGCCGCTCCCTTCGCCCAGGCGCGGACACTCTGGGCCCGGGTGCCTCGGGCCGAGCTGCTCGCCCTCGAGAAGGAGGCGAGCACGCGAGCATCTTCACGCACCGCGAGGAGGTGAAGGCGCGGGTCGCGCGCTTCCTGCGCGCCCACGCGCCCACCCTCGCCAGGTGAGGCGGGCGGGGGCTGGCCGCCCGCCTTCCTGGATCGTCGCGGCGGAGGCTTGCCGGCCCTACGACCCGCGCACCGCCCGCACCGCCTTCGCGGCGGCGGCGAAGACGTTCGGGATCTGCTGCTCGGTGAGGCAGGAGAAGGCGATCCGCAGCTCCTGCTTCCCGAGCGCGATCGTCCCCACGCCGTGGTCATCGAGGAGGCGGACCCGGACCGCGTCCGCGTCGGCGCCCTTGATCCGCAGGCACATGAAGTACCCGCTGTTGAACGGGTAGACGTCCCAGCAGTCGGCGTACTCGGGGCGCCGGCACTCCTGCGCGACGACCTTCGCCCGACCGCGCAGGACGGCCACCTTCTCCGCCTGCTGCGGGCGGAACTCCGGATCGCCGAGCGCCTTCAGGACGATCGACTGCGACGGGTTCGAGATGTTCGAGACGTAGGCGCGGATGAGACCGGCGGTCTTGTCCTCGAGGGCCTTGTACGCGGCCGCGGTGCCGTTCTTCACGCCGAAGGTGATGAAGCCCACCCGCAGCCCCCAGACGAACTCCTCCTTGGTGGCGCCGTCGATCTTCACCGCGAGGAGGTTCGGCGAGGTGGAGACGAGCTTGCCGAAGATGGACTCGGTCTGGCAGGCCTCGTCGTAGAACATTCCGTAGTAGGCGTCGTCGACCACCACCACCAGCTTCGTGCCCGCCTCCGCCTCGGCCGTGAGCGCGGCGGCGATCCCGTCGGCCTCGGCGCGCGTCGGCGTGTAGCCCGACGGGTTGTTCGGGAAGTTGAGCGAGACGACGAGCTTCCGGCCGCGGTGCTTCGCCAGGGCCGCCTTGAAGCCGCCCAGGTTGAAGCCGGTGAGCTTCTCGTCGAAGAACGGGAAGTAGTTGAACTCCGCCTCGAGCCGCGTCTCCCAGGAGAGGTTGTAGTTCTCCCACATGAGGTCGGGCGTGAGGACCTGGTCGCCCGGATCGAGGAACAGGTCGCCGACGAGGCCGAGGCCGTGCGTGAGCGCGTTCGTCACCACCGGGTTCGAGAGCGGGTGGTCCGAGAGCTCCGGCGCCTCGGCGCGCTGCTTCTTCGCCCACGCGGTGCGCAGCTCGGGCTTGCCGTAGCTCGGGGCGTAGTCGAACACCTCGGCCGGCGTGAGCCCCTGGTAGTAGCGGCTGATGCAGGCGAGGTGCATCGGCGCGCCGTTCTCGGTGGCGATGCCGACGGTGGCGTTGGCCGTCTTCGCCTTCTGCTTCGCCTCGGCTCCCTGGGCGAGGATGCCCTTGGCCGGGAAGAAGAAGCGCTTACCGCGCTCGGAGAGCAGGTCGAGGACGACCGGGCAGTCCTTGGCGAGGACGTCGTTGGCGGCCTTCGCGAGCGGGTGGAGGGCGGGGCGGCTCATCGCGGAGCTCCTGCGCGCCAGGGCGCGCGTCGGGATTGGGAGGTCGAAGGGTAACGGATCGGCCCGAAACGACAAGTGTTAACGCCCTGCGGACCGCTTGAATTTCCGTCGCAGTGCCGCCAGAACGTTCGGGGGGACGAGCGCCGAGACGTCCCCTCCGAACCGAGCCACCTCGCGCACCAGCCGGGCCGACACGTAGAAGTAGTCCTCGCCCGTCATCACGAAGACGCTGTCGAACTCGGGGTCGAGCTTGCGGTTCATGTTGGCGAGCTGGAACTCGTACTCGAAGTCCGAGACGGCGCGCAGCCCGCGCAGCACGGTGTGGACGCCGCGCTTCTTGGCGTAGTCGACGAGGAGGCCGTCGAAGCTGTCGACCTCGACGCGCGGGTCGTCACCCACCGCCGCCCGGATGAGCTCCATCCGCTCCTCGAACGTGAAGAGCGGGTTCTTGTCGGGGTTGTTCGCCACCGCCACCACCAGCCCGTCGAAGATCTTGAGGCCGCGCTGGATGAGCGAGAGGTGACCGTGCGTGAGGGGGTCGAACGAACCGGGGTAGATGGCGAGGCGGGGCATGGCCAGACATCCTGACGCGGGGCGGGCCGTGAAGCCAGCACTTCATCGCGGCGCGCCGGCGGCCTCCAGCCCCAGGGCGGCGAGGAGCTCGCGCGCCTTCGCCTGCACGATGCGCGCGTTGCGTGGGCCCATCCGCAGGAGGTGCTTCTCGACCGCGCCGAGCTCCTCGAGGCGGTCGTCGGCGAAGACGTAGACCCTCTCTTCCTTCCGCACCGCCACGTCCCCTTCCCTCACCGGGGCCTCGACCAGCCGCCGCAGCGCGCGGGCGGTGACCGCGTCGAGGTCGGCACCGGGGTAGCCGAGCGCGCGGTAGGCGGCCTCGAGTGCGCCGTGGAGCCCGCGGTAGCAGCGCGCCCCAGCGGCAGCGTCGATCGACGCCACCACGTCCCCGAAGTCGTCGTAGCGGTGGTAGGCCGCGGGGGCGATGACGGTCTGGCCTCCCCGCTCCTGGACCGAGAACGGCCGCGCCGGGGCGAGCGACGCCAGCTGCCCGCGCGGCGAGACGCCCACGGCCAGGTTGTCCGTCACGACGACCCAGCGCCGGACGAGGTCGCCCTCCGCGGCCCAGCGGCGGAAGAGCGCGTTGGGCGAGATCGCCTCGACGACCGAGCGCTGGTCCGCGGCGGCCGCCGGACCCGCGGGGGCGCCGGCATCCGCGCCCGTGCCCGCGTCGGGCGGTGGCGCCTCCACCGCGACCGGAGCGGCCGGCGGCGGCGCCTGCTGCGACCTGAGCCACCACCGCACCGCGAGCGCCGCCGCGATTGCGAGGAGGAGGACGAGGATCACCCAGGGCGCGCGGCTCGGGCGCTGCAGGGTGCTCTTCGGCTGCTCCATGGCAGACCTCCCTCGGCCCCCCAGCGTCAGGTGAGCCGGTAGATCGAGATCCCGGTGTCTCCGTACGAGCGCCGGTCGGCGAGCGAGAGCGCGCCGTAAGCCTCCGCCGGAAGCCGCCGCGCGTCGTGCTCGGCGACCGCGACGCCGCCAGGCGCGAGCAGCGGCGGGAGGAGGGCGAGCGCGGCCTCCGGGCCGATCGCGTACGGCGGATCGAGGAAGGCGATCGCGAACGCGCCGCGCGGGAGCCGCGCCAGGGCGGCCTCGACTGGCTCGCGGCGCACCTCGACGCGGCCGCCGAAACCGCACGCGTCGGCGTTTCTGGCGATGGCGCCGGCCGCGGAGCGATCCTGCTCGACGCAGACGGCGCGCGCGCAGCCGCGCGAGAGCGCCTCCAGGGCGAGGGCGCCGCTGCCGGCGTACAGGTCGAGCACCGCGCCGCCCTCGAAGAACTGGCCGAGCAGGTTGAAGACCGCCCCGCGCACCTTGTCGCTGGTGGGGCGCGTGGCGGCGCCGCGCGGCGCGAGCAGCGGGCGGCCTCGCGCCGCGCCGGCTACGATCCTCACCGCCTCACCCCCAGCGCCGCGAGCAGCTCGGGAGCGGTGCCGCCGGCGCCGAGCGCCTCCACGAGCGCGGCCGCCTCGGCGTACGCGAGCGCCTCGGTCCGCTCCGAGGCCGGCTCCAGCGGCGCCCGGTCGCGCGCGCCCGCGCCGCGGCCGCGCAGCTCGGGAGGCAGCGCGCGCCAGCCTGCCGCGAGGGCCGCGCCGCCGTCCTCGCAGACGCGCAGCCGCCCGCCCGTGAACGCGTGCGCCGCGTCGGAGCCGAGCGGGCCACGGCGCAGCACCGGACGCGCCAGCGCCTCCGAAAGCGCATCGAGGGCGGCGCGCTCTCGGTCGGCCTCGCCGCGCCCGGCCGGCGCAGGGCACCGGACGCCGACGAGGTCCGCGCGCACGCCCCACCCCTCGAACTCCTCGAGGTAGGCGGCCGCCGCGGCGGGCTCGGAGGCGGCGTCCGGCGCGAGCACGCACTCGACCGCCAGCTCGCGCTCCGAGGCGACCCCGGCCACGCGGGCCGCCGCCTGCGCGCGCCGCGGGAGCGCCACCGCGGCGACGTCCACCGCCAGGTGCCCCACGCCGGCCTCGACGAGCCGGTGCGCTTCGGCGTAGGCGCGCTCCAGCGCGCCCTCGCCTGGCTCGATCACCACCTCCGCCGAGGCGAAGAAGGGCAGCCGTGGCGCGAGCTCGTCGGCCGCGCGCGCCACCGCGTCGAACCAGGGCTCGGGGGCGACGCCGGCCGCGAGCGCGATGCCGACCACCGCGCGCGCCTCCTGCGCCGCGACGAGCGCCGCCCGCGCCACCGCGGGCAGCGGCGCCACGAACACGGGGAGCGCTCTCGCCCGGCCCGCGAGCCCGCGGAGCACGTCGCGCAGCGAGAGTGGGCACGCCTCGCTGCGCGGCGGGAGCCGGTGCACGGCCGCGACGGGGCGAAGCGCGAAGAGGGACCGCACGCGAGGGGGTATAGCACGGGGCGCGTCCCCGCTCCCCGGCCACCCCGCGGCGGGGGACGAGCCCCCGCCCTACGACGCACTGTCTCAGTGCGTGTGCACGTCGTCGACGTGCGCGTAGTCCACCGACTCGATCTGGAGCGTCGTGTGGTCGATCCCGTAGCGGCGGCGCAGCACGGCCTTCACCGCGGTCAGGATGGCGTCGTTGCGCCCGATCGCCCCGGCGTGGATGACGAGGTGCGCGGAGAGCGCGTACAGCCCGCTCGAGATGCACCAGACGTGGAGGTCGTGGACCGCCACCACGCCCTCCTCGGCGGACGACATCACCTCCGTGATCTCCTCGACGTCGAGGTGGCGCGGCGCCGCCTCCATGAGGATGTCGGAGATCTCGATCACGAGGTGGCCGGCGCCCCACAGGATGAGGAGCGCGATGCCGAGCGAGAGCACCGGGTCGATCCAGCTCAGATCCGGCCGGAGCCACATCGCGCCCGCGCCGACGAGCACTGCCACCGAGGCGACCGCGTCGCCGAGGACGTGCAGGAACGCGGAGCGGGTGTTGAGGTTGTGGTCGCCGCGGAGCCAGACCAGGATGACGCTGTTGCCGAGCACGCCGAGGGTCGCCGTGCCCGCCATGACCGCGAAGCCGATGGGCGGGTGCGGGTGCCGCAGCCTGTCGATGGCCTCCCAGCCGATCCAGACCGTCAGCCCGAGCAGCGTCGCCACGTTGAACTGCGCCGCCAGCACCTCGAGCCGGCGGAAGCCGAACGTCCGCTTCTGATCGGCCGGCCGGGCGCCGAACTGCACCGCGAGCAGCGCCAGCGCCAGCGCCGCGACGTCGGTGAGCATGTGACCGGCGTCGGAGATGAGCGCCAGCGAGCCGGAGAGCCAGCCGCCGAGCGCCTCGGCGCCCATGATGACGGTCGCCACCGTGAGCGAGACCGTCAGGCGCCGCGCGCTGCTCGCCTCCGAGGGGCCGTGTGCCCCGTGGTGGTGGGCGTGGGCGTGGCCGGCGCCCCGGTGTGCGCAATCGTGCGCGTGTGTCGCGTGATGGTCCGACGCCTCCGCCATGCCCTGTCTCCGATTGCCGCGCCCGGGCCCCTGTCCTAACATCCCGCGCCCCCGGGAGCACGCGGCGCGACGAGGAGACGTGGTGGAGAGCTTCGCGACGGCGTCCGACGGGACCCGCATCTGGTGGCGCGCCGCAGGGCGGGGCGCCCCACCGGTCGTGCTCGTGGACGGCATCGCCTGCGCGGGCTTCATCTGGCGCGACCTCTTCCCACGCCTCGCGGCGCACCGGCGCGTCTTGCACTGGAATTACCGCGGGCACGGCCGGAGCGAGCGACCGAAGGACCTCGCCCGAACGTCGCTCTCCGATGCCGTGGACGACCTGCTCGCCGTGATGGACGCGGCCCGCGCGCGCTCCGCGGTGCTGGTCGGCCACTCGGTGGGCGTGCAGGTGTGCCTCGAGGCCCACCGGCGCGCCCCCCGCCGCGTCCGTGCGCTGGTGCTCCTGTGCGGCTCCCCCGGGCACCCGCTCCACACGTGGCATGGTCGGCCGCTCCTCGAGGCGGTCTTCCCGCTACTGAAGCAGCTCGCCGTCGCACGGCCGGAGGAGGCGCGCTGGGTGTTCCGGAACATCGTCCCGAGCCGGGCCGTGCTCGAGCTCGGCCGCCGCTTCGAGGTGAACCGGGAGCTGATGCCCCGCGCCGACCTCCAGCGCTACCTCGACGACGTGTCCGGGATCGACCCGGAGGTGTTCGTGCGCATGCTGGCGAGCGCGGCGCGGCACGACTCGGCCCGGCACCTCCCGCACGTCGACGTCCCGACGCTCATCGTCGCCGGGGAGCGCGACACGTGGACGCCCCTCGAGCGCTCCAGGGCCATGCACGCGGCGATCCCCGGGAGCGAGCTCCTCGTCGTCCCCGACGCGACGCACACCGCCGCGCTCGAGCGCCCGGATCTCGTGGGCGATCGCCTGGTGCGATTCCTCGAGGAGCACGCCGGCCGGCCACCCCGGAAGCGCGCCCGCAGAGGGTCGCCCGCCGCGTGAGCGCCGCCGCGCTCCGCTGCGCCGCGCTGATCACGGCGGTCGTCGGCGCGCTCTCGTCGCGCGCCCTCGCCCAGCCGTACGCCCCGGGACTCCACTTCCGGACGCTCGCGACGGAGCACTTCCGAGTCCACTACCACCAGGGGGAGGACGCGCTGGCGCGCCGCGTGGCCGCCGCGGCCGAGCGCGCCCATGCCCTGCTCGTGCCGGCGCTCGCCGCCGCCCCGCGAGGCGGGACGGAGATCGTCCTCTCCGACGACTCGGACGAAGCGAACGGCTCGGCGACACCGCTCCCCTACAACACCATCCGGCTGTTCGCCGTCCCCCCGGCGCCGCTGTCCGAGCTGAACGACGAGCGCGACTGGGTCGAGGCGCTCGTCACCCACGAGTACGTCCACGTGCTGCACCTCGACACCGTCGAGGGCGTCCCGCGCGACTTCAACGCGGTCTTCGGCAAGGTGTGGACCCCGTCCGGCTTCGCCCCGCCGCTGCTGGTCGAGGGCCTAGCCGTGCTCCACGAGGGCGACGCTGAGTGTGGCGTCGACGGCGGCCGCAACGAGAACGCGCTCTTCGACATGTACGCGCGCGCCGTGGCGCTGGAAGGCCCCTTCCCCCGTCTCGACGAGGTGGTCGCGCAGCCGCTGCTGTGGCCGCGAGGGAGCCTCGCCTACCTGCTCGGCGGCAGGTTCTGGGCGTTCCTGCGCGACCGCTCCGGGGACGAAGCTGTCGCCGCCTTCGTGCGGGATCAGGGCTCGCGGCTCTGGCCGTACCGGTTCGACGATCTCCTCGAGCAGCACTTCGGGGCCGACTTCCCCGAGCTGTGGCGCGCGTTCGGTGAGTCGCTGCGCGCGAGGGCGATCGCCGAGCTGGAAGAGGTCCGGCGGGCGCCGGTCACGGCCGCCGCGCCGCTGACCCGGCGCGGCTCGACCGTGCTCCACCCACGCTGGCTGCCCGGAGGCCGCGGCCTCGTCTACTTCGACGCCGGCGCGGAGGAGCGCCCAGGCCTGCGCCGGGTCTCGCGCGAAGGACGAGACGAGGGGCGGGTGGCGGATGTGGAGGGGAACGGCACGCTCGCCGTGCGCTCGGACCGGGAGGCGGTGGTGGCCGCCACCGACGTCTGGCGGGAGTTCGCGACCTACGACGACCTGAGGCTCGTGGACCTCGCCACCGGCCGCTGGCGCGGTCTCACCGATGGCGAACGGGCCACCGATCCCGACATCGGCCCGGACGGGGAGACGGTGGTCTATGCGGCGCACCTCCCCGGCGGCGAGATGGCGCTCCGGCGACTGCACCTCGGCGGCGGACCCATCGAGACCGTCTTCCATGCGCCCGGCGTGCAGGTCGCGTCGCCCCGCGTCTCGCCGGACGGGCGCCGGATCGCGTTCGAGATCCAGGTGAACGGCCGGCGGGACGTGGCCCTGTGGGAGGACGGCCGGGTGGCCTTCGTCACGGACGACGACGCGATCGACCTCGGGCCGTCGTGGTCGCCCGATGGGAAGACGCTGTTCTTCTCGTCGGAGCGGAGTGGGGTTTACAATTTGTATGCGTTCGATGTCGGCGGTCCGGACGCGACCGCGACCCCGACGGCGACCGCGACCTCAGAGCGCGCGCACGTCCCCGGCCGCCTCTGGCAGGTCACCAACCTCGAGCTGGGGGCGTTCGAGCCTCAGGTCTCGCCCGATGGATCCACGCTCGCTTTCGTCTCCTACTCGCGGCGCGGGTACGACCTCGCCGCGATCCCGCTCGACCGCTCGGCCTGGCGCGAGCCCGCCCCGCCTCGCTCGCGGCCGCTGCGCGGCCCGGACGCGCCCTCCCCGCCCGCGGCACCGGCGCTGCCGGATCGCCCGTACCGCGCGCTCGACACCGCCTGGCCCACCTTCTGGCTGCCCACGATCGGGATCGACGGCGGTGGCGCGACGTTAGGGCTCCTCACCGGCGGCTCGGACGTCCTGCTCCGCCACGTGTACGTCGCGCAGGCCTGGTACGGGGTCGCGAGCCGCGAGCCCGGCTACGACGTCGCGTACGTCGGGAGCTGGCTCTACCCGCGCCTAACCCTCGCCTCGTACCGCGACATCGGCACGACGCCCGGCTCGCCCGAGTTCCTCGAGGAGGAATGGGCCCCGCTCTCCGCATCCCTGACGTTCACCGACACCCACCTCGACCGCATGTCGGCGCTCACGCTGGGCTGGCGCGCCCTCCGGATACGCTCGCTGGGCGGGGTCCCGGTCATCGACGAGCCGGGGGTCGCGCCGTACCGCAACGGCACCGCGAGCGAGTGGTCGGCCCGCCTCGTCTTCAGCGACGCGCGGCGCTTCGTCAGCTCGATCTCGCCCGAGGAAGGGCGCCTGGCGGCGCTCAC
>DATLJU010000158.1:0-9424 GCA_035538735.1 Anaeromyxobacteraceae bacterium | reverse complement strand
CGCGGCGCCGCGGAGGCGCTCGGCGCGGTTTCGCAGCAGCTGCTGGACCTGCCGCACCAGCAGCCGGTCGCGCCGGTACTGGAGCACGGTCAGCGGCAACGCGCGCTGAAGCATGAGCTGAAGGGCGCGCTCGTCGCGCTGGAGGGGCAACGCGAGGTACTGCGCGTCGAAGCTGAGGCCGGCCTGCGCCGCGCCGAACACGATCGGCCCCGGGAAGAGCAGCGGGTAGACGTCGGCGTGCGGCGGCGACTCGAACGGGAAGGCGGCCTTCAGCAACGGGATGCGCGAGTCCACGACCCAGCAGGCGTACCCGTGCACGTATCTCAGGAGCGAGACGAGGCAGAACTCGCGCAGGTCCCCGAAGCGGCGATGCTCGGCGATCGAGAGGGTGGCGACCGATCCCGACTGCGTCAGCTGGAGCACGACGTCGTCCGTCAGCAGCCGGTGGTGTCGGCACCAGCGCTTGAGCGCGACGCCGAGTGTGGGAGAGGTGATCGAGGCGCGGCAGAGCATCCCGTAGCTGCCCCAGGGGAGCTTGCGCGAGAACCAGCCGAGCGCCTCGTCGTCGAGCTGCTGCATGGCCGCCCCGGAGACGACCTCCATCTGTCGGGCGGTGATCCGGCCGTCAGGACTCGCGAGCTGTGCGGGGGTGATCTGAGCCGCCCGCAGCGCCTGGCCTGGATCGACGCCGTAGCGCTCGAACCCCCGCACGATGGCGCGGACGAAGGCGATCGGCGTCGCGGCCGGTGCGTGGGGACGCGGGCGGTGGTTCGTCCTGGTGGCCACAGCCACCGATTCTTTTCCGAAGGTGGCAGGATTTGCAACCCATCTGGCATGGGATGCGCCTCCTGTCGCCGCATGCTTACCGGAAGCGCGATCCCCTCGCCCCAGGACGATCGAATGAACCGCTCCTACTCTCAGGGACTCTCCAGCACGCCCTTGCTCGGTGAGACCATCGGCGAGAACCTTCGCCGTACCGCGCTGCGCTTCCCCGAGGTCGAGGCGCTCGTGGTGCGGTCGCAGCGGGTCCGCCTCAGTTACCGGGAGCTCGAGGCCCAGGTGCGCGTCGTCGCTCGCGGCCTGATGGCCCGTGGGATCGCCAAGGGGGATCGCGTCGGCATCTGGGCTCCGAACCGCGTCGAGTGGGTGCTGCTGCAGTACGCCACCGCGACGATCGGGGCCATCCTCGTCAACGTCAACCCGGCCTACAAGACCGCCGAGCTGGAGCACGCCCTCCGCCAGTCCGAGGTGAGCGTGCTGATCTCCGCGCGTGCTTTCCGCGCCTCCGACTTCGCCGGAATGATCGAGGAGGTGCGCGGTCGGTGCCCGGCGCTCCGCGAGGTGATCATCCTCGAGATCGGCTGGCAGCAGCTCCTCGACGACGGCGGCTCCGTCTCCGACGCGCGGCTGCAGGAGCGCGAAGCGACGCTGGAGCCCGATGACCCCATCAACATCCAGTACACCTCTGGCACCACCGGCTTCCCCAAGGGCGCAACGCTCACCCACCACAACATCCTGAACAACGGCTTCTTCGTGGGCGAGGGACAGCGTCTCTCGGCCGCGGACCGCGTCTGCATCCCGGTGCCCTTCTACCACTGCTTCGGGATGGTCCTCGGGAACCTCGCGTGCACCACCCACGGTGCGACGATGGTCATCCCGGGAGAGTCCTTCGACCCGCTCGCCGTGCTGGAAGCGGTGACGGCCGAGAGGTGCACCGCGCTGTACGGCGTGCCGATGATGTTCATCGCGATACTGGATCATCCGCGCTTCGGAGAGTTCTCGTTCCCCACGCTGCGCACGGGGATCATGGCCGGCTCTCCCTGTCCGGTCGAGGTGATGAAGAAGGTCCAGACGCTCCTGCACATGCCGGAGGTCACCATCTGCTACGGCATGACCGAGACCTCGCCCGTCTCGACGCAGACCGCGGTGGACGACCCCATCGAGAAGCGCACCGCGACCGTCGGGCGCGTGCATCCGCACCTCGAGGTGAAGATCGCGGATCTCGCCGGGCGGACCGTGCCACGCGGGGCGAAGGGCGAGCTGTGCACCCGCGGTTACTCCGTGATGCTTTCGTACTGGAACGATCCGGACTCCACGCGCAAGGCGATCGACGCCGCCGGCTGGATGCACACCGGTGACCTCGCCACGATGGACGAAGAGGGCTACGTCAACATCGTCGGCCGCATCAAGGACATGATCATCCGCGGGGGAGAGAACGTGTTTCCCCGCGAGATCGAGGAGTTCCTCTACGGGCACCCGGCGGTCAGCGACGTCGCCGTGATCGGCGTGCCCAGCGAGAAGTATGGCGAGGAGGTCATGGCCTGGGTCAGACTCAAGCCCGGCGCCGACTGCGACGGCGCTGCGCTGGGCGCGTTCTGCCGCGGCAAGATCGCCAGCTACAAGATTCCCCGCCACTGGAAGTTCGTCGAGTCGTTTCCCTCAACCGTCACCGGCAAGGTCCAGAAGTTCAAGATGCGGGCGCTGTCGGTGGAGGAGCTCGGCCTACAGAAAGCCGCGCTCACGAAGACCGCGTAGCCGAGGGCCGAGTCCTGCAGGAGCTGTCGTGATAGCCGACGCGGGTGCGCTCTCGCGCCGGCACATTCAGGCGGAGGAGCACCCATGGAGTCGATGAGCCTCAAGACGGGCAGCACCCCTGGCGCGACGGCGCCGCACCGTGGCGCGATCGGACCCAAGCTGCCCCGCGGCGGGGACGCCGTCGTGGCGGCGTTGCGTTACCCCGGCCTCGATCACGAGCTCGGGGAGACGGCCGACTTGCTCCGCGAGACGGTGCGGCAGTTCGCGGCGGAGGAGCTGGCGCCGCGCGCCGCGGACATCGACCGCGAGAACCACTTCCCCATGGACCTCTGGCGGAAGATGGGGTCTCTCGGGCTGCTCGGCGTGACCGTCGACCCTCAATACGGCGGCGCCGGCATGACCTACCTGGAGCACGTGATCGCCCTCGAGGAGCTCAGCCGCGGGTCCGCCGCGGTGGGGCTCGCCTACGGTGCGCACTCGAACCTCTGCGTGAATCAGATCCACCGCAACGGGAGCGCGGCGCAGAAGCAGCGCTACCTCCCGAGGCTCGTCTCCGGCGAGCACGTCGGCGCGCTGGCGATGAGCGAGCCCGGCGCTGGATCGGACGTCGTCGGCATGAAGCTCCGGGCCGACCGGAAGGGCGACCGCTACATCCTGAACGGCAGCAAGATGTGGATCACGAACGGCCCGCACGCCGACGTGATCGTCGTGTACGCCAAGACCGATCCCTCCGCCGGGCCGCGCGGCATCACCGCCTTCATCGTCGAGAAGGAGTTCCCCGGCTATTCGACCGCGCAGAAGCTCGACAAGCTCGGCATGCGCGGCTCGGACACCTGCGAGCTCATCTTCGAGGACTGCCAGGTCCCGGAGGAGAACGTGCTCGGCGGGGTCGGGCGCGGCGTGAACGTCCTCATGAGCGGGCTCGACTACGAGCGGCTGGTGCTGGCCGGCGGCCCGCTCGGCATCATGCAGGCCTGCCTCGACGTCGTCCTCCCGTACGTCCACGAGCGCAAGCAGTTCGGGCAGGCGATCGGCGAGTTCCAGCTCATGCAGGGCAAGCTCGCGGACATGTACACGACGCTCAGCGCCTGCCGGGCTTACGTCTATGCGGTCGCGCGACAGTGCAGCGCGGGCAAGACCGCCCGCAAGGACGCGGCCGGGGCGATCCTCTATGCCTCCGAGCGAGCGACCCGCATGGCGCTGGAGGCGATCCAGTGCCTCGGCGGCAACGGTTACATCAACGACTACCCGACGGGGCGGCTCCTGCGCGACGCCAAGCTGTACGAGATCGGCGCGGGCACGAGCGAGGTCCGGCGCATGCTCATCGGCCGGGAGCTCTTCAACGAGACCGCCTGACTTCCACCGTCCGGCGAGGA
The DNA here is from genome assembly GCA_035538735.1 of Anaeromyxobacteraceae bacterium. Classification (GTDB taxonomy): domain Bacteria; phylum Myxococcota; class Myxococcia; order Myxococcales; family Anaeromyxobacteraceae; genus Anaeromyxobacter_A. The sequence continues at coordinate 5,513 of DATLJU010000158.1, read as the reverse complement.
GCGAATTCTCATGAGCGCGCTCGACAGCAAGGTCAACCCGCACTCCCTGGACTTCCGCAAGAACGCCGAGGCGATGCGCGCGCTCGTGGCCGATCTGCGCGCGAAGGTCGCCGGGGTGGAGCTGGGCGGTGGCGCCCGGGCCTGCGCGAAGCACACCGAGCGCGGGAAGCTGCTCCCGCGGGACCGCATCCGCCTGCTGCTCGACGTCGGGGCGCCGTTCCTCGAGCTCTCTCAGCTGGCGGCGCACGGGATGTACGACGGCGAGGTCCCGTCGGCGGGGATCCTCACCGGCATCGGCCGCGTGAGCGGGCGCGAGTGCGTCGTCGTCGCGAACGACGCGACGGTGAAGGGCGGCTCCTACTACCCGCTCACGGTGAAGAAGCACCTGCGCGCCCAGGAGATCGCGCGCGAGAACCGGCTGCCCTGCATCTACCTCGTCGACTCCGGGGGCGCGAACCTGCCGCAGCAGGACGAGGTCTTCCCGGACCGCGAGCACTTCGGCCGGATCTTCTACAACCAGGCCAACCTCTCCGCGGCGGGTATCCCGCAGATCGCGGTGGTGATGGGCTCCTGCACCGCGGGCGGCGCCTACGTCCCGGCCATGTCCGACGAGAGCGTCATCGTCCGCAAGCAGGGGACGATCTTCCTCGGCGGGCCGCCGCTCGTGAAGGCCGCCACCGGCGAGGTGGTCTCGGCCGAGGACCTGGGCGGTGCCGACGTCCACAGCCGGACCTCGGGCGTCACCGACCACTACGCCACCGACGACGCCCACGCCCTGCGCATCACCCGCCGCATCGTCGCGAACCTGAACGCCGTGAAGCGCCCGGAGGTCGCCCTGCGGCCACTTGTCGAGCCTCGCCACGATCCGGCCGAGATCCACGGGGTCATCCCGACCGACGTCCGCAAGCCCTACGACGTCCGGGAGGTGATCGCCCGCGTCGTCGACGGCTCCGAGCTCGACGAGTTCAAGCGCCTCTACGGCACGACGCTCGTATGCGGCTTCGCGCACGTGTGGGGCTATCCCGTCGGGATCGTCGCCAACAACGGGATCCTCTTCTCCGAGTCGGCGCTGAAGGGCGCGCACTTCATCGAGCTGTGCGCGCAGCGCGGCATCCCGCTCGTGTTCTTCCAGAACGTCACCGGGTTCATGGTGGGCTCGAAGTACGAGGCCGGCGGCATCGCCAAGGACGGCGCCAAGATGGTGACGGCGGTCGCGTGCGCCCGCGTGCCGAAGTTCACGTTCATCATCGGCGGGAGCTTCGGCGCCGGGAACTACGGGATGTGCGGCCGGGCCTACTCGCCGCGCTTCCTGTGGATGTGGCCCAACGCCCGCATCTCGGTGATGGGCGGCGAGCAGGCGGCCAGCGTGCTCGCCCAGGTGAAGCGAGACGCGATGGAGGCGCGCGGCGAGACGTGGTCGAAGGACGAGGAGGAGGCGTTCCGGGCCCCGCTCCTCGGGCAGTACGAGACCCAGGGACACCCGTACTACGCGACCGCGCGCCTGTGGGACGACGGGATCATCGACCCCGCGGAGACGCGGATGGTGCTCGCGCTCGGTCTCTCGGCGGCCCTGAACGCCCCGGTCGAGGCGACGACGTTCGGCGTCTTCAGGATGTGACCATGGTGGATCGCTCGCTCTCGGTGGACGTCGACGACCGCGGCCGCGCGACGGTGACGCTCGAGCGGCCCGAGCTCCACAACGCCTTCGACGACGCCCTCGTCGCCGCCCTCACCGCCAAGCTCGAGGCCCTCGGCCGCGACGACCGCGTGCGCGTCGTCCTCCTCGCCGCGCGAGGCAAGAGCTTCTCGGCCGGCGCCGATCTCGGCTGGATGCGCAGGATGGCCTCCTACTCGCGCGAGGAGAATCTGCGGGACGCGCAGGCGCTCGCGAGGCTGATGCGCACCCTCGATGAGCTGCCCAAGCCGACCGTCGCCCTGGTGCAAGGCGCCGCCTACGGGGGCGGCGTCGGGCTCGTCGCCTGCTGCGACGTCGCGCTCGCCTCCTCGCGCGCCACCTTCTGCCTCTCCGAGGTGAAGCTCGGCCTGATCCCGGCCGTGATCTCACCGTACGTCGTCGCGGCGATCGGCTCTCGCGCCATGCGCCGGTACGCGCTCACGGCGGAGGCGTTCGACGCGACCGAGGCGCGCCGGATCGGCCTCGTGCACGAGGTGGTCGAGGAGGACGCGCTCTGGCCGGCTGCCGAGCGAATCGCCGGCGCGCTCCTGAGGAACGGGCCACGCGCCGTCGCCGCCGCCAAGGCGCTCGTGGCGCGGGTCGCACGCGCGCCGCTCGACGACGCGCTCGCCGCGGACACCGCGGAGCGGATCGCCTCGATCCGGGCGTCGGACGAGGGGCGCGAGGGCCTCACGGCGTTCCTCGAGAAGCGCGCGCCGGCCTGGGTGAAGGGGGAGGGATAGCCGACATGTTCGACAAGATCCTGGTCGCGAACCGCGGCGAGATCGCGTGCCGCGTCCTGCGGACGGCACGGCGCCTCGGGATCCAGACGGTGGCGGTGTACTCGGACGCCGACGCCGAGGCGAAGCACGTGGCGATGGCGGACGAGGCGTACCGGATCGGCCCGGCCCCGGCGCGCGAGAGCTACCTCGACGCGGACGCGATCCTCGACGCGGCGCGGCGGAGCGGCGCACGCGCGGTGCACCCCGGCTACGGCTTCCTCTCTGAGAACGCTGCGTTCGCCGAGGCGTGCACGAAGGCGGGGGTCGTCTTCATCGGCCCATCCGCGGCGGCGATCCGCGCCATGGGGTCGAAGAGCGCGGCGAAGCGGCTCATGGGGGAGGCCGGAGTGCCGCTCGTGCCGGGCTACCACGGTGAGGACCAGTCGCCGGCCCGGCTCGCGAAGGAGGCGGGGAAGATCGGCTGGCCGGTGCTGGTGAAGCCGACCGCCGGCGGCGGCGGCAAGGGCATGCGCGCGGTGAACGACGCCGCCTCGTTCCTGGACGCGCTCGCCGGGGCTAAGCGGGAGGCGCTCGCGTCCTTCGGGGACGACCGCGTCCTCCTCGAGCGGTACCTGGCGCGCCCGCGCCACATCGAGATCCAGGTGTTCGCCGACGCGGCTGGCCACGCCGTGCACCTGTTCGAGCGCGACTGCTCCATCCAGCGGCGCCACCAGAAGGTGCTGGAGGAGGCGCCGGCACCGGGGCTCCCCCAGGCCCTGCGCGACGAGATGGGCCGGGCGGCGATCGCGGCGGCGAAGGCGATCGGCTATGTCGGCGCGGGCACCGTCGAGTTCCTGCTCGACGAGGACGGCCGTTTCTACTTCATGGAGATGAACACGCGGCTGCAGGTCGAGCACCCGGTGACCGAGCTGATCACCGGCCAGGACCTGGTCGAGTGGCAGCTCCGCGTGGCCGCGGGCGAGCCGCTCCCGCTCGCCCAGGAGGAGCTCGCCATCACCGGCCACGCCATCGAGGCGCGCGTCTACGCGGAGGACCCGTCGCGCGACTTCCTCCCCTCGACCGGCACGCTCACCCACCTGCGCCCGCCGGCGGAGAGCCCCCACGTCCGGATCGACACCGGCGTCCGCGAGGGGGACGCGGTCACCATCCACTACGACCCGATGATCGCCAAGCTGATCGTCTGGGACTCCGACCGCGCCGGGGCGGTGCGGCGGCTCCGCGCCGCGCTCGCGGAGTACCAGGTGGTCGGCGTCACGACGAACCTGCCTTTCCTGGGCGCGGTGGCGGCGCACCCCGCCTACGGCGCCGGGGAGCTGGACACCCGGTTCATCGAGCGTCACCGCGCCGGGTTGCTCGGCGAGGCGGTCCCCGCCAGCGACGCGGTGCTCGCCATCGCCTGCCTGGACGTGCTGCTCCGGCGCGCCTCGGGCGCCGAGGAGGCGGCCCGCGCCTCCCACGACCCGCACTCGCCGTGGCACCGCACCGACGGGTGGCGGCTCAACGTCGATTACCACCACACCGTCACCTTCGCGGACGCCGGGAGGCTCGTCCGCGTGGTCGCGCACTACCGGCCCCAGGGCCTCCTCCTCGAGCTCCCCGGCGGGCGCGTCGAGGTGCGCGGCGAGCGGAGCGGCACGGATGACCTCGTGGCCGACCTCGGCGGCGCTCGCATCCGCGCCACCGTCGTCCGGAGCGGCGACGAGCTGGTCGTCATGACCCACGGCCGCGGGCACCGGCTCACCCTCCACGATCCCGACGCGGCCGCGGAGCGCGACGTCGCCGGCGGGAGCCTCACCGCACCGATGCCGGGCAAGGTCATCGCGGTGATGGTGGAGCCGGGGGCCACGGTGAAGAAGGGCGATCCGCTCATCATCCTCGAGGCCATGAAGATGGAGCACACCGTCACTTCCCCGCGCGACGGCACGGTGGCCGAGGTCCACTTCGGCACCGGCGCGCTGGTGAGCGAAGGCGCCCAGCTCCTGGCGCTCGCGCCCGAGGGGTCCGCGAGGTGAACCTCCCGCGCCCGGTGAAGGTGCCGGCCGCTCGCCACCGCCGCAATGACCACTTCACGTTCCGTTCTCATCGCCGGCCACGTGACGCTCGATCGCCACGGGACGGGCGTCGTGCCCGGCGGCGCCGTGACCTACTGCGGGCTCGCCTACGCCGGGCTCGGCGCGCGGGTTCGTATCGTGAGCGCGGCCGGCCCCGAGTTCCCGCGGGGCGTCCTCGGGACCGCCGAGGTTTCGTTCGAACCGGCGTCCCGGACCACCACCTTCGAGAACGCCTACGGTGTGGACGGACACCGCTCGCAGCGCGTGCTCGCGGCGGCGCCGCCGCTCGAAGCGGCGCGCATCCCCTCGGCGTGGCGCGAGGCTGATCTGCTGCACCTCGCGCCGATCCTGGGGGAGGTCGACCTCGCAGCGTTCCGCCGCGCCGTGCGGGCGCGGTTCTCCGGCTTGGGCGTGCAGGGCTGGGTGCGTCGCCTCGAGCCGGGAGGGGACGTATCGCAGCCTCGCTGGGATCCGGCGCCGGAGGAGCTCATCGGCGTCGACGCGGCGGTCCTGGGCGAGGACGACGTTCCGGGGCAGGGCGACCTCGTCGGCCGGCTCGTCCGCCACATCCCGGTGGTCGCGTTCACGCATGGGTGGCGCGGCTGCGAGGTGATCGCGCGCGGCCGGACGTGGAGGGTAGGGGTCCATCCTGCGCGCGAGGTCGACCCCACCGGTGCCGGGGACGTCTTCTCGGCGGCCTTCTTCCTCGCGCTCGCGGGCGGTGCGAAGCCGCCGGACGCGGCCCGGCTCGGCGCCGCCGCGGCGTCCATCTGCGTCGAGGGGGTCGGCCCGGCCGCGCTCGCGCGCATCGGAGAGGCGCAGTCGCGCGCGGCCGTCGTGCCGGTCGCGGGCGAGTGACGGTCGGATGGCGGCGCCCAACCGGGAGCCTCGGGGCTCCCGCGCCGGGATTAGACGATTCTACGGTCGGTCGGTGGTGAAGCGGGGCGGTGCCCGGCGACAGCGCTCCCGAGAGGGTTTCATCACGCTCTTCGCCTCCCAGCAGCTTCCCTGAATTGGCCAAATCCGGAGGCAGGCCAAGTGTCC
>DATLJU010000157.1:0-16008 GCA_035538735.1 Anaeromyxobacteraceae bacterium | reverse complement strand
CACCAGCGCGTGCGTGACCGACATCTGACCCGTCGCGGAGAGCACGCCTGCCGCGATGAGGATGGGCGCCGCCGGCACCGGTAACCCGAGCTGCTCGGCGGAGACCCAGAAGAAGAGCACGAGGGACCCGTGCTTCGTCATCTCCGCGATGGTCTGGTGCAGAGCTCCCACGTGCGCCGTACGACATAACGCGGCCGCGGACGCGCGGCGATGTCGCGAACCTCCTCGGTGAGAATACGAGGACGATCCGAGAGCCGGACGTTAGGACGCTCACCGTCAGGGGCGCTACACCACGCGCGGGTGGCCCTCATCGGCTTCGACGCTCCCGTGACACACCTTCCGAGGAGGCCGCAGACGGCGTCGAACGGCACGGTGGCGAGCAGCGCGGCGCTCCGGGTGTCGCCGTGCTCGACGACGCACGCGGACGGGCGCGCCGCGCCGCTCGGCGCCACGGTCTGCCCGGGCGGCGTCAACTTCAGCGTCTTCTCGCGCGCGGCCTCCGGCGTCGAGCTGCTGCTCTTCGACCGGGAGAACGACGCGCGCGCGAGCCGTGTCATCCGGCTCGACGCGTCGATCCATCGCACCTATCACTACTGGCACGTGTTCGTGCCGGGCGTGGGATCTGGCCAGATCTACGGCTACCGCGTGCACGGACCGTGGGAGCCCGCGAGCGGAATGCGCTTCGATGCCACCAAGGTGCTCCTCGATCCCTATGCCCGCGCCGTCGTCGTCCCCGAGCGCTACCGCCGGGATGCCGCGGGCACCCGGGGCGACGACGCGGCCGCGGCGATGAAGAGCGTCGTCGCCGACGTGTCCGCGTACGACTGGGAGGGCGACGCGCCGCTGCAACGGCCGTCGTCGCGGACGATCGTCTACGAGATGCACGTGAGAGGGTTCACGCGCCATCCCAGCTCCGGAGTAGTGGAGCGAAAGCGTGGGACATACGCCGGCGTGATCGAGAAGATCCCCTACCTCCAAGCGCTGGGAGTCACCGCCGTCGAGCTCCTGCCGGTGTTCCAGTTCGACGTCCAGGACGCTCCGCCCGGCCGGGTCAACTACTGGGGGTACGCGCCGATCGCGTTCTTCGCGCCGCACCATGGGTACAGCTCCGGCCGGGAGCCGCTCTCCGCGATCGACGAGTTCCGCGACCTGGTGAAGGCGCTGCACCGGGCGGGCATCGAGGTCATCCTCGACGTCGTCTTCAACCACACCGCGGAGGGCGACGAGCACGGGCCGACCCTCTGCTTCCGCGGCCTCGACAACGCGACGTACTACATCCTCGAGGCCGATCGCTCGCGCTACGCCGACTACAGCGGCACCGGCAACACGCTCAATGCCAATCATCCGGTCGTGCGCCGCATGATCGTGGACAGCCTCCGGTACTGGGTGCAGGAGATGCACGTCGACGGTTTCCGGTTCGACCTCGCCTCGATCCTCTCGCGCGACCCGTCGGGCGACGTCATCCCGAACCCGCCTGTCCTCTGGGACATCGAATCGGATCCGGCCCTGGCCGGGACGAAGCTCATCGCCGAGGCGTGGGACGCGGCCGGCCTCTACCAGGTCGGCCGTTTCGTCGGTGACAGCTGGAAGGAATGGAATGGCCGCTTCCGCGACGACGTCCGCAGCTTCCTGCGCGGCGAGGACGCCTACGTCGAGAGGTTCGCGGATCACGTGATCGGCAGCCCCTTGCTTTACGGCCACAAGCAGCGCGAGCCCGAGGCGAGCGTCAACTTCGTCACATGCCACGACGGCTTCACACTGAACGATCTCGTGACCTACGACCGCAAGCACAACGAGGCGAACGGCGAGGACAATCGCGACGGCACGGACGACAACCGGAGCTGGAACTGCGGCGTGGAGGGCCCGACGGACGACCCCGCCATCGAGAGGCTCCGGACACGACAGGCGAAGAACTTCCTCGCGACGACGTTGCTCTCGGTGGGGATGCCCATGCTGCTCATGGGCGACGAGGTGCGGCGCACGCAGCGCGGCAACAACAACGCATACTGCCTGGACGACGAGACGAGCTGGCTCGACTGGACGCTGCTCTCGAAGCACGCCGATCTGCACCGGTTCGTCACGCTGCTCAACGCCCGCCGGGCGCTGCGTGGCGACGAGCACGAGGACCACCTGGCCTTGAGCCAACTCCTCCGCCAGGCCGGCATCACCTGGCACGGCGTGCGGCTCCACGAGCCTGACCGGCGGCCCTCCTCCCACAGCCTGGCGTTCACGGCGAGAGCCCCGCGCGACGGGGCGGCGTTTCACGTGATCGTCAACGCGTACTGGGAACCGCTCTCCTTCGAGCTCCCGCCGGCCGCATCGGGCGCGGGACGTCGATGGCGCCGGTGGATCGATACGTTCCTCGAATCCCCGCGGGACATCGTCGACTGGGAACAGGCGCCGGCGGTCGACGGCCCCAGCTATCGGGTGGAGCCGCGTTCCGTGGTGGTGCTGTTCACGACGCTCGAATGAGGCGCGCTACCGCACGGGGCAGGGCACGGCGCCCCAGATCTCCCGCGCGTACTCGCCGATGGTCCGATCGCTCGAGAACTTGCCCGAGGCCGCCACGTTCAGGATCGCCTTGCGCGCCCAGGCCTCCGGATCCGCGTAGAGCGCAGCCACGCGCGCGTCCGCCGCCAGGTACGACCCGAGGTCCGCGAGGTGCATGTAGTAGTCACCGCCGGTGAGGAGCTCTTGCCGGAGCGGTTCGGACACGCCCGGATCGTGGCGGCTGAAGTGGTCGGAGAAGATGAGGTCGAGCGCCGCGCGCGTCTCCTCCTCGTGGTCGTAGTGCCAGCGCGGGCTGTACCATCCCCTGCTGCCGGCCACCTCGTCCGCCGTCAGCCCGAACAGGAACAAGTTCTCCTCGCCGGCCTCCTCCGCCATCTCGAGCGTGGCGCCGTCGCGCGTGCCGACGGTGAGCGCCCCGTTCATCATGAACTTCATGTTGCTCGTGCCGCTCGCCTCGTACCCGGCCGTCGAGATCTGGTTCGAGACGTCGGCCGCGGGGATGAGGCGCTCCGCCAGCGTGCAGCAGTACTCGGGGAGGAAGATCACCTTGATGCGGCCGCGCACGACCGGGTCGCCGTCGATCGTCGCCGCGAGGTTGTTGATGAACTTGATGATCACCTTCGCCAGGCGGTAAGCGGGCGCGGCCTTCCCGGCGAAGAAGAAGGTCCGTGGCGCCATGTCGAGGGCGGGGTTCGCGCGAAGGCGGTCGTACAGCACGATGACGCGCAGCGCGTTGAGGAGCTGCCGCTTGTACTCGTGGATCCGCTTCACGTGGCAATCGAAGGGGGTGGCCGGGTCGACCGCCTGGCCGGTCGTCGCCTTGACCCAGGCCGCGAACCTCTCCTTCGCGCGGCGCTTCGCGTTCCGGAAGGCCTCCCGGAAGCTCGCGTCGTCCGCGAGCGGCGCGACCCGCCGGAGCTCGGAGAGGTCGGTGATCCAGCCGTCCCCGATGGCGTCGCTGATGGCGGCCGAGAGGTCGGGGTTCGCGAGCAAGAGCCAGCGCCGTGGCGTCACGCCGTTCGTCTTGTTGCTGAAGCGCTCGGGGTAGAGCTCCGCGAGGTCCTTCACGGTGTGCGCGCGGAGGAGCCGGGAGTGGATCGCGGCGACGCCGTTCGTGCTGTGCGATCCGACGATGGCCAGGTTCGCCATCCGGACCTTCTTCTCCGGCCCCTCCTCGATGAGGCTCACGCGCGCGCCCCGGCCCTCGTCGCCCGGGAAGCGCCCGCGAACCTCGCCGATCAGGCGCCGGTTCACCTCGAAGATGATCTCGAGGTGGCGCGGGAGGAGCGCCTCGAACCACGCCAGCGGCCACCGCTCGAGCGCCTCCGGCAGCAAGGTGTGGTTGGTGTACGCGAGCGTCCGGACCGTGAGGTCCCAGGCCTCGTCCCAGCCGAGGTGCGCCTCGTCGAGGAGGATGCGCATGAGCTCGGGTACCGCCATGGAGGGGTGCGTGTCGTTGAGCTGGATGGCCGCCTTCGCGGGCAGGAGCGACCAGTCCCCGTTCGCGCGCCGGAACCGCCGCACGATGTCCGCGAGCGAGCACGCGACGAGGAAGTACTCCTGGACGAACCGGAGCGCCTGACCCTGGCTCGTCGAGTCGTCCGGGTAGAGGACGCGCGTGAGCGACTCGGCGACGAGCGTCTCGGCGATGGCGCCCACGAAATCGCCGCTGCTGAAGACCTCGAAGTCGAAGAAGTCGGGGGCCGTCGCCGCCCAGAGTCGGAGCGTGTTGATGTTCGCCCCCCCGTACCCGACCACGGGCCGGTCGTAGGGGTGCCCGAGCAGCGTGGACGGGTAGCCGAGGACCGCCCGCAACTTCCCGCCGTGGACCTCGAACGAGGCGTTGAGCTTCACCTCCACGCGCTCGTGCCGCCGCGCCACCTCCCACGGATCGGGCCGGTGGAGCCACCGGTCCGGCTGCTCCTTCTGCCACCCGTCCTCGATCGTCTGACGGAACATCCCGTACTCGTAGCGGAGGCCATAGCCCACGGCGGGGAGCTGCATCGTCGCCATCGAGTCAAGGAAGCAGGCGGCGAGCCGGCCCAGGCCGCCGTTGCCGAGGCCCGCGTCCGGCTCCTCCTCGAGGAGCGACGGAAGGTCGAACGCTTCGTTCGCGGCGGCCTGCCTGACCAGGTCCGAGAGGAGCAGGTTCGTGACGTTGTTCGCGAGTGAGCGGCCGAGGAGGTACTCCATCGAAAGGTAATACACGCGCTTCGGGTTCTCGCGCGCGTAGGTCTCGTCCGTGCGCACCCAGCGTTGAGAGAGGACGTCGCGCACCGAGCGGGCCAGCGCCTCGAAGCGCTCGCGCGGGCCGGCCGCCGACGGCGCGACGACCGCGTCGAACAGCAGGTGCCGCTCGTAGAGCGCGTCGGCGATGCCGGTGAACCTCACCGGGCCACATCCGTATTGCTCGAGGAGCTTCACCTCGTCCGGTGCGCTCTTCCGGGCGGCCGGGATCCGTTCGGTGGTGGTCGGGTCTTTCATGACGCTCCTCCTTCGGCACCTCGAATGGACCCGGGCCGTCGACCGCCTCGAGCGACACGCCGACCACGAGGCGGTCACTCCTTCCGCTTCACGCTCAGCCCGAGCGTGAACCGCGCCACCGGCTCGTCGCCGTACTTCTTCGGCACCGTGGCGGTGACCTCGACCGGGATGGTGACGCGCTCGCCGGTCCGGTCCGCCTCCTCCACCGCGGCGCGGATCTTCTCGCCGTCGCGGGTGCGGAAGACCACGTCGCCGTCGGCGCGCTTCAGGAACTCGGCGCGGGCGTCCTTGAAGATGATCTGAACCTTTCGGTGCCGCGACATGATGAGCCGCAGGGCGTTCAGGCCGGACGCGAGATCGGCGCCGGCGTGGAGCGCCCCGAAGTACATCGACCCCACGTGATTCTTGGAGCGGTAGCCGAGCGGGATCTCCACCGCGCAGCCCGCGTCGTCGAGCTCGAGCACGCGCGGGCCGAGGAAGAGCAGGACCGGGATCTTGAGCCCGAGCAGCCGGACGAGGGCCGTTTCCTTGAGGAGCACGCGGCCACCATAGGTCCGCGACGCGCCGCGTCGCGCGGAAAAGCGGGGGGCGCGACGCTAGATCGAGCCGGTGATCGAGGGCTTCCACCCGCTCGTGGCGCGCTGGTTCGAGGCGCGCTTCTCCTCCCCGACGGAACCGCAGAGGCTGGGGTGGCCCGCACTCCAGGCCGGGCGCGACGCGCTCGTGTCGGCGCCGACCGGCTCGGGCAAGACGCTGGCGGCCTTCCTCGCCTGCCTCGACCGCCTGGTGCGGCAGGGGTTCACGGGCACGCTGCCCGACGAGACCGAGGTGCTCTACGTCTCGCCGCTCAAGGCGCTCGGGAACGACGTCGAGAAGAACCTGCGGGAACCCCTCGACGAGCTGGCCGAACTGGCGCGCGCCGATGGCCGCCCGCTCCCGCCCATCCGCGTCATGGTCCGCTCCGGCGACACGTCGCCCGCGCGCCGCCGGGCGATGCTGCGGCGGCCACCGCACGTGCTCGTCACCACCCCCGAGTCGCTCTACCTCCTCCTCACCAGCGGGCGCGGCCGGAAGCTCCTCTCGACGGTGCGGACCGTCGTCTGCGACGAGATCCACGCGGTCGCGCGCGACAAGCGCGGCGCGCACCTCGCCCTGTCGCTGGAGCGCCTGGAGGGGCTCACCGCGCGGCGCCCGCAGCGCATCGGCCTGTCCGCCACGCAGCACCCCATCGACGAGGTGGCGCGGTTCCTCGTCGGCGCCGCGCGCGTCGACGGCGCGGGCCGGCCCGACTGCGCCATCGTCGAGGTGGCGCGACGCCGTCCGCTCGACCTGGCCATCGAGATCCCGCGCGACGAGCTCTCCTCGATCGCCTCCCACGAGCTGTGGGCCGAGACGTACGACCGGGTGGCGGAGCTCGTGCGCGCCCACGCCACCACGCTCGTCTTCACCAACACGCGCCGGCTGGCGGAGCGCGCCGCGCACGCGCTCGGAGAGAGGCTCGGGCCCGACGCCGTGGCGGCCCACCACGGCAGCCTCTCCCGCGCCCGCCGGCTCCAGGCGGAGGAGCGCCTCAAGGCGGGGCAGCTCCGCTGCGTGGTCGCCACCTCGTCGCTCGAGCTCGGCATCGACGTCGGCGCGGTCGAGCTCGTGGTGCAGCTCGAATCGCCCGGGTCGGTCTCGACCGGGCTGCAGCGCGTCGGCCGCTCCGGCCACTGGCGCGGCGCCACGCCGAAGGGCCGGCTCTTCCCCATGAGCCGCGACGAGCTCGTCGAGTGCGCCGCCTTCGTGCGCGCCGCGCGCGACGGGCGCATCGAGACGACCGCCGTCCCACACCACCCGCGCGACATCCTCGCCCAGCAGCTCGTAGCGGAGGTGGCGAGCGCACCGGACGGCGCGGCGCTCGACGAGGACGTGCTCTTCGCGCGCACCCGCCGCGCCTGGCCCTACCGCGACCTCCCGCGCGCGGAGTTCGACGCGGTCGTGGCGATGCTGTCGGACGGCATCGCCACCCGGCGTGGCCGGGCGGGGGCGCTGCTACACCGCGACGGCGTCCACCGGCGGCTGCGCGCTCGCCGAGGGGCGCGGCTCGCGGCGCTCACCGGCGGCGGCGCCATCCCGGACACCTCGCAATACCAGGTCGTGGCCGAGCCCGAGGGCGTGGTGGTCGGGCAGCTCGACGAGGACTTCGCGGTGGAGAGCCTGGCCGGCGACGTGTTCCTGCTCGGCAACACCTCCTGGCGGATCCGTCGCGTGGAGGCGGGTGTGGTGCGGGTGGAGGACGCCCATGGCGCCCCCCCGGGGATACCGTTCTGGAAGGCGGAGGCGCCCGGGCGCAGCGCGCGGCTGTCGGAGGAGGTCTCGACGCTCCGCCAGGAGGTGGAGCGGCGCCTCGCCGATCGGGAGGCGGCGGTGAGGTGGCTGGCGGCCGAGGGGGCGCTGCCCGAGGCCGGCGCGCGGCAGGCGGTCGAATACCTCGCCGCGAGCCGCGCGGTGCTCGGCGCGCTCCCGACCCAGGACACGCTCGTGGCGGAGCGGTTCTTCGACGAAGGCGGCGGTATGCAGATCGTCGTGCACGCGCCGTTCGGCGCGCGCGTGAACCGGGCCCTCGGGCTCGCGCTCCGCAAGCGGTTCTGCCGCAGCTTCGACTTCGAGCTGCAGGCGGCCGCCACCGACGAGGGCGTGCTCCTGTCGCTCGGGCCGCAGCACAGCTTCCCGCTCGAGGCGACGTTCGAGCTCGTCGACGCGCGCAGCGCCGAGCAGGTCCTCACCGCGGCGGCGCTCCAGTCCCCAATGTTCCCGGTGCGGTGGCGCTGGGACGCGACCCGCGCCCTCGCCATTCCGCGCATGCTCGGGGGAAAGCGCACGCCGCCGCCCATCGCGCGCATGCGGTCCGACGACCTGCTCGCGGCGGTCTTCCCGCGCGCCGTCGCCTGCCAGGACAACGCGGACCAGCGCGAGCCGATGGAGCCGCCCGATCACCCGCTCGTCAAGGAGGCGCTGCACGACTGCCTGCACGAGGCGATGGACTACCCCGGGCTGGCGGCGCTGCTCGGCCGCGTGGAGCGTGGCGAGGTCAAGCTCGTCGCGCGCGACACCGCCGAGCCGTCGCCCCTCGCGCACGAGATCGTGGGCGCGCGCCCCTGGGCGTTCCTCGACGACGCGCCGCTGGAGGAGCGGCGCGCCCGGGCCGTCGTGCTGCGGCGCGCGCTCCCGCCGGCGGAGGCGGCCGCGCTCGGCGCGCTCGACCCGGCGGCGGTGAAGGAGATCTCGGACCAGGTCTGGCCGGACGTGCGCGACGCGGAGGAGCTGCACGACCTCCTGCTCGACGTCGGCCTCCTGCCGGCCCGCGACGGCGCCGGCTGGGAGCACTGGCTCGACGACCTGGTCGCGGACGGGCGGGCCGCGCGCGCCCACCGCGCCGCGGGGGAAGCGTGGCTGGCCGCGGAGCGTGTGACGCTCGCCCTCCGCCTCGACCCGTCCATCCGGCTCGATCCGCCCTTGCCCGCGCTCCCGGGCGAGCAGGACCCCGGCACGCGCGAGGAGGCCGCCGCCGCGGCGCTGCGCGGGTGGCTTCCGCGGCTCGGCCCGACCACCGCCGCGGCCCTCGGGGAACGGCTGGCACTCCCCCCCGCGCTCGTCCAGGACGCGCTCCTCGCGCTCGAGCTGGAGGGGCTCGTGCTGCGCGGCTCGTTCCTGCCAGATCCGAGCCCCCGCCCTGCCGCTACCGTAGGGCGGGGGCTTGTCCCCCGCCCAGAGTCATACGACGTACCGCACTGGTGCGAGCGAGGGCTCCTCGCGCGCATCCAGCGCCTCACGCTGCACCGGCTCCGGCGCGAGATCGAGCCGGTGGGCGTGGCCGACCTCGTCCGGTTCCTCGTGCGCTGGCAGCACGCCGCCCGCGGGCAGCGGCTGCATGGCTCGCGCGGCGTGGCGGAGGTGATCGCTCAGCTGCAGGGCTTCCACGCGCCCGCCGGCGCCTGGGAACGGGAGCTGTTGCCGGCGAGGGTCGCGCGGTACGAGCCCGCCCAGCTCGACGAGCTCTGCTTCCGGGGAGAGGTGGCGTGGGGGCGGCTCTCGGTGGGCGGCGACCCCGCTGCGCCGCCGCGGCGGCGGCTCGCACCGACCCGCAACGCGCTGGTGACGCTGGCGCTCCGCGCCGACATGGGGTGGCTCGCGGCGGCCGCCGGCCCGCGGGCTCCGATCGGCCCGGCCGCGCAAGCGCTGGTGGACGCGCTCAGGACGGCGGGCGCCTCGTTCGTCTCCGAGCTGGCGGTCCTCGCGCGCCGGATGCCGGTCGAGGTGGAGGCCGCGCTGTGGGAGCTCGTCAGCGCCGGGGCGGTCACCTGCGACGCGTTCGCCGGCCTCCGGGCGCTCATCGACGCGGGACGACCTCGCGGGCGGCGCCCGGGCGCGGCGGGCGGGCGCTGGGTGCTCCTGCCGAGGCCGGAGGTGGCCGCGGACGCGCTCGCGGAGCGCCGGGCCGAGCAGTACCTCCGCCGCTGGGGGATCGTCTTCCGCGACCTCCTCGCCCGCGAGGCGGACGCGCCGCCCTGGCGCGAGCTCCTGCCGGTCCTGCGCCGGCGAGAGGCACGCGGCGACGTCCGGGGCGGCCGGTTCGTGGCGGGCTTCTCCGGCGAGCAGTTCGCGCTCCCACAGGCGGTGGAGGGGCTGCGGGCCGTCCGGCGCGCGCCGCGCGACGGCGAGCGGGTCGAGCTCTCCGCGGCCGATCCGCTCAACCTGGTCGGTATCCTCACCCCCGGGGCACGCGTCCCGGCGCAGCTCGCGCACCGCGTCGCGTACCTCGACGGCGTGCCCGTGGCCCCGCGGTCCTCCGGGGAACGCCACGGCTGGGAGTTGACAGGCAGTTCATCCGCCGGCATCCCATGAAGGTGCCCGAACAGCTGGAGACCGCCGCCGAGGCGTTGGCCCTCGTCCGCGAGCGAGGGGCATTGCCGCTGACGCCGGTGGGCGGGTCCGACTCGCTCGCCGAGCGCGTCGCCGGAGAGCGCGTGCAGGGGAGCTGGTGCGATCACCCCGCCAGCGCGCGGATCGTCGAGCTGTCGGCCGCCCTCGAGGCCTCGCCGGAGGTGCTGACGCTGAAGCTCGTGGGCGGGAAGGTGACCTTCGTTCACGCCGCGCTGTGGCCGGCGCTCCTGCGCGTGGCGCGCGATCCGGCGCGGCTGGCGCGGGTGCGCGCCGGCCTCTCGCCGGCCGCGGTGCGGCTGCTGGAGGAGGTGGAGCGGACGGGCGAGGCGCACCTCGACCAGCTCGGACGCCAGAACTCCTGGCCGCCGGAGCGCGACTTGGCCCGGGCCGCGAAGGAGCTGGAGGCGGGGCTGCTGGCGCACCTCTCCACGTCCGCCGCCGAGCGGGGCAGGCAGGCGCTGGTGGTGAGGAGCTGGGCGCGCGCCGTCCCCGCCAGCACGCAGCGCCAGGCGAACCAGCTCTCGTTCCAGGGGGCCCTCGAGACGCTCCGGTCCCACGGAGCCGCCCTCGCCCCTTCGTCGGGAGCTGCCGCCGACCCCCGCCCGAGGACGGGCGCCCGTCCGCCCCACGGGCGGGTGAGCGGCGGGAGATCTTGACGAACGGTCGGCCCTTCCGGCTACCCTAGCGGGCCATGATCACAGTCGAGAAGGTCGGTGGAACGTCGATGTCCGCGTTCCAGGACGTGCTGCACAACATCATCCTGCGAGACCCGGCGCGCGTGTACGGGCGCGTCTACGTCGTCTCGGCCTACGCGGGCGTGACGAACCAGCTCCTCGAGCACAAAAAGACGGGCGAGCCAGGCATCTACGCCCGCTTCGCCTCCGGGGAGGACTTCGGGGGGGCGCTCGACGCGCTGACCATCAAGCTCAAGGGGCTCAACGAGGGGCTCAGGCCGATCGGCCTGCCTCTCGCCTCGGCCGACCGCTTCATCGAGCAGCGGATGGCCGCGCTCAAGGAGTACCTGCACTCGATGCGCCATGTGCTGGCGAGCGGCTACCTGCGACGAGACAGCGTGCTGCTCGCCGCCCGCGAGATGCTGGCCGCCATCGGCGAGGCGCACAGCGCCTTCAACAGCGTCGAGATCCTGAAGGCGAAGGGGGTGGAGGCCTCCTTCATGGATCTCACCGGCTTCGACGACGACGACCCTCTCACCATCGACGAGCGCATCCACCAGGCCTTCCGAGGCGTGAACCCGGCCAAGCAGGTGGTGGTGGTGACCGGCTACACGAAGGGCGTCGAGGGCATCATGCGGGAGTTCGACCGTGGCTACTCGGAGGTCACGTTCAGCAAGGTGGCGGTCGAGCTGCGCGCGAGCGAGGCCATCATCCACAAGGAGTTCCACCTCTCCTCGGCCGACCCCGAGATCGTGGGCCCCGACAACATCGTCCCGGTGGGCAACACCAACTACGACGTCGCCGACCAGTTGGCGGACGTCGGGATGGAGGCCATCCACCCCAAGGCCGCCAAGCCGATGGAGCTCGCCGGCATCCCCATCCGCCTCAAGAACACCTTCGAGCCCGAGCACCCCGGCACCCTCATCACCAAGGAGTACGTGGGCAAGGAGGCGCGCATCGAGGTCATCGCCGGCACGCCCAAGGTGACGGCGGTCGAGATCCACGACCCCGGCATGGTCGGAACTGTGGGCTTCGACCTCGGCGTGATGGAGATCTTCAAGCGGCACGGCGTCTCGTACATCCTCAAGGCGACGAACGCGAACTCGATCACCCACGTCATCTGGGAGAAGTCGGCCCGGCCGGCCTTCCTGGAGGAGCTCGAGAACTCCTACGAGAAGGTGACGATCCTGCCCTCGGCGGTGGTGTGCGTCATCGGCTCGAACATCGCCATCCCGGGGGTGCTCGCCCGGGCAGCGCACGTGCTGGCCGAGAACGGCATCAACGTGAACGCCTTCTCGCAGTCGCTGCGGCAGATCAACATGCAGTTCGTGATCGACCGGGCCCACTACCGGAAGGCGATCGCGGCGCTCAACCAGGCGCTCTGCGTCGAGGCCGCGCGCGCGAAGAACGGGAACGGCGCGAGCGCGTAGCCGGCTCGCTCCGGTGCCACGACGTCGGGCGCGCGTGCGCCTCGCGGCTCGCTCGTCTCCCTGCGTGGCGACGCGCCGCGAGGTCGCGCCCGAGCCGCGTCATGCCCAGCTTCTCTCCTGCCGTTCCATCCGGAGGGGGAGAGCATGGAGCCGCAGATCGTCAACGCCGATCCGAGGTACGCGCCCGCCACGCTGCTGGAGCCGAGCGCCTCGGGCTACATCCACCTCGCCGCGGAGATCAACCCGCCGCGACGGCCGGGACCGATCGTCTTCCGGGGGCGCTCGAAGACGGCGCTGCTCACCAGCCTCGACGAGCTCGCGCGCGGGCTCGAGCAGGTGGACGGGGTGGAGCGGGTCACGCTCTACGAGGCCGTGGCGATCCCGCCGCTCAGCCGCTTCCCCTACGTGAAGGAGCACGTCGACGGCATCTCGCTGCCGCGCTTCGACGTCGTGCTCCTCGTCGAGACGCGCTCGCCGGGGGTCATCCGCGACGTGCAGGCGTCCGCGGCCTACCGCGCGCTCCTCGGCGCCCTCTCGGCGGCCGCGCGCCGCGTGCACGTCATGGCGGCGCGCAACGCGAAGCGCCTCGGGGACGTCGACCGGGACCGGCAGGGCCTCTTCCTCTTCAACTACTTCGTCGCCGACGACGCCGACCGGGCGCTGCGCCTCTGGGATCACCTGGCAGGGTGGTACGAGGTGGAGACGGGCCTCCACAACTCGACGCTGCTCGTCCCCGTCGAAGGCGAGCGTTCGGACTACCTCGCCATCAATCACGCGCGCTGGGACGAGGGTGTCCCGAGGTTCCTGTCGCGCCAGCTCCTGAAGAAGAGCTTCCGCACCTTCGTGCGGGCCAACCTGGAGGCCAACCAGGTCGGCGTGATGCCGGTCCTCTACCGGCTGGCCCGACCCGAGCCCCTCCCGGCGGCACGGGCCATGCCGGTGCTGGTCGCGGCGGCGGCCGTGCTGTCCGCCACCCTCGCCGCGACGGCGCTCCGCCGGGGCAGGGCGCGGTCGCGGCGGTGGTGGAGGTGAGGGGCAGGGCCGCCCTGCTGCGGGCACGGCACCGCTTCGAATGGCGTCACCGGCCGTGAACGGCGACGCCGCGCTCCGAGCAGGAATGCGCCAGCGTTGGCGAGAAGACGCGTCCAGGCAGTTCTTGGGCGATGGTAGGTTTCCCGGACGCATGAGAGCTGAGACCCTAAAGGGCAGAAGCTCAAAGAAGCGAGGCGTTCAATGAGGGCAGCTTGGTACGAGAAGCAGGGGTCGGCCCGCGAGGTGTTGAGTGTGGGAGAGATGCCGGACCCAAGTCCTGCGGCTGGAGAAGTTCGCATTCGCATTGCTGCCTCGGGGATCAACCCGGGCGATATCAAGAAGCGTCAAGATGCCTTTGGGCACGGCATGGCGTATCCTCGCGTTATTCCACACAGTGATGGCGCTGGTCGAATAGACCAAGTCGGTCCCGGGGTGCACTCCGAGTGGATGGGGCGTCCTGTATG
Source organism: Anaeromyxobacteraceae bacterium (assembly GCA_035538735.1). Classification (GTDB taxonomy): domain Bacteria; phylum Myxococcota; class Myxococcia; order Myxococcales; family Anaeromyxobacteraceae; genus Anaeromyxobacter_A. The sequence goes on along the minus strand of DATLJU010000157.1, from coordinate 2,487 downwards.
GTGCTACGGTGCCCAATCCTATCGGCCTTTCGGGACGGCAGCGGAATTCACGGTGGTTCCGGTTGATCAGGTTGCTCCACTGCCGGACAAGGTGTCGATGGAACAGGGGGCTTGTCTTGGCATACCGGGCATCACTGCGCATCGGGCCGTCCATGTGGCCGGGCCGGTAAGCGGACGCACCGTATTGGTGCAAGGGGCTGCAGGTTCTGTGGGCCTTTGTGCTGTTCAATTGGCACGGCGGGCTGGTGCCCGCGTGATCGGTACCATCCGGTCTTCAGCAGAGGAGGAAACGGCAAGGAACGCTGGGGCTCACGAAGTGGTTCGCAACGATGACGATCAGGGGTTCAAGACACGCATGACGGCCCTGGCTCCCACGGGAGTGGATCACGTAGTCGAAGTGGCGTTCGGAGCAAACCTCGAACGGGATCTCGAATGCCTGAAATTGGGTGGCTCGGTCGCCAGCTACGCAACGGATGTAGCCACGCCAAAGATTCCGTTCTGGCCGCTGGTGTTCAAGAATATTCGAATTTACTTTTTGGGTAGCGATGACTTTCCGAACGAGGCAAAAATCGCGGCGACCCGAGATCTGAACTCCGCACTGGAGGCGGGGTGGTCTGGCTTCGGAGTTGCTGAGCGAATTCCACTTTCCGAGATCATTCGCGCCCACGAATTAGCAGAGCATCCCGTGCGACGCGGAAGAATCGTCCTTGTGCCGTAAATTCCACCAATAGACTGGATTATTTGTTGTTGCTGATCGCTAGAGGGGGTAGCGCTCCTTCGCGGCCACCGCCTCGGCGAGGCGCCGCTTCGCGCCGAGCACGCCGGACGCGTCGTACTTCGTGAAGCGGCGCAGTCCGCTCAGGAGGGTGGCGAGCGTGTCGCCGTCCGCGGCGTAGTAGGCGGCCCGGCGCGCCGCGGCAGCGACCTTCTCCACGCCGCGGAAGGTGTGGACCTTCGCGGCAGCCTCGACGACGGCGCGCTGCGTCCCGGAGAGCCGCGGGGCGATCCGCTCGGCGCGGAGGACGGCGCTCTCGACGGCGAACACCTGGATCGCGACGTCGCCTAGCGCCAGCATGATCTCCTGCTCCTCCTTGAGCTTCTCGCCGAACCGCTGGACGGCGGCGCCCGCGACGATCAGGAAGGCCCGCTTCAGCCCGGTGAGCGTCGCCTTCTCGGCCGCCCATGGCGCGGCGGGATCGATCTCGTCGCTCGACGGCGAGAGCAGCGCGTCCATCGTCTGCGCCACCGCGCGCTCGAGCGGGAGCTCGCCCTTCGTGGCGCGGCGCAGCAGCGTGCCCGGGATGAGCATGCGGTTGATCTCGTTCGTCCCCTCGAAGATGCGGTTGATGCGCTCGTCGCGGTAGAACCGCTCCGCCGCGTACTCCTCGGTGAAGCCGTATCCGCCGTGGATCTGCACCACCTCGTCGACGATGTCGGCGAGCACGTCGCTGCAGAACACCTTCGCGATGGCGCACTCGATCGCGTACTCCTCGATCGCCGCCTGGTACGACTCGTAGTAGCGGGGCGCGTCCTTGGCGATCGTCGCGAGGCGGTCGTCGACGAGCCCGGCGAGCCGGTAGATGATCGACTCGGCGGCGAACAGGTCGGCGGCGGCGTCGGCGAGCTTCTCCTTGATCGCGCCGAAGCTCGACAGGACGGTGCCGAACTGCTTGCGCTGATTCGCGTACGCGGCGCCGGTCGCGAGCGCCGACTTGGCCGCGCCGATGACCGCGGCACCGAGCTTGAACCGGCCGACGTTCAGGACGTTGAACGCGATCTTGTGCCCCTTGCCGATCTCGCCGAGGACGTTCTCGACCGGCACCTTCGCCGCGTCGAGGATGACCGAGGTCGTCGAGGAGCCCTTGATGCCGAGCTTCTTCTCCTCCGGGCCGATGATCACGCCCGGGAAGTCGCGCTCGACGAGGAAGGCCGTGAAGTGCTTCCGGTCCACCTTGGCGAACACGGTGAACACCTGCGCGAACCCGCCGTTCGTGATGAACTGCTTCGTGCCGTCGAGGACGTAGTGCGTCCCGTCCTCGGACAGGCGCGCGGTGGTGGTACCGCCCATGGCGTCGCTGCCCGCGCCCGGCTCGGTGAGGCAGTACGCGGCGCTCCACTCGCCGGTGATGATCTTGCCGAGGTAGCGCTCCTTCTGCGCCTCGGTCCCGTAGTAGACGAGCGGGAGCGTGCCGAGGCCGGTGTGCGCGGAGTAGGACACCGAGAAGGCGCCGGCCGCGGCCATGCTCTCCCCCGCCAGCATGTTCGTGGCCTTGTCGAGCTCCAGGCCGCCGTACGCAGCCGGCGCGTCGATCATGAGCAGCCCCGCCTCGCCCGCCTTGCGCATGAGGCCGGCCGCGACCCCGGGCACGTGCTTCTCGAGCTGGGCCGTGACGGGGAGCACCTCCTCTCGCGCGAACTGCTCGGTCGTGCGCGCGATCTGCCGCTGCTCCTCCGTGAAGTCCTCGGGCGTGAACACGTCCGCTCCCG
>DATLJU010000156.1:0-3974 GCA_035538735.1 Anaeromyxobacteraceae bacterium | reverse complement strand
CGCAGCTGCTCGAGGAGGTCTCGCCGGAGAAGGCGGCCGACCTCCTCGAGGAGATGGCGCCGGACGAGGCCGCGGACGTCCTCGGCGAGCTTCCGCACGAGGCCCAGCAGGAGCTGCTCGTCGGCGAGTGCAACCTGCGCGACCTGCTCCTCGCCGATCCCGCGGCACGCCTCGCCACCATCGCGCGAGAGCCGCCCGCGACGGTGGAACCGAAGGCGCGCCTGAGGGACGTCGCGGCGGCCGTCGCCAAGTACAACCTCGTCTCGTTGCCCGTGGTGGACGAGCGCGGAGTGCTCCAGGGGATGGTGACCGTGGACGACATCCTGGCCAGGGTGATCGATGCCTGAGGCAGGCCTGATCGCCGGCAGCGCACCGGCCCCACGCACCCGTTGGCGCGCGGTGGTCACCTTCCTGGCGGTGCTCGGCCCGGGGCTCATCACGGCCAGCGTCGACAACGACGCCGGCGGCATCACGACCTACTCGGTGGCGGGATCGAACTACGGCTACACGCTGCTGTGGACCCTCCTCCCCATCACCGTCGCGCTCATCGTCATCCAGGAGATGTGCGCGCGGATGGGCGTGGTGACCGGCAAGGGGCTCTCCGACCTCATCCGCGAGAACTTCGGCGTCAAGGTCACCTTCTGGACCTCGATCGCACTCATCGTCGCCAACCTCGGCAACGTGGTGGCCGAGTTCGCCGGCATCGCCGCCAGCCTGCAGATCTTCCGCGTGCCGGTCATGGTGTCCGTGCCCATCACGGCGGTGGCGGTCTGGCTGCTCGTCCACCGCGGCACGTACCAGAGCGTCGAGAAGTTCTTCCTGGTGGCAAGCCTCTTCTACGTCGCGTATCCCATCAGCCTCGCGTTCGCGCACCCGGACTGGGGCGAGGTGGGGCGCGCGCTGGTCGTGCCGCACCTCTCCTCGGACGCCGGCTACGTCGGGATGCTGATCGGGATGGTGGGGACCACCATCGCGCCCTGGATGCAGTTCTACCTGCAGTCCGCGGTGGTCGAGAAGGGCATCAAGATCGAGCACTACGGCTACTCGCGGCTCGACGTCATCGCCGGGTGCGTGGTGACCGATCTCGTCGCGTTCGCCATCGTCGTGGCGTGCGCCGCCACGCTGCACCGGGCCGGGCTCCGCATCGAGACGGCGGGGCAGGCGGCGCAGGCCCTCGCCCCGCTGGCCGGGCGCTACGCCTCGTGGCTGTTCGCGTTCGGCCTGTTCAACGCCTCATTCTTCGCCGCGGCCATCCTCCCGCTCTCCACCGCGTACTACGTGTGCGAGGCCTTCGGGTGGGAGTCGGGCGTCGACAAGAAGTACGGCGAGGCGCGCCAGTTCTACTGGCTGTTCACGTCGATCCTCGTGCTGGGCGGCCTCGTGGTGCTGATCCCGCGGCTGCCGCTGGTCGGGATCATGCTGGTGTCGCAGATCGTGAACGGGATGCTCCTGCCGTTCATCCTCGTGTTCATGCTGCTGCTCATCAACCGCGAGAAGCTCATGGGCCGCTACCGCAACGGCCCCTGGTTCAACGCGGTGGCGTGGGCGACCACCGTCATCATGGTGGCGCTCACGCTCTACCTGGTGGCGATCGGGATCCGCGACCTGCTGGCGTAGCGCGCTACCGGAAGAGGCGGAGTTGCGCCGGCGACGAGCTCGCGGTGCGGCCCCCTCTCCCTGGCCTCTCCCCCGGTGGGGGAGAGGGTCGATCACGTTCCGTGCCGTTAACGGGGAGTCTCGTCTCCCTCGCCCCGCCGCCAGGCGGGGACAGGGCTGGGGAGAGGGGTCCGGTCGCCGTAGATTTCGGCGTCGCGGGCCCGAAGACGCTCATCCCACCGAGCTCCGCACTCCGCTCCCGCTCCGCCTCGATGAGCTGCTCGAGCCCCGGCCCCTCCGCCACCGCCTCCAACCGCCGCGCCTCCTCATCCAGGCGCCTCAGCGCGGCGAGGCGATCCCCCTCCCCGAGCCTGGCGCGGTCGACGGCCTGCCGGAGCACCGTCACGGTCCGATCGTAGACCCGGAGCGGCACCGGGTAAGGGTGCCTGTCCTTCCCACCGTGCGCGAGCGAGAAGCGGGCCGGGTCGCTGAACCTGCAAGGTGCGCCGTGCAAGACCTCCGCCGCCATGGCAAGCGCGAGCACCGTGCGCGCGCCCACCCCCGGGACGAGCAGGAGATCCTGGAAGTCGACCGGGCCGCGCGCCTCGGCCGCGGCCATCGCGCCGTGGAGGCGCCGCAGCAGGACGTCGCTCGGGCGGACTTCGTGGTGGCCGGGGAGCTGGAGCGTCGGCAGCGCGCCGTGATCGCGCAGACGCCTCACCTCGGCCACCACGACGTCCGGGCCGCTCCGAGCGAGCTCCACCTGCGCGGCTCGGGCGGCCGCGGCGCGGGCGTCGGTGAGGTTCACGATCGCGCCGCCGGGCTGCCCCTCGATCGCGGCGTGGGGCGCCTCGACGAAGCTGCGCAGCCCCTCGGACAGCCAGTGATAGCGGCGCGCGCGACGCGTCTCGGTGTTCATCCCCTGCTGCACCACCGCCCATGCACCGTCGTCGGTGACGATGAACGCGTGAAGGTAGAGGTCGAACCCGTCCTGCACCGCCGCGGTGTCCACCTTCGCGACGAGCCGGCTCGCGCTGGCGAGCGCAGCGCCGTCGAGCCCGGTCCGCTCGCCGACCGCCGAGAGCTCACCCGGCGTGCGCCGCGAGTGACGCCCGCGCCCGCCGCAGACGTGGACGCCGAGCTCCCGCTCGATCGGCGCGAGCCCACGCTTCAGCGCGCCGAGCACGCTGGTCGTGATCCCGGAGCTGTGCCAGTCCATGCCCATGAAGCAGCCCAGCGACTGGAACCAGAAGGGATGGGCGAGGCGACGCACCAGCTCAGCGCGCCCGTATTCGACGACGAGCGCCTCCACCATGACCCGGCCGAGCCGGGCCATGCGGTCGCGGAGCCAGGGCGGCACGTTGCCGCCGTGCAGCGGCAGGTCGGCCGTGCCCGCCCGGCGGGCGCCCACCCTGCCGTGCGCCGTCGTCATCGCTCGCCCTGCTCTCGCCGCGGTCATGGTCAGCCCGTAGGCACACGATACCGCCCCGACTGACGTCGCTCCGGGCGGTGGCCACCTTTCATGCTGGCATGCCGCGCCGCCCGCCAGCGTCCGCGCCGCCGGAAGCCGCCACCTCGGCGGCACCGTTCGTCCCTCCGCACCCGACCCTCACCACGCTGCGCGAGGCCGCCGCCCGCTGCCGCGGGTGCCACCTCTGGGAGCGGGCGACGCAGACCGTGTTCGGCGAGGGCGGCCGCGGCGCCGACCTCGTGTTCGTCGGAGAGCAACCGGGCGACCGAGAAGATCTCGAGGGACACCCGTTCGTCGGACCGGCCGGACGGTTGCTCGAGTCCGCGATCGCGGAGGCGGGGCTCGACCGCCGGCGCGTCTACCTCACGAACGCGGTGAAGCACTTCAAGTGGGAGCCGCGCGGGAAGCGGCGCATCCACCAGAAACCGGACGCAGCCGAGGTGAGCGCCTGCCACCCGTGGCTCGAGGCGGAGCTGGCCGTGATCCGGCCCCTGGCGGTCGTCTGCCTCGGTGCGACGGCCGCCCAGGCGCTGCTCGGGAGGGGGTTCAAGGTGACGCAGCACCGCGGTGAGGTGGTCCCGGCCTCATTCGCGCCGCTGGTCATGGGGACGGTGCACCCCTCCTCGATCCTCCGCTCCACCGACGACGAGGCGCGCCGGACGGAGCGCGCGCGCTTCGTCGAGGACCTGCGGGCGCTGAAGAGGGCGCTGGAAGGCGCCGTGGGTGGAACGCGCCAGGGCGCCTCCGCGCCGCCCGGCTAGAGTGCCGCGGAGCGCGCGACTCGGAGCCCAGAAAAAGGAAAAGCCCGCCACGAGGGCGGGCTCTTCGAAAAGATGCGGCGGCGACCTACTCTCCCACACGGCTTCCCGTGCAGTACCATCGGCTCTGGTGGGCTTAACTTCCGTGT
>DATLJU010000155.1:0-1856 GCA_035538735.1 Anaeromyxobacteraceae bacterium | reverse complement strand
CTGATCGCGGCGAGGTTCAGCTCCGCCGCGGCGCGTCGGTCACGTACCTGCCGCAGGAGCCGGAGTTCGCCGCGGGCGCCACCGTCGCCTCCGAGCTGGAGGTGGCGCGGGCGCCGCTCAAGGCGGCGCTCGCGGCCCACGGCGAGCTGTCGTCCCGCCTCGCGGCGGAGCGCGACGAAGCCGTGCACGAGCGGCTCCTCGTCGAGCTCGCCGCGCTCTCCGAGCGGATCGAGCACCTCGGGGGGTGGGACACCGCCCACGAGGCGCGCCGGCTCCTCGACAGGCTCGGCGTGAAGGACTGGGACCGTGCGGTGGCCGATCTCTCCGGCGGCACGCGCAAGCGCGTCGCGATCGCGCGGGCGCTGCTGACGCACCCCGACCTGCTCCTCCTCGACGAGCCCACGAACCACCTCGACGCCGACACGGTGGACTGGCTGGAGGAGGAGCTCGACGCGCTCGGCGGGGCGCTACTCCTCGTCACGCACGATCGCTACTTCCTCGACGACCTGGTGGACCGGATCGTCGAGATCACGCCCGGCGCCGGCGTGACGAGCTACCCCGGCAACTACCAGGCCTACCTCGAGCAGAAGCTCGTGGCCGAGGAGCAGGCCTCGCTGGCGCAGCACAAGCGGGAGCGCTGGATCGAGCAGGAGGTGGCGTGGCTGCGCAAGGGGGTCGAGGCGCGCCGGACGAAGAGCAAGGCGCGCATCGCGCGGGCGAAGGCGCTCATGGCCGAGCGCGGGTTCGCCCGGCCGCGCGTGGCCGAGCTGCAGCTCGCGGCAGCGCCGCGCCTGTCCCAGATCGTGCTGGAGGGGGACGGCCTCGTGAAGCGGTTCGGCGCCGCCACCGTCCTCGACGGCGTCGACTTCAAGCTCCAGCGCGGCGAGCGCCTCGGGCTGGTGGGGCCGAACGGCGTCGGCAAGACGACCTTCCTGCGCGTCGTGCTGGGCGAGCTTCCTCCCGACGCCGGTCAGGTCGTGGTCGGGAAGAAGACGCGCGTCGCCTACTACGACCAGCAGCGCAGCCGGCTCGACCCGGAGCAGACCGTCTACGAGGCCGCCGGCGGCGGCGCGCCGGGGAAGGGCGGCGAGGACTTTCTCGAGCTCTCCGGGCGGAGGGTGGCGCTGCGCGATTACCTCGACGACCTGCTCTTCCCGCCCACCATGCAGCGCATGCAGGTGAAGGCGCTCTCCGGCGGCGAGCGGAACCGGCTCCTCCTGGCGCGCCTCTTCCTGGAGGGCGCCAACGTCCTCGTCCTCGACGAGCCTACCAACGACCTCGACCTGGTCACGCTCAACGTGCTGGAGCGGCTGCTCCTCGAGTTCGACGGCAGCGTGCTGCTGGTGACGCACGACCGCTACTTCCTCGACAAGGTCGCGACGGGCATCCTGGCCTTCGAGGGCGGCGGCCGCGTGACGCGCTATCCGGGGAACTACGAGACGTACCGGACCCTCAAGGAGCAGGCCGAGCGCGCGGGGGAGGCGGAGCGCGTCGCGCCAGCCGCTCGCCCTGAGCGTAGCGAAGCGGAGTCGAAGGGGGAGGTGCGCCTCCGCAAGCCCGGCAAGCTCAGCTTCAAGGAGCAGCGGGAGCTCGAGGGGATGGAGGGCGCGATCCTGGCGGCGGAGGAGCGCAAGGCTGCCCTGGAGGCGTCACTCTCGGATCCGGCGACGTACCAGAAGGAAGGCGCAGCGGTGGCCGGGCTCCGGGCGGAGCTGGAGGAGGTCACGTCCGAGGTGGAGCGCCTCTACGCGCGGTGGCAGGAGCTGGAGGCGGCGCAGCAGCCGTGACGGCTATCGGTCTGGGCGACGGTTCGCGGCCCGCGTAGGGAATGGGTCAAACGGGCCCATGACGCCGGC
>DATLJU010000154.1:0-7188 GCA_035538735.1 Anaeromyxobacteraceae bacterium | reverse complement strand
GGGCGAAGGCGCTTCCGCGCCGGCGACCTCGGAGCCCGTCAAGGCCGTCACCGCCCAGACGCAGGCGGCCGGCTTCACCAGCACCGCCCCGGCCTACGCGCTCTCCGGCGCTCCGCAGAAGCGCGAGTACACCGGCCGGCGCATCACCCTCGACTTCCACGACATCGAGATCCGCAACCTGCTCCGGCTCATCGCCGACGTCTCGAAGAAGAACATCGTGGTCGCCGACGACGTCTCGGGGAAGGTCACGGTCGCCCTCCGCAACGTCCCCTGGGATCAGGCCCTCGACCTCGTCCTCAAGACGAAGGGGCTCGACAAGGAGGAGATGGGCAACGTCATTCGCGTCGCCAAGATCGAGGAGATCGCGAAGGAGCAGCAGGCCCGCGCCGAGGCGCAGAAGGCGCGCGCGCCGCTCATCCCGCTCAAGGTGCGCATCATCCCGGTGAACTTCGCCCGCTCCGCCGACGTCTCGGCCCGCGTCAAGGACGTCCTCACCGAGCGCGGCTCCGTCACCACCGACGACCGCACGAACGTGCTCATCGTGAAGGACGTGCCCGAGGCGCTCGCCCGCGCCGAGGGCCTGGTGCGCAACCTCGACACGGAGATCCCTCAGGTGCGGATCGAGAGCCGCATCGTCGAGGCCTCGACCAACTTCAACCGGGCCATCGGCGTGCAGTGGGGCGGCAACGCCACCGCGAGCACGGCCACCGGCAATCCCACCGGCCTCTATTTCCCGAACTCCATCGCCGCGGCCGGCGCAGCCGGCAATACCCCGTCGAACGGGGCGGGCCCGACGCCCAACTACGCCGTGAACCTGCCCGCCGCCATCGGCCAGGGCTCTGGCGGCGGCATCGGCTTCCAGTTTGGTTCGGTCGGCAGCGCCTTCAACCTGAACCTGGCCCTCACCGCGCTCGAGAACCAGGGCGTCTTGAAGACCATCTCGGCCCCGAGCGTGTCGACCGTGGACAACATGGAGGCGACCATCGGGCAGGGCGTCTCCATCCCCTTCTCGCAGGTCTCCGCCTCCGGCGTGAACACGGTCTTCATCGAGGCCAAGCTCGAGCTCAAGGTGACGCCACACGTCTCCGCGGACGGCTCCGTCCTCATGAAGATCAAGGTCACGAACAACTCGCCGAACCCGCAGCTGACCGGTGCCAACGGCCAGCCCTCCATCTCGAAGCGCGAGGCCCAGACCGAGTCGCTCGTGAAGGACGGCGAGACCACCGTCATCGGCGGCATCTACACCCGGCAGACCTCGCACAACACGGCCGCGGTCCCGTTCCTGAGCAAGATCCCGATCCTCGGCTTCTTCTTCCGGACCGACAGTAACACCGACAACCACAGCGAGCTGCTCGTCTTCATCACGCCGCGGATCCTGAACCGCCAGGCGAACGCCGCCCTCACCGCGGCCGCCGCGGGAGGCCAGCCATGAAGCGTTCGACCCTCCTCGCCGCCGCCGCACTGACGCTCGCCGCTTGCGTCGACAACCGATCCTCGATCGAGATCCTGGGCCGTGCCGTACCGAGCGATCTGAAGGCCTGTACGTACGCGCCCGGCGGTACCTTCCAGCTCGGGAACGGCGTGTACGACGTGACCCTGGGCGGGCAGTACAGCGTCGTGCTGTACGTGCAGAACAACCTCGTCGATCCCAAGACGCTCAACGCGAACGACGTCACGTCGGGAAACTCGTGGAGCGTCCAGGCGGCCCGCGTTCGCCTCAACCCGTCCGACTACGTCGGCGCCTACGCGCCGTCGCCAGCGCTCGCGTCGATCACCGGCGAGGCGGTCCTGCCGGCCGCGACGTCTCCCATCGTCGCGCCCGCCGGCGGGCAGGCGACCATCTACACGGGGCTCCTGAGCGACGCTCTCGTCACCGCGCTTCAGGGCGTGCCGGCGGGCGGCCAGGTCGTGCTCGGCGTCACGCTGCAGGGGAAGACCGGCGACGGAGCCCACTTGGAGTCGGGCGAGTGGATCTTTCCGCTGCGGGTCTGCTCGGGGTGCGCCACGGCCCCAACCTGCGCCACGGGTACGACGCTCCAGCCGCCGTGCGACGGCCAGAGCACCGCGCTGGTGTGCAAGTAGGGTCGACGCGCCGCGCCGTCACCGCCGTGCTTGACCCCGAGTAGGAGGCCGGGCTAAGAGCCTGGCCTCCCGCCTGCTTCCGGCATCCGAGCCGCCACGGCGGGGAGCGCCCATGAGCTTCCGCGAGCATCTGCAGACCGTGTGTGATGGCGTCGACGGCGCGCTCGCCTGCTCGCTCATGGGCGTGGACGGGATCGAGGTCGACACGCACCTCGCGGGCGCGACCACGGTGGATCTCAAGTCGCTGCTCGTCGAGTACTCGGGCGTCTTCCGCAGCGCGCGCGAGGCGGCCGAGGCGCAGCGCGCCGGGCCCGTCGACGAGGTGTCGCTGCACAGCGGCCAGGTCGTCACCGTGGCTCGGCTGGTCTCACCCGACTACTTCATGGTCGTCGCGCTCACCCCGGAAGGGAACTACGGCAAGGCGCGCTACTTGCTGAGGATCACCGCCCCGAAGGTGAGGTCGGAGCTGTAGGCGCCCCGAGCGGCGCCCTGTACGCGCGACCGTGACGCCCGAGCGGCGCCGCCGCCGCGTCTCGCGCTTTTGAAAGGACGGAGCAGAGCGACATGGCCGACACCCTCGACACCTCCGCGTTCCGCCGCGGGCTCAAGATCGAGCTCGACAAGGAGCCGTGGGAAATCGTGGAGTTCCAGCACGTGAAGCCGGGCAAGGGTTCGGCGTTCGTGCGGACCCGCATCAAGAACATGCTGACCGGCCGGACCATCGACCGGACGTTCAAGTCCGGCGACGTGGTGGGCAAGCCCGACGTGGAGGAGCGGGAGATGCAGTACCTCTACAAGGAGGGCGACCACTACAACTTCATGGACAACAAGACCTACGACCAGACGTTCCTCACCGAGGAGCAGATGGGCGAGGCGAAGAGCTTCATCAAGGACAACACCACCACCCACATCATGTTCTACAACGGCAAGGCGATCGGGGTGACCTTGCCGAACTCGATGGACCTCAAGGTGGTGAAGTGCGATCCGGGCGTGCGCGGTGACACCGTCTCCGGCGCGACCAAGCCCGCCACCCTCGAGACCGGCTACGTCGTGAACGTGCCGCTGTTCATCGAGGAGGGCGAGATCCTCCGCATCGACACCCGCACTGGCGAGTACCTGACTCGCGTCGCGGGCTAGCCCCCCACTCGAAGGAGCCACGGCATGGCGACGAGACGTCCGGAGCAGGCGGAGCGCACGAAGGAGCCGCACGCCCGCGGAGCGGACGCGAGCGGTCCGTTCTCGCTCGACGAGGTGAAGGCGCTGGTGAAGGTGCTCGAGGGCACCGACGTGACCACGCTGCGCTGGGATCGCAACGGGCAGCAGCTCGTCATCCGGCGCGGCCAGACGGCGGGCGCGCCCGTGCTGCACGCCGCCCCGGTGGCCGCCCCGCTCCCGCCCATGGTGCCGGTCGCGGTGGCGCCCGCCGCCGCGGCGAACGCGGCGGCCCCGGCGCCGGCCCCCAAGGCCGAGGCGAAGCCGGGTACGGTCGTGACCTCGCCGTTCGTGGGCACCTTCTACCGCGCCCCCTCCCCCGACTCCCCACCGTTCGTCGACGTGGGCACCGTCGTGAAGAAGGGGCAGGTGCTCTGCATCGTCGAGGCGATGAAGCTCATGAACGAGATCGAGGCCGAGGTGCCGGGCAAGGTGGCCGAGATCATGGTGGCGAACGCGACGCCGGTCGAGTTCAGCCAGCCGCTGTTCCGGATCGAGCCGGCTTAGACCTCACGCGCGGCGCGGCCGCCCCCGGAGCGTCATGTTCCAGAAGGTCCTCATCGCCAACCGCGGCGAGATCGCGCTGCGGGTCATCCGCGCTTGCCGCGAGCTCGGCGTGAAGACGGTGGCGGTGCACTCGACGGCTGATGCCGAGTCACTCCACGTCCAGTTCGCCGACGAGGCGGTCTGCGTCGGCCCGCCGCCCTCGAAGGACAGCTACCTCAACATCCGCGCCCTCATGTCGGCCGCCGAGGTGACGGGCTGCGACGCCATCCACCCGGGGTATGGGTTCCTCTCCGAGAACCCGGGGTTCGCCGAGATCGTCGAGAAGCTCGGGATGAAGTTCATCGGGCCGCGCTCGGAGATGCTGCGGCTCATGGGCAACAAGGTGGCGGCCCGCAACTTCGCCGAGCAGTCCGGGCTGCCGCTGCTGCCCGGCGCACGCGGGGTGCTGAAGGACGGCGACGAGGCCGAGGCCATCGCCCGCGAGATCGGCTACCCGATCATCCTCAAGGCGGCCGCCGGCGGCGGCGGGCGCGGCATGAAGATCGTGCGCGAGGGCGGGGACGTGCGGCGCGCCTTCGAGCAGGCGTCCACCGAGGCGCTCAGCGCGTTCGGCGACGGCTCGATGTACCTCGAGCGGTACGTCGAGGAGCCTCGCCACATCGAGCTCCAGATGGCCGCCGACGAGCACGGGAACATCGTGCACCTCGGTGAGCGCGAGTGCTCCGTCCAGCGTCGGCACCAGAAGATCGTCGAGGAGTCGCCCAGCCCGGCCGTCACGCCCGAGCTGCGGCGCGAGATGGGCGAGGTGGCGCTCAAGGCCATGCGGTCGATCGGCTACAACAACGTCGGCACGATCGAGTTCCTCATGGACGAGAAGGGCCGCTACTACTTCATGGAGATGAACACCCGCATCCAGGTGGAGCACCCGGTCACCGAGCAGGTGTACGGGCTCGACCTGGTGCGCCTCCAGATCCGCCTCGCCGCGGGCGAGAAGATGCCGCTGAAGCAGGAGCAGATCGCGCCCAAGTTCCACGCCATCGAGTGCCGCGTCAACGCCGAGGACCCGCTCACGTTCGCGCCGTCGCCCGGGAACATCACCGGCTATCACCAGCCGGGCGGCTACGGGGTCCGCGTCGACACGATGGCGTTCGAGCACTACCGCGTGCAGCCGTACTACGACTCGCTCGTCGCGAAGCTCATCTGCTGGGGCGACTCGCGCGACGTGGCGCTCTCTCGCGCCCGCCGCGCGCTCGACGAGTACGTGGTGGAAGGGATCAAGACCAACATCCCCTTCCTGCGGCGGGTCCTGGCGGACCGGCGCTTCGAGGTTGGCAAGTACGACACCCGGCTGGTCGAGCAGATCCTGACCGAGGGCAAGGCACCCGTGTCACGACCGGTGACCGGCGCCTGACCGATCGTCCCCGGCAGGGGTTGGCGACGATGTAAGTGTGCGAAACTACCCGTAGGATCGGGCGGTCGTTGCCTTGACCGCTCCGGGTTGGTTCCACTACGCTTGCTCCCGCCCCAAGCGCCTGGAGAGCGCGCGCCTGCGCGGTCGTCGGGGCGAGCCGCACCCACCCAGGGATGGCCCCGCCCGCGATGGCTGTCGACAAGAACAAAGTCACCGCCGAGGCGACCAAGCTCGTCCAGAAAGGACAGTTCGACAAGGCCATCAAGGCCTACGAGAAAGTCCTGGCCGAGGACCCGAAGGACGTCCGCGTCCTGCTCAAGGTCGGCGAGCTGCAGCAGAAGAAGGGCGACAACCCCGCCGCCGCCGAGACGTTCGGGAAGGTGGCCGACGCGTACGGTGAGCAGGGGTTCTTCCTCAAGGCCATCGCCGTCTACAAGCAGATGCTGAAGCTCGCGCCCGACGACGTGCGCGTGAACGAGCGGCTCGCGGCGCTGTACCAGCAGCTCGGCATCCTCTCCGACGCGATGGCGCAGCTGCAGCTCGTGGCCGCGGCCTCCGAGAGAGCGGGTGACCAGGCGAAGCTCCTCGACGTGCTGCGCCGGATGGTCGAGCTCGAGCCCGACAACGTCGGATCGGCGGTGAAGCTGGGCGAGCTCTACGCGAAGCAGAACCAGCCGAAGCTGGCGCTGGAGCAGCTGCGCCGGGCGGCCGATCAGCTACGGCGCCTCAACCGCCCCGACGAGTACGTCAAGGTCGCCGAGCGGATCGTGTTCCTCGCGCCGGGCGACCTCGCGCTCATCCGCGAGCTGGCGCACCTCCACCTGGCGCGCGGCGACACGAAGCGGGCGCTCGCGAAGCTGCAGCTCTGCTTCAAGGCCGATCCGAAGGACCCCGAGACCCTCGGGCTGCTCGCGCAGGCGTTCAAGGACCTGGGGCAGATCCAGAAGACCGTCTCGGTCTTCAAGGAGCTGGCGCACCTCCAGCTCGACAAGGGCCGCCCCGACGACGCTCGCGCCACCTGGCGTCGGGTCCTCGAGCTGGCTCCGCAGGATCCCGAGGCGCTGCACGCCGTCGGACCCGCCCGCCCCGCCGCGCCGGCCCGCCCCGCCGTCGCGGCGCCCACGCCCAGCCCCGCCGCTCGCGCCGCCCCGTCGCCGGCTGGGGTCCCGGGTCGCGCGAGCGCGGCGCCCGCGCCGGCGGTCTCGGGTCGCGCGAGCGCGCCGGCGGTGCCGCAGCAGGCCGCTCGCGCCCCGGTGCCCGGCGCCGTTCCCCAGGCGATCCCGAAGCTCCTCACCGAGACCGACGTCTACCTGAAGTACGGCCTGCACGAGAAGGCGCTCGAGCACCTGCAGAAGGTGTTCGCCGTCGATCCCGACCACCTGGACGCGCGGGAGAAGGCGCTCCAGGTGCGCGCCGCGCGCGGCGACTTGGCCGGCGCCGCCGACGAGGCCGCCCGCGTGGCGAGGCTGGCGCTGGCGCGCGGCCAGGCCGATCGCGCTCGCGCGGCGCTGGTGCGCCTGCGCGAGCTCGCGCCGTCGCACCCCGCGCTGTCGTCGCCGGAGGCGGAACGCGCTGGTGCCGCCGAGGAGGCGGTCGCGCTCGACGAGGGGGAGGACCTGCTGCTCGAGGTCGAGCCCCCCAGGCCCTCGGAGGGCGGCGATGCCCTCGCCCTCGCCGCCGCGAGCGACGTCAGGGAGGACGTGGTCGAGGACGAGCCGATTTCGATCGACGAGGAGGGGGTGATGGTGGACGACGAGCCCGCGCCCGCCGCGGCTCCCGCCATCGTTCCTCCGCCACCCGTCGCGGCGCCGGCCGCTCGGCCTGCCGCGGCGCGCGCTGTCCCCGCGGCGACCCCGGTGCTGGTCATTCCGCCGCCGCCCATCGACTCCGCTTCGCTACGCTCAGGGCGGACGGAAGGGAAATCTGCCGCGCCACCCTCCCGGACGACGGAAAGTCCCTCCGTTCGCGCTGAGCCC
>DATLJU010000153.1:0-7867 GCA_035538735.1 Anaeromyxobacteraceae bacterium | reverse complement strand
GGCAACGTCAGCGGCCCGAACACGCTCCTCGCGTTCGAGTCGGGCACTGGCCCGTGCGGGACGGCCGACGCGGTCGCGAACGGCTGCACCATCGGCAACATTGACGCCGGTAAGGCGGTCACCTTCACCAACGTCTACAAGATCTTGCCGCTCCCGAGCGACGTCATCCAGACCACGATCCCGATCGAGTACGACGTCGCGACCGACACGACCGACGTGGACTCGAGCAACGACGCCGCGACGAGCGGCATCCGCGTCGGCAAGGAGGCCGGCGGCTGCAGCAGCGGCGGGCCAGGCGGCCTCGCCGCCGTAGCGCTCATGGCCGCGGCCGTGTTCGCCGCGCGCCGTCGCCGCACCGCGTAGCACCTCGCGCCGGATCCGAAGTACGAGGCGGCGCCTTCGCGGGCGCCGCCTCTCTTTTTGTCTCATCGCGCGAGGGCGCGCAGCCGCGTTGCCGCCCTGCCGGCGCCGGTGCCATGATGCCGGCGCGATGGGGCCCGACGACATCCGGCAGATGAGCCTGGCGGAGCTCCGGGCGCGCTTCGTCGAGCAGGGCCGGCCGCTCGCCGCGGAATGCGAGGAGGCGCTGCGCTGCGATGGGCGCGCCGGCGCGCGGGCGGTGTACGAGGCGGTGCTCCGCCGCCGCCACGAGAACCGGGCCGAGGGCCAGAGGCTGCGCCACCTCCTCCGCTTCGAGACGCCGCTGTGGGAGCAGGGCGTGATCCGCATCGCGGGCGTGGACGAGGCCGGGATGGCGCCGCTCGCTGGGCCCGTGGTGGCGGCGGCGGTCATCCTGCCGCGCGAGTTCCGGCCGCGCGGGATCGACGACTCGAAGCAGATCGACGCCGCGGCCCGGGAGCGCCTGGCGGCCGAGATCAAGGCGGCTGCCGTGTGCTGGGCGGTCGGGCTGGCGGCGGTCGAGGAGATCGACTCCATGAACATCTACCGCGCCGGCCTGCTCGCCATGCGCCGCGCCATCGAGGGCCTTGCCCTGGCCCCCGAGCACATCCTCATCGACGCGCGGCGCGTGCCGGAGGTGAAGATCCCGCAGCAGGGGATCGTCCACGGCGACGCGCTCAGCCTCACCATCGCGGCCGCCAGCATCCTCGCCAAGACGACGCGCGACGCGCTCATGGCGGACCTCGACCGCGCGCACCCGGGCTACGGCTTCGCCCGGCACAAGGGCTACCCCACGGCCGAGCACTTCGCGGCGCTCGCGAAGCTCGGGCCCTGTCCGCTCCACCGGCGCTCGTTCGCCCCGGTGAGGCAGGCGCTCGGGCTCGAGCCGGTCCAGGTGGAGCTGTTCCCGGCCAAGGAGAGCGGGTAGTTGGCGCACACCGCCCTGCTCCTGTTCGGGGTCGTCTCCTCGGCCGCGCTGGTCGCGTTCGGCGGCGCGCAGGCGCTGCGCCGGCGTTACCGGGACCGCTTCGGCGTGGTGCGCGAGGGCGCGCCGGCGGTGCGCGCGGGACTCCTCGTCGCGTTCATCGGGCTGTGCGAGCTGGCGGTGACGGCGTTCCTGTACCTCGCCGGTCGCTAGCCCGGTGAGCGCGCGGGACGCCGCGCGGGTCTCATTTGACGCTGACCTTTCCCGGGGATAGAACGTGCCGCGAGGACGAAGCCCGACGGTGTCGGTGCGACCGTTCAGCGGCGGAATGACCCGCCCGACGGCGCCCCCCGATCCGGCCAACCATGCGAGATCCCCACTCTTCGACCGCAACGACCGCAGCTCCCCGCCGGACCGAACCTCACCACCGCGACCACGAAGGGCGCCGCAACGGCCGCGTGCGGGACCGCGATCCGCGCCACCGCGGGCTCGAGGCGGCGCGCAGCCTCGCGCTCGACGTCCCCGTCCCGGCGCCGGCTCACCCGCCCGAGATCGCCGAGGACCGGCTCGACGCGGACGCCATCCGCACCATCGCCCGCTTGCGCCACGTCGGCCACCAGGCCTACTTCGTCGGCGGCTGCGTGCGCGACGTGCTGCTCGGCCTCACGCCGAAGGACTTCGACGTCGCGACGAGCGCGCACCCCGGCGAGGTCCGGGCCACCTTCCGCAACTGCCGCCTCATCGGGCGCCGGTTCCGCCTCGCCCACGTCTTCTTCCGCGGCGGCAAGATCATCGAGGTCGCGACCTTCCGGAAGAACCCGACCGACGCCGGCGAGGACCTGGGCGAGGAGGGCGACCTCCTCATCACCCGCGACAACGTCTTCGGCACCGCCGAGGAGGACGCCCGCCGCCGGGACTTCACCGTCAACGGGCTCTTCTACGACGCGTTCGCCGGCGAGGTGATCGACTACGTGGGCGGCCGCGCCGATCTCGAGGCGCACCGCATCGCCACCATCGGCGACCCCGAGATCCGCATGCAGGAGGATCCGGTGCGCGCGCTGCGGGCCGTCCGGTTCGCGGCGCGGCTCGGCTTCACGATCGAGCCCGAGACGTTCGCAGCGATGCGCCGCCACGCGCCGGAGCTGGCGCGCTGCGCGCCGCCGCGCCTGCTCGAGGAGACGTTCAAGATCCTCCGCTGTGGAGCGTCGCAGCGCGCCTTCGAGCTGCTCCGCGCCTCCGGCGCGCTGCCGGTGGTCCTGCCGGCGCTGGCCGCCTTCTTCGACCGCGCCGGCGACGACGCTCGCCGCAGCTTCCTCGCCCACCTCGCCGCGCTCGACCGGCTGGTGAAGTCGGGCGGCGATCCGAGCGAGGCCGTGCTGCTGGGTGCGCTGCTCCTGCACCTGCCCGCGCCCGAACCCGGCGCCCCGAACGAGCGCGATCAGCTGCTCGCCGAGCTCGTCGCGACCGCCCGGCTGCCGCGGCGCATCGCGGAGCGGACGCGCCTCGCGCTCGCCTCGCAGCGCGCCTTCCGCGGGCCTCCTCGCCGGCGCCGCCGTGGCCTGTCCTCGCAGGTCTACTTCCGCGACGCGCTCCAGTTGCTCGAGATCACGGTCGAGGCGACCGGCGACGGTCGCGACGTCCTCGAGCGCTGGCGGGGCGAGGAGATCCCGGCGGAGGGGGGCGAGATCCCCTCCGGCGAGCCCGAGCGCCACCGCGCAGCCCCGCTCGGGAGCGACGACGTCACCGCCTCCAGCGACGGCCAGCCCGCTCCGGGCGGCGGGGAGGGGGCTGAGGGCCCTCGTCGCCGTCGGCGGCACCGCGGCGGGCGGCGCCGGCGGCGGCGCGGCGGCGGTGCTCAGGCCGCCTCGTCGGGGCCCCCCGCCTGATCTCCCTTCGCGGCCCCTCCACCTCCCTTGCCACGGCGCCCGCGCCCGTGGCCAGTATGATGAGACCGCCTCGCCTTGCCCCCCCGGGCGGCGTGCGATAGAAGGCGCCGGATATGCCCAGTGAGCGAGCCGACAGGCTGAAGGCCCGGTACAAGCGCATCCTGCTCAAGCTCTCGGGCGAGGCGCTCATGGGCGATGGGAAGTACGGCATCTCCCCCAAGACGCTCGTCGCCATCGCACAGGAAGTGAAGGACGTGGTCGAGCTGGGGGTGGAGGTCGCGCTCACCATCGGCGGCGGCAACATCTTCCGCGGCGTCTCGGGCGCCACGGAGGGCATGGATCGCTCCAGCGCCGACTACATGGGGATGCTCGCCACCGTCATCAACTCGATGGCGCTGCAGGACGCGCTCGAGAAGATGGGCGTGCAGACCCGCATCCAGTCCGCCATCGAGATGCACCAGGTCGCCGAGCCCTACATCCGGCGGCGCGCCATCCGGCACCTCGAGAAGGGCAGGGTGGTCATCTTCGCGGCCGGCACGGGCAATCCGTACTTCACGACCGACACCGCCGCGTCGCTGCGCGCCATGGAGATCCACGCGGACGTGCTGCTCAAGGCCACCAAGGTCGACGGCGTCTACAGTGACGATCCGAAGAAGAACCCGGCCGCCACCAAGTTCCGGTCGCTCTCGTACATCGACGTCCTCAAGAAGAACCTCAAGGTGATGGACTCGACCGCCATCAGCCTGTGCATGGACAACGATCTCCCCATCGTCGTGTTCGACCTCACCGCGCGCGGCAACGTCCGCCGCGCCGTGGTGGGCGAGGACATCGGGACGACGGTGGGCAAGACCCAGACCCGCGCCGCGGGTTAGACGCAGGCGGGCGGTCTCCCGCCCTGAGAGGACAGGCCATGTCCGTCGCCGACGACATCCTCAACGACCAGCGCACGCGTATCCACAAGACCCTGGAGCACTTCCGGTCCGAGCTGGTGAGCGTCCGCACCGGGCGCGCCTCGCTGCACCTGCTCGACGCGGTCCGGGTCGACTACTACGGCACGCCCACGCCGCTCAACCAGGTGGCGAACATGGCGGTCGCCGACGCCCGGCTCATCACCGTCAAGCCGTGGGAGAAGAACCTCATCCCCGTCATCGAGAAGGCCATCCGCGACGCCAACCTCGGCCTCAACCCGATGAGCGACAAGGACCTCGTCCGCGTGCCGGTGCCGGCGCTCACCGAGGAGCGCCGCAAGGAGATCGTGAAGCAGGTGAAGCACAAGGGCGAGGAGCAGAAGCTCGCCGTCCGCAACGAGCGGCGCGACGCGAAGGAGCTGCTCGAGCAGGCGGAGAAGGACGGCGACATCTCGGCCGACGAGGCGAAGAAGGCGCTGGAGAAGGTCCAGAAGGAGACCGACGACGGCGTGAAGAAGATCGACGAGATGGTGGCCGCGAAGGAGAAGGAAGTCCTCACGGTCTGATCGCGGTGATCCTGCGGCGAGGGACGAGCCCCCGCCCCAGGATGATCGAACGCGGGCACGACCATGAGACAGCACGCGCTCGGGCTGTACCTGCCGTTGCTCCTCCTCGGCGGCGCCGCCGGCCTCGTGCAGGCGCTGGCGCGGCGCAGCTCCGACCCGCGCCGCCGGCGCGCGCTCGATCTCACCTGGATCCTGCTGCTCTTGCTGGGCGCGCCCGCGTGGCTGTTCGCGGCCGCGGCGCTCGGGTGGCTGTGAAACGAGTGAGCCAGCGGGCCCCGGACCTACGTTCGCCTTCCGTTCGTCCTTCGACTACGCGTTCTCCACGGCACTCGCTGGACGGAAGTCGCGCTACGCTCAGGACGAACGGAAGAGTTTCGCTCAGGACACCGCGGGCACCTTCCGCTCGTGGTCACGCGCGCTCGGTTCGTGCTAGCGCTTGTTCCGTTCGTCCCGGGGCTTCCGTTCGTCCTGAGCGTAGGGCTCGCCGTCAGGCGAGCCCGTAGTCGAAGGACGAACGCGGTCTGGTCCACGCGCGAGCGTCCTGATTCGCTCCCAGTCGGCGCTCGCGAGCGCCTCCTTTTTCTGCCGATTCCACCCCTTGATCTGTCTCTCGCGCAGAAGCGCGTCATCACGAGTCGGCATCTCCGCCGCGAACACGAGCTCCACCGGCCGCCGGTTCCGCGTGTAATCCGGCATCGCTCCGAGCTGGTGCTCGGCCATTCGCTTCTCGAGATCGTCCGTGTGACCGACGTAGTACGAGCCGTCGCGGCACCGCAGCATGTAGACCCAGAACGGTTGCACCCGGGACTCCCGTTCGTCCTTCGACTACGCGCTCTCCACCGCACTCGCCGTTCGGAGGTCGCGCTACGCTCAGGACGAACGGACGGAAAGCCGCCCGACGTCCGGGGATTCACTTACAGGCTCTCGGCGCGGCCCGTCCGTCCTTCGACTCCGCTTCACTACGCTCAGGACGAACGGAGGGGACGCCTGTCTCGCCGTCCCGGGATCGCTTACACCGGCCACACCATGCATACCAGCGCGAGCAGCCACAGCAGGTGCGCCGCGCCGGCGTAGGCCGGCAGCTTCCGGGCCGCGCCGCGCGCTCTCTCGAGGTCGCTCGCAGCGGCCCCCTCCTCGACGCGGCGCAGCGCCGGCCGCGCCAGGGCGAGCAGGAGGACGATCCGGATCACCGCGAAGGCGAACCCCGCCTCGAGGCCGTGCCGCAGCGGGACCTCGCCCATCGCGAGGTACAGGAGGCCGGTCGCGATCGTCGCGATCCCGAGGGCGAGGTCGAGCGCGAACCCGGCCCGGGCCTGCGCGAGGGCCGGCCCGGGCTCGGGCGCGGCGGCGGCGAGCGCGCGCCGCAGCGCCCCGGGCCAGAAGAGCGCCGAGCCGATCCAGAGCGAGGCGGCGAGCAGGTGAAGGAAGCGCAGCGCGAGGTGGAGGGTCATGGGCGGAGGAAGCGCGCGCACGTCTCGAGGACGGCCAGGCGCGCGTGCTTCTTGTCGTTGGCGGGGACCACGATCCAGGGGGCGTCGGGACGGTGCGTGCGGTCGAGCGCGTCCTGGACCGCCTCGGCGTAATCGCTCCACTTCTTGCGGTTGCGCCAGTCCTCGGAGGAGAGCTTGTACTTCTTGAGGAGGTCGGTCTCGCGATCCTCGAAGCGCTGGAGCTGCGTCTTCCGGTCGATGTGGAGCCAGAACTTGCACAACCTCACGCCGTCGTCGGTGAGCATCTTCTCGAACGCGTTGATCTCGTCGTAGGCGCGCCTCCAGGCGTCGTCCGACGCGAAGCCCTCGACGCGCTCGCCCAGCACCCGGCCGTACCAGCTCCGGTCGAAGATCGCGACCTCGCCCTTCTCGGGCAGCCGGTACCAGAAGCGCCACAGCCAGTGGTTCCGTTTCTCCTCGTCGCGCGGCGCCGCGATCGGCCACACCTTGAAGCCGCGCGGATCCATGAGGGCGGTGAGGCGCTTGATGCAGCCGCCCTTCCCGGCGGCGTCCCACCCCTCGAAGGCGAAGAGGGTCCGCCGGCCGTCGAGGTAGTTCTTGATCTGCAGGCCGTACACCTCGCGCTGCAGCTCGAGCAGGCGCTTCTCGTAGCGGCGCGGGTCGGCCCGGACCGAGAGGTCGACCTCGTCGAGGCGCAGCGTGCCGGGCGCGAAGGTCTGGAACCGGTCGGCGCGCTCGACGAGCGCCCCCGCTCGCGCGGGCCGCGCCGCGCCTCGACCCGGCCGCGGCCGCTTCCTCCGCGCGCGCTTGGCCATCACTCGTACCGGAAGCCGTGCGCGATGGGGAGCCGCCGGCCCTCCCCGAAGGCCTTCGCGCTCACCTTGAGCACGGGCGCCGCCTGCCGCCGCTTGTACTCGGAGTTGATGACCATGCGCAGCACGCGCCGCACCGTCTCGGGGGCGTGGCCGCGCGCCACGATGGCGTCCGGGGACATCCGGTCCTCGATGTAAGCCGCCAGGATGTCGTCGAGCTCGGCGTAGGGCGGGAGCGTGTCCTGATCGGTCTGGTCGGGCTTCAGCTCGGCCGAGGGGGGCTTCGTGAAGGTGCGCTCGGGGATGAGCTCGCGGCCGGCGCGGGCGTTGGCGGCGCGCGCCACCCGGTAGACGAGCGTCTTCGGGACGTCGCCGATGACGGCCAGCCCGCCCGCCATGTCCCCGTAGAGCGTGCAGTAGCCGACGGCGAGCTCGCTCTTGTTGCCGGTCGAGAGGCAGAGGGAGCCCTCCTCGTTCGAGAGCGCCATCAGGATCTGGCCGCGCACGCGCGCCTGGACGTTCTGGGCGGCGAGATCGCAGAGGGGGTGTCCCAGCGCGCCCTCCAGCTGCCCGAGGTAGGCGGCGTGCATGGGCTCGATCATGATCTCGCGGAAGCGCAGCCCCAGGTTCCTCGCCAGCGCGGCCGCGTCCTCGCGCGAGTGCATCGACGAGTAGCGCGACGGCATGGCGACGCCGAACACGTTCTGCGGCCCCAGCGCGTCGGCGGCGAGCGCGGCCGTGAGCGCGCTGTCGATGCCGCCCGAGAGGCCGATGACGGCGCTCCTGAAGCCGCACTTGCGGGCGTAGTCGCGCAGCCCCAGCACGAGGGCGCGGTACACCTCGTCCGCCTCCGCGTCCGGACCGTCGCCCGGAGGGAGCAGCGGCGCGCCGGGGAAGCGCAGCACCTGCGGCGGGCCGCC
>DATLJU010000152.1:0-8055 GCA_035538735.1 Anaeromyxobacteraceae bacterium | reverse complement strand
CGACACCCCGCGCGAAGAGCGCATCCGCGAGCAGCGATCGGTGGCATCGCCACGGCACCGCCTCGGCGCACATCACCGCCACCGTGCCCTCGCGCGCGAGCGTGCGCAGCTCGACGAGCCCCTCCTCGAAGTCGCCGGTCTGCATGTAGTCGGCGAACCCGCGGAAGCTCGCGTTGCGCCAGCCGCCGTTGGGCGAGTCCTTGCGGGCATGCCGCAGCCCGCCCAGGCGCGCCAGGTGCGCGTACCGGATGCCGGCGGCGGCGAGCGCCGGCTCGAGCGCCTCCCGAGCATACTGAGGGTTGCGGCGAGACCGCGGGATCGTCCGGACGTCGGCGAGCGTCACGACGTCACACGACCGGAGCAGCGCGATGAACTCCTCGAGCGGCCGCGTCGAGTGGCCGATGGCGAGCACGCGCGCCCGGCCCCACCCCGGTGACGCGCGCGGCGGTCGTGGGTCCGCCATTCCCGACTCTTGACGGACGCCGCGCGCCCGCGCCACCCGTCCCGGGGGCGGTTCTCAACGGCGGTTCTCAACGGCGGTTCTCCGTCCCGTGCTCCGGGGCGAGCGGCGTCTTGGGAAAGCGGGCCAGCAGATCGGCGCAGTCCTGGTAGATCTCGATGCAGCCGGCCTCCTCGAGATCGTGCTGCGCGAACCCGCCGGAGAGGACGCCGACGGTCCGGACGCCGGCCCGCGCCGCGGCCTCCGCGTCGTACGGGCTGTCGCCCACCGCGACCACCTCGTGCGGATCGAGCGCGAGGCGGTCGAGGCAGGCGAGGAAGACGTCCGGCTGAGGTTTCGACTGCTCGGCGTCCCCGGAGGTGGTGGCGGCGTCGACGAGGCTCGCACCGCCGACCATGCGGAGGTAGTAGCCGAGCTCCATGCGCTTGCACGAGGAGACGAGCCCGACGAGCGTGCCGCCCTGCTTCAGGCGCACCAGCAGGTCGCGCGCTCCCGGGAACGGCTTCACCCAAGGGAGGTACTGGCGCTGGTAGAGCCCGGTGCAGTACTCGGCGAGATCGTCTCCGAACCGCTCGAGCTCCTCCTCGTTCAGGAAGACCGGCAAGAACTGATCGCCACCCTTGCCGATCTGGCTCCGGATCTCGTCGTATGGGACCTCCTTGCCGAACCTGACGAGCGCTTCCTGCCACGCCTGCGCGTGCAGATCGACGGAGTCGACCAGCGTACCGTCGATGTCGAACAGGACGGCGCGAGCCATGGGCGAAGGTGAGATCGCCCCTCCCACCCCGGCAACGCCGACGTCTACGACCGGAGGTGGGCTCCAGCGGGCGCACGCTCGCACGCGCGGGGTTGACACGACGCCCGGAGAGGGCCATGAGTTCGGCCCCGATGCTCGAAAGCCTGAAGCCCCGTGCGGGCAAGCGGTGGCCGCGCGGCCAGAAGTTTGCGCTCTCGGACCGGGGCGCGTCGGCGGAGAACGCCTACCGGGAGGCGGTCCAGGCCGCGCGCGCCCAGGGCCGCGCCGCGCTCGACGCCGCGCAGCGCGCCTGGGCGATACCGCTCCAGGTCGATCCCGTCGACGGGGTCGTCCTCGGCGAGCTGCGCGGGGGCAAGCGGAGCATCGCCGACCTCGCGCGGACCCTGGAGGACTGCGGCACGAGCGCGGCCGAGGTGAAGTCGGCCATCGACCGGCTCGCGGAAGCCGGCCTGGTGGAGCCCGTCCCCACCGCCATCGCGGCGTAGGGATTCAGTCGAAGTTGCTCCGCCGCTCCGCCTTCCGCAGCCCGGCGCGCCGCTTCGCGGCCAGCCGCCGCTCCTGCGATCCCCGCGTCGCGCGCGTCGGGCGGCGCCTCTTCGGCTCGTGCGCGAGCTCGGCCAGTCGCTCGCGGAGCCGTTGCAGCGCCGCGCCGCGGTTCTGCGCCTGGCTTCGCCGCTCGGTCGCGGTGACGGTCACGCCGGTGACGCGATGGGAGAGGCGCACCCCGCTCTCGGTCTTGTTTCGGTGCTGCCCACCCGGTCCGCCCGCAGTGAAGAACACCTCCTCGCACTCCGCGAGGAGCGCCGGCGCGGGCAGCGCCGCGGCGCGACGCGCGGCGGCGCGTAGGGCGGGCAGATCGGGACCGGCAGGGTCCATGGACGTCTTCCTACACCAGCGGGCAGCGGCGCAGAAGTGAAGGCCGCCGCGGCAAGCCGGGACTAAGCTACCGCCACCTTTTGGAGGGATCGATGCTCGAGCGTATGGCAGCGCTGGTCTACGACCGCAGCAAGGACCCGTGGGCGAGCTCGCGCGGGCTCCGGCGCCAGGAGGTGGAGCGGCCCACGCTCGACCCGGCCCGCGACTACCGCGACGGCGGCCATGTCCTCATCCGGCCCCGCTTCGCCGGGTTCTGCGGCTCCGACCGCGGCATCTGGTTCAGGCGCGCGTTCGGCGACATGATCGGCGGCTCGCTCGACGCGGAGGGCCGCGACGTGCGCGTCATCGGCCACGAGCTGCTGGGCGAGGTGGTCGAGGTCGGCCCCGAGGCCGCGCGCGACTACGGCTACAAGCCGGGTGACATCGTGTCCACCGAGAGCCACATCGTCTGCAACACCTGCTACCAGTGCCGCATCGGCGATCAGCACGTCTGCCAGACGGCGCGCATCATCGGGATCAGCCTGGACGGCTGCTTCGCCGAGTACGTGAAGCTGCCCGCGCAGACCCTCTGGCCGACCGACTTGCGCAAGATCCGGCCGGAGGTGGCCGCGCTCCAGGAACCCTTCGGGAACGCGGTCCACGCCTGCACGAAGGTGAACCTGCGCGGCAAGTCGGTCGCGATCATCGGCTGCGGCACGATCGGGCTCTTCGCCGTGCTCGTGGCGCGCGCGCTCGGCGCGCGGCAGGTCATCGGCGTCGAGCCGATGGCGAAGCACATCGCCATGGCCCGGGCGCTCGGCGCGGACGCGGTGGTCGAGCCGTCGAAGAAGGACGAGGTGAGCTACGTCCACGACGAGGAGATCACGCGCGAGATCCGCGATCTCACCGAGGGCGTCGGCGTCGACGTGGCGCTCGAGATGTCGGGCTCGAACGCCGCGCTCAACACCGCCATCTCGGCCGTGCGACGGGGCGGGCACGTCATCCTGTTCGGCCTCAAGAGCGGCGACGCCGTGATCGAGAACCTCGACCGCGTCATCGTCGACGGCATCAGCCTGCACGCGGTCGTCGGCCGCCGCCTGTTCGAGACGTGGCACATCACGCGCAACCTGCTCGAGTCGCGCGAGCCGAACATCCACGACCTGATCTGGGACGTCATCCTCCAGCGCGGGCACGGCACGGTGGTGCCATTCACCGAGTTCGAGCACCAGAGCTTCGAGCAGAAGATCAACGAGCACCCCAAGGTGCTCCTGCGCTTCTAGCGCCCCGGGCCTCCCATGCCGACCGACCCCTACGCCGTGTTCCGGCAGCAGCTCGAGGCGATCCGCACCGCCGGCACCTACAAGCAGGAGCACCCGCTCGCCTCGCCCCAGGGAGGACGCGTCCTCGTGGACGGGCGTGAGGTGCTGAACTTCTGCGCCAACAACTACCTCGGTCTGTCCTCGCACCCGGCGGTGCTGGAGGGCGCGCGCCGGGCGCTCGACGCGCGCGGGTTCGGTCTCTCCTCGGTTCGCTTCATCTGCGGCACGCAGGACCTCCACCTCGAGCTGGAGGACGCGCTGGCCCGCTTCTTCGGGTTCGAGGCGGCCATCCTGTTCGGGTCCTGCTTCGACGCGAACGGGGGGGTGTTCGAGGCGCTGCTGGGCGAGGAGGACGCCATCGTCTCGGACGCGCTCAACCACGCCTCGATCATCGACGGCATCCGGCTCTGCAAGGCCCGGCGCCTCCGCTACACGTCGGGCGACATGGCCGAGCTGGAGGCGCGGCTGGCGGAGGCCCGCGCGGGCGGAGCGCGGTTGGTGATGGTGGCGACGGATGGCGTCTTCTCCATGGACGGCCACGTCGCTCCGCTCGATCGCATCTGCGAGCTGGCCCGGCGCCACGGCGCGCTCGTCCTCGTCGACGACTCCCACGCGTCCGGATTCGTCGGCCGGACCGGCCGCGGCACGCCCGAGCACTTCGGCGTCCAGGGCGAGGTCGACATCCTGACCTCCACGCTCGGCAAGGCGCTGGGCGGTGCGGCGGGAGGGTTCGTGGCGGCGCGGCGGGAGGTGGTCGAGCTGCTCCGGCAGCGCGCGCGCCCCTACCTCTTCTCGAACGCGCTCGCCCCCGCCATCGTCGGCGGCAGCCTCGCCGCCGTGCGGCTCATCGAGGGCTCGACCGCGCTGCGGGACCGGCTCATGGAGAACGCGCGCGCCTTCCGCGAGGCGATGACGCAGGCCGGCTTCGCCGTGAAGCCCGGCTTCCACCCCATCGTGCCGATCATGCTCGGAGAGGCGCGGCTGGCGGTTGAGTTCGCGAACGACCTCCTCGAGGAGGGCATCTACGTGGTCGGCTTCAGCTATCCGGTGGTGCCGCAAGGGCAGGCCCGCATCCGCGTGCAGCTGTCGGCCGCGCACGCGCCCGCCGACGTGACGCGCGCCGTCGAGGCCTTCACGAAGATCGCCCGGCGGCGCGGCGTCGTCGCGTGACCCTCCCTCGGAGGCTGCCGGCGATGCGCTGACGCCCTGCGCCATCTCGCGAGGGGGACGCATTCGCCCTCGGCGATCGCTATTTATCTTTCGGGCGGATTTCCCCGCCGTCACCCGGAGGTGGTTGCGTCGTGACCGCCGTCCTCAGCCCCAGCGAACGCGCCATGCAGCGGCTCCCGCCGCACCTGCGGCGGTACGTGGTGCCCCAGGACTACGCCGCCTACACCCCGCGCGACCAGGCGGTCTGGCGGCACATCCTGCGACGCCTGGTGAGCCACCTCGCCTCACGGGCGCACCCCGCCTACCTGCGGGGGCTCGAGGCGACCGGCATCGGGACGGAGCGCATCCCGAGCATGGACGAGATGAACGAGAAGCTCGCGGCGCTCGGCTGGTCGGCGGTGAGCGTGCGGGGGTTCATCCCGCCGGCCGTCTTCACGGAGCTCCAGGCGCTGCGCGTGCTCGCCATCGCCGGCGACATCCGGACGCACGAGCACATCGAGTACACGCCGGCGCCCGACATCGTGCACGAGAGCGCCGGCCACGCCCCGATCCTCGCGGACGCCGACTACGCCAAGTTCCTGCAGCAGGCGGGTGAGATCGGGTTCCGGGCGATCGCCTCGATCGAGGACCAGGAGGTGTACGAGGCCATCCGCGCCCTCTCCATCGTCAAGGAGGATCCGGCCGCCTCGCCGGCGGAGGTCGCGAACGCCGAGCGCCGCCTGGCCGATGCGTCGGCGGCGCGCCGATACGTCTCCGAGGCGACCCGCGCCTCGCGCCTCTACTGGTGGACGGCGGAGTACGGCCTGGTGGGGAGCCTCGACGCGCCGCGCATCTACGGGGCGGGGCTGCTGAGCTCGATCGGCGAGAGCACGCACTGCTTCTCGGACGAGGTGGAGAAGAGGCCGCTCTCCGCCGCGGCCGCGGACGTCGACTTCGACATCACGCGGATGCAGCCGCAGCTGTTCGTGGCGCGCGAGCTCCCGCAGCTGTCGGAGGTCGTGGACGACCTGGCCCGGACCCTCTCGTTCCGCCGCGGCGGCGACCACGGCCTCGCGGAGGCCAGGCGCGCCAGGACCGTGAACCACCTCGTCCTGGCGGACGACCTCGAGGTGACCGGCGCCGTGGACGAGCTGTGGGAGGGTGCGCGCCCGGCGGCGGCGGAGCTCACCACCGCGCTCGCGGTGCTGCGCGGGCCGACGCTCCTCTCGCGCGGCGGAAAGGCGATCGGACCTCCACGGGAGCTCCCGGCCGTGGTCGCGTTCGGAGAAGCGCGCGTCCCCGCCGAGGGTTCCTTCTGCCTCACCTTCGCGAGCGGCCTGGCCCTCTCGGGGCGCGTCGCGGAGGGAACGGCCAGCGAGCTGCGCGCGTCATTCGGCGGGCGTGAGCTGCCCGTCCCTTCCCGCGCGCTGCTCCTCGCCAGCCCCTCGCTCCCGGCGGTCGTCGGCGGCCCGGGCGACCCAGGCGCCTGGGACTGGCACTTCGGCGCGCCCGCCAAGGACGAGGAGGGCGAGGCACGGGCCCGTGCCCATCGCTCCCACGCGCTGTCGCCCGAGCTGGCGGAGCTCTATCGCGCCGCGCGTTCGCTGCGCGAGGGTGGCCGGAGGGACGCATCGAGCCTGGCCGAGCTGTCACGCGGCGCGCGCCGCTTCCCCGACGAGTGGCTGCTCCGGGCCGAGATCGACGAGCTGTCGGCGGACGCCGCCCGCTCCGTCGAGGCCGCGGCGCGCTGAGGTCGAGGCACCCGGTAGTACGCGCCCGCAGGATACCCGCGCCGCTCTGCGTACGGCCGAAGTATGCGCTTGGCGCGTACTTCGTCCGTTCGCCCTGAGCGTAGCCCCGCGTAGCGGGGCGAAGTCGAAGGGCGACGGCAGTCGTGGTCGAGGTGGTTCTACCCGCCTCACCCCAGCTGCCGCCTGAACCTCACGGTGGCGAGCCCGAGCGTGGCGGCCCCGAACAGCGCCAGGGCCGCGAGATCGAGCGCGAGATCGCCGAAGCCGGCCCCGCGCAGCAGCACGCCGCGCACGAGGTCGGCGAAGAACCGGAGCGGGTTGAGCCAGGTGATCGGCTGCAGCCACGTCGGCATCGACGACACCGGCGTCATGACCCCGGACAGCAGCGTGGCGGGGAGTACGAACAGAAAGCCGCCGAGGAAGCTCTGCTGCTGGGTCGACGACACGGTCGAGATGAGCAGCCCGACGCCCAGCGTGGAGCAGAGGTAGAGCAGCGTCCCGAGCGCGAGGGCTGGGAGCGGCCCGCGCACCGGGACGTCGAAGATCCAGGTCATCGCGGCGAGGGCGAGCAGCACGTCGAAGAGCCCGATCGCGATGAAGGGCGTCATCTTCCCCGCGAGGAGCACGAACGGACGGATCGGCGTGACGAGCACCTGCTCGAGCGTCCCGACCTCGCGCTCGCGGGCCAGCCCCATCGCGGTGACGATGGTCGTCACCACGACGAGGAGCATGGAGAGGATCCCCGGGACGGTGAAGAGCGCCGTCTTGAGCCGTGGGTTGTAGAGTACGCGCGGGGTCACCTGCACCTCGGGCGGAGCGACGCTGCGAGGGCCCAGGCGGGCGCGCGCGAGCTCCTGCGCGACCTGCCCGAAGAAGCGGCTCGCGGCGCTGCCGGCGGCGCCGGAGCGCACCGGGTCGGTGCCGTCCACGAGCACCTGCGCACGGGCGGTGCGCCCGGCCAGCACATCGTCGCCGTAGCCCGGCGGGAGGAGCACCGCCGCCGCGGCCTCGTCGTCGTCGAGGCGCCGGTCCGCCTCGGCTCCGCTGCCCACCCGACCGGCCCGGCGCAGCGTACCGTCCGCGAGGAGCCGCCGCACGTGCTCGCGGCTCGCCGAGCTGCCGTCGAGGTCGGCCACCGTGGTGGGGACGCGGTCCACGTCGAAGTCGACCGCGAAGCCGAAGAGGATGGTCTGGATGAGCGGCGCCGCGACCAGCATGAACATGATGCGCCGGTCGCGCACGGTCTGGAGCGTATCCTTGCGCACCACCGCCCCGTACTGCGTGAGCGCAGGCCGGCGCCGCTGCGGTGCGGCCGTCATGCCACCCTCCGCTGGAACCGCGCCACCGCGGCGAGGAGCACCGCGACCGCGAAGAGCGCCATCGCGACGAGGTCCGGCCAGACGAGCCCGAAGCCGCTTCCCTTGAGCAGGACCCCGCGCAGGCCGTGCACGAGGTACCTCGCGGGCACGAGCGACGAGAGGAGCTGCAGGAATCGCGGCATGTTCTCGACGGGGAAGAGCAGGCCGGAGAGGAGCATCGACGGCAGGAGCGAGGAGAGCGAGCCCGCCTGTGTCGCGACGAGCTGGTGCCGGGCCACGACGGAGATGAAGAGCCCCTGCCCGAGCATCCCCACGAGGAAGAACAGGCCGAGGAGGAACACCAGCCAGACCGAGCCCAGGATCGGCAGCTCGAAGGCCGTGGCGCCGAAGGCGAGCACGAGCTGGAGCTCCAGCATCCCGAGGACGAGGTAGGGCAGGAGCTTGC
>DATLJU010000151.1:0-4680 GCA_035538735.1 Anaeromyxobacteraceae bacterium | reverse complement strand
CGTCCCCGGGCGCGGCGGGATGTTCTCGCTGGAGGGGCCGGAGGGCCTGCGGTTCCTCACACGCTCGCGGCTCTTCGACGCGAGCGAGCTCGCCGAGCTGGAGCGAGAGGAGCGGGAGGCGGCCGGGGCTGGCTGAGCCGCCGGGCGCCGGTTCAGCGCGCCAGGAACGCCCGCGCCTCGTCGAAGATCGTATCGATGGAGGCGACGAGCTCGTGCCCGTCGTCGAGCGCGACGAGGCGCGCGCCGGGCGTCATCGCGACGAACCGCTCGACGTCGGCGAGCGGCACGACCTCGTCCCGCCTCCCCGCGATGCACAGCGCCGGCACCTTCACCTCCGGGTAGGCGGGTAGCTTCGCCGCGTCCTCCATGAAGGCCCACCCCAGGCGTCGCTTCGTGCCGGTGGCGTGGTGATCGACGAGCAGGCCCTCCGCCCGCCAGCGCCGCTCCTCCTCCGCGGAGACGCGGGAGCGCCAGCGCTCCTGGAGCCGGAAGGCCGGGGCGAGCAGGACGACGCGCTCGATGGACGGGTCGCGGGAGGCGAGGACCGCCGACAGCCAGCCGCCGAGCGAGCTCCCCATGAGCACCGACGGCCGGTGGCGCGCCACGAGGCGCTCCGCCTCCGCCAGCATGGTGAGCGGCGTGGAGCGCTCGAAGCCTTGATCACCCGGGGTGAGGTCGGCGCGGTGGAACGGGACGCCCAGGGCGGCGAAGCGAGCCTCGAGCGCGCGCCCCTTGGCGGAGCTGGGCCCGGAGGCGAAGCCGTGCAGGTAGAGGATCACGGCGCGCAGGATAGCGCCGGACGGCGCCGGGCGCCTCCTCATGAGGGCGCCGGTGCGCGGAGGTGCGTGCGACGCGCACCGCCGCCGCGGGCGACGCAGGCCGGCCACTTGTCGTCACGTACCCTTGGTATACCGTGCTCGCGTCGGCCCGGCGCGCGCCGGGCAGCACTCACTTTCACGGAGGGTTTCATGACGAAGCGGATGACGTTGGCGCTGGCCTCGTGCCTGGCGCTGGGCGCGTGCGGCGGAAACGACAGTCACAGCAACGCGGCGGCCAGCAAGGCGTTCACCTATGGTGCGTCCCAGGCCCTGAGCGCGACGGCGGCGACCTCGGCGAGCGCGGCCGCCACCAACGCGCTCACGGTGAAGACGGCGCCGGACGCGAGCGGCGCGCAGGTGCTGGCAGGCGGCGCGTCGAGCGATCTCCTCCCCAGCTCGGGCATGTCGCTCACCGCCGCGGGGCCGGAGCAGCAGCGCGCCATCGCGGCGGCCCGCAGCGCCGCGCTTTCCCAGCTCACGTCCGCCACGGTCGTCTCGTTCGACAACCAGGCCACTTGCGTGACGGCCAGCCCGAACCAGGTCTCGATGTCGGGCTGCTCGATGACCATCACGGACGTGAACATGATGGCGAAGATCCAGGTGGACGGCTCGGCCGCCTGGGACGCGGCGCTCGGGAAGCTCACCTGGGACCTGACGCTGGCGAGCAACATGGTGTTCTCGTCGATGACGCCGGCTGGCTCGGCGAACGTCCACTTCCACGAGTCGGGCGTGCTCACCGTGACGGACACGACCGTCAAGGGCGACCTCCTGGCCGAGCTGAGCATGAACGCCAGCGCGCAGGGGCAGTCCGTGTCGGCGGGCGTCGACGAGGCGGTCGATCTCGATGTCACCTACGCCGGCAGCCCGGCGTGCGTGACCGGCGGCACGCTCGAGGCGAAGCGCGTCTGGACGGCGCGCCCCTCCAACGTCTCGGGCCTGCAGTACGCGGACGTCGGCGCCAAGGTCACCTGGACCGGCTGCGGCCAGGCCACGGCGGTCTACTCCTGGATGTGACCAGCTGGAAGTGACCGAGGCCGGGTCCGCCAGGGGCGGGCCCGGCCTTTCCTATTTCGCGTACGGCACGTGCTCGGCGTCGAAGCGCGAGTAGTCGCTCGTCAGCTCCTCGCCCTCGGCGATGTCGCGCGCCGCGACCGTGGTGCCGCCGTCGGCGTCGGGGAAGTCGTGGCAGTTCGGCGCGTCCGAGTGGTTGAAAAAGCGGGCGTCGTCGCCGCACAGGACGTACGTGCCGCGCGCGAGGTCGAGGTAGGTGTACTTCTCGATCTGCTCCCGCGCGGCCGGCGCGAGCGCCTCGATCTGCGCCTCCGTCAGCTCCAGGTCGAGGGCGGGCTCGAGGCGCCACACCACCGTGCCCTTCGGGATGCGCTGCGCCGCGAAGAGCCCGATCCCATGGATGCCACTCTCCGCGAGGTACGTCTTCACCAGGAGCATGCACCCCCTCGTGCGTCGTGCTGACGGTGCGTCATCGAGGGTCGAGAGATTAGTCCAAACGCCGTCAGCCGCAAGGCACGGCCAGCGGAAGCGGATTCACCGCCATCACCCGCGCGAGCGGCCGCGCAGCTCCGCCAGGCGGCGCCCGAGCTCCTCCTCGAGCCCGTTCCGCGACAGCTCCACGATCCGCTCGTCGCGGAGCGCTTCGGGCAGGTACTGCTCCGCGACGTAGTGCCCCTCGAAGTTGTGCGGGTAGCGGTATCCTCCGCCGTAGCCGAGCCCCTCCATGAGCTTCGTCGGCGCGTTACGGAGCTTGAGCGGCACTCCCAGCGACCCTCTCTCCTTCACCAGCCGGCGCGCCGCCGCGTAGGCGGTCAGGGCCGCGTTCGACTTGGGCGCCAGCGCCAGGTAGATCGCGGCCTGCGACATGGAGAGGACGCCCTCGGGCAGCCCGACCAGCTCCACCGCCTGCAGCGCGTCCACCGCCACCGCCAGGGCGCGCGGGTCGGCGTTGCCGACGTCCTCGCTCGCGAAGATCACCATCCGGCGCAAGACGAAGCGCGGGTCCTCGCCCGCCTCGAGCATCCGGACCATGTAGTAGACGGCGGCGTCGGGGTCGCTCCCACGCAGCGACTTGATGAACGCGGAGACGACGTTGTAGTGCTCCTCGCCCGCCTTGTCGTAGAGGAGCGCCTTGTGCTGCAGCGCCTCCTCGGCGTCGGCGGGCAGGATCTCCTTCCGCCCCGCCAGGCGCGCCGCCGCCGCGGCGACCTCGAGCGCGTTGAGCGCCCGGCGCGCGTCGCCGTAGGCGTAGCGGGCGAACAGCTCGCGCGCGCCGGGCGAGAGCGCCACGTCGCCGCCGAGCCCCTGCGGCGAGGTGACCGCCCGGTCGAGGAGCGTGCCGACCTCCTCCTCGGTCAGCGGGCGGAGCGTCACGACGCGGCACCGGGAGAGGAGGGCGGCGTTGATCTCGAAGGACGGGTTCTCGGTCGTGGCGCCGATGAGCGTCACGACGCCCGCCTCGACGTGCGGGAGGAACGCGTCCTGCTGCGCCTTGGAGAAGCGGTGGATCTCGTCGACGAAGAGGATGGTGCGCTGCCGCTGCATCCGCCGGCGATCGCGCGCCGCCTGCACGATCTCGCGGATCTCCTTCACCCCGCCCATCACCGCGCTGAAGGGCACGAAGACCGACCCGGTGCGCTCCGCCACGATGCGGGCGAGGGTGGTCTTGCCGGTCCCGGGCGGCCCCCACAGCAGGAGCGACGGCACCTGGTCGGCCTCGATGGCGCGCCGGAGCGCGCGCCCTTCGCCGAGCACGTGCTCCTGGCCGACGAAGTCCTCCAGCCGCCGCGGCCGCAGCCGTTCCGCGAGGGGCCGCCCGCTCTCGTCCTTCTCCGCCGCGTGGTCGAACAGGTCCATTCCGGACCTCCTTATATAATGGAGGGATGTCGCCCACGACCTGCCCCATCCCCCGCTGCGTCGGCATCGTGCACAAGCAGACCTCGCGCCAGGCGGCGGCCTGCGCCCAGGAGGCGGCGGCCTGGCTCGCGGCGCGCAGCGTGGAGGTGCTCGTCGACGAGGAGGAGTCGGCGCGGCGGGCCGATCTCGTGCTCGTGCTCGGCGGCGACGGTACCCTCATCCACGCGGCGCGAATCCTGGGAGACCGGCCGGCGCCCATCCTCGGCATCAACATGGGGAGCCTCGGCTTCCTCACCGAGGTGCCTCAGCCGGAGCTCTACCAGGCCCTCGACTACGTCCTGTCCGGTGAGGCCCAGCTGTCGGAGCGGATGAAGCTGCGGGTGCACGTCCACCGCCCGGCGCCCGACGGCGGCGAGCTCAAGCTCATCGACACCGAGGTGCTGAACGACGTGGTCATGGCGAAGGGGACGCTCTCCCGGATGGCGGAGTTCGAGGTCACCTGCTCCCACGACCTCGTCACGACCTACAAGGCGGACGGCATCATCGTCGCCACCCCGACCGGCTCGACGGCCTATTCACTCGCAGCGAATGGGCCCATCCTCTTCCCGTCCATGCGCGGCGTCATCCTCAATCCGATCTGCCCGCACATGCTGACGCAGCGGCCCATCGTGCTGCCCGACGACCGCACCCTCAACATCCGCCTCACCTCGGAGAGCGAGGTCTACATCACGCTCGACGGGCAGACCGGCATGCAGCTCGAGGCCCAGGACCGGGTCCAGATCAAGCAGTCCCGGAACCGCGTGCTGCTCGTGCGGAACCCGCGCATCGACTACTTCGGGATCCTCCGGACGAAGCTCAGGTGGGGGGAGCGATAGCCCGCCGGTGCGCTCTCCTTCACGCGACTGAACCAGACGAAGACCTCGAGTCGAAGGGCGGGGGCTCGTCCCCCGCCGGCGCTCCCGGCGTAGGCAGGGAACAACCCGCAGTGCTGTGC
>DATLJU010000150.1:0-11478 GCA_035538735.1 Anaeromyxobacteraceae bacterium | reverse complement strand
GAGCTGGCCGCTACGCTCGAGAACGCCGGGCTCCTCGCGATCGCGACGCAGCGGGCGGGCGAGGCCGAGCCGCTCCTCGCCCGAGCGGTGGCGGCCGAGCCGGGCCGGTGGCGCGCGCGGCTCCTCCACGCGCGGGCGCTCGCCGCGCTGGGCCGGCCGGCCGAGGCGCTCGCCGAGGCGGAGCGTGTGCTGGAGCTCGCGCGCGGCCAGAGCGACGCTCTGCAGCTCGCGGTCGGGCTGCGCGAGTCGGTCCCCTCGTCGCCGCGCTAGCGCCTGCTGATCGCCAGCTTCACGCCGAAGGCGATGAAGACGAGCCCGCTGAAGGACTCGAGCGCGCGCCGCACGCGCGGCTGAGCCAGCACCGTCCGCAGCCGTGCGACGAAGAGCGTCACGAGCGACAGCCAGACGAGGCCCTCCACGAAGTGGATGGACGCGAGCAGGATGGACCTCTCCAGCACGGGGTCGCTGGGGCCGATGAACTGCGGCAGGAAGGCGAGATAGAAGATCGCCACCTTGGGGTTGAGGACGTTCGTGAGGAGTCCCTCGACGTAGGCGCGGTGCGCGCCGGCCGGACCGGCGGGTGACTCCCCGATGGGCGCGCCGCGCGCCGCGCCCCGGATCGCCTGCACACCGAGGAACACGAGGTAGAGCGCGCCGGCCAGCTTCACGATCTCGAAGGCGCGCGCGGATCGCACCAAGACGACGGAGAGCCCGAGGGCCGAGAGCGTCGCGTGGATGAAGAGGCCGCTGCCGACGCCCAGCACGGTGAGCAGGCCAGCGCGCCGGCCGCGGACGAGGGCGCTGCGCACCACGAGCATCGTGTCGGCGCCCGGGGTGAGGGTGACCAGGCCGGCGATCCCAGCGAAGGCGATGACGCGGGCGTCGAACATCGCTCGGGTTGCTAGACGGACAGCGAGGTCGACCCGCGCTTGCGGTCGCGCTCGAGCTTGTAGCGGGTGGTTGGGTCGAGGAACTTCTTGCGGAGGCGGATGCTCTGCGGCGTCACCTCGACCAGCTCGTCCTCCGCGATCCACTCCAGCGCCTTCTCGAGCGACATATCGCGCGGCGGCGTGAGCAGGATGTTGTCGTCGCGGCCGGCGGCGCGGATGTTGGTGAGCTTCTTCTCCTTGCAGATGTTGAAGTCGAGGTCGTTGTCGTGGCTGTGCTCGCCCACGATCATCCCGGTGTAGACGGGGTCGCCCGGCTTCACGAACAGCGCGCCGCGCTCCTGGCCGTAGAAGCACGCGTAGGCGACGACCTCGCCGACGCGGTCGGAGACGATGGCGCCCGACTTGCGCTTCTCGATCCGCCCCTGCCACGGCTCGTAGCCGTCGAACTGCGAGGACATGATGCCCTCGCCGCGGGTGAGGGTGAGGAACTCGCCTCGGAACCCGATGAGGCCGCGGGCGGGGACCCGGAACTGCAGTCGGGTGCGGCCGGAGCCGAGCGGCTGCATGTCGACCATGCGGCCCTTGCGCGGCCCGAGGTTGTTCGTGATCGCTCCCACCGCGTCGTCGGGGACATCGCACACGAGGAGCTCCATCGGCTCGTGGATCTCGCCCTCGAGCGTCTTCAGGATGGGCTCCGGGTTCGAGACGGTGACCTCGTACCCCTCGCGCCGCATGTTCTCGACGATGACGGCGAGCTGCAGCTCGCCGCGGCCGACCACCTTGAACGCGTCGGGCGCGTCGGTGTCCTCGACCCGGATGGAGACGTTCTTGTACGCCTCGCGGTACAGCCGCTCGCGGATGTTGCGGCTCGTGACGTACTTGCCCTCCTTGCCGGCGAAGGGCCCGTCGTTGACCTTGAAGATCATCGACATGGTGGGCTCCTCGACGCTGATGCGGGGGAGCGCCACCGGGAAGCTCGGGTCGCTGAGCGTGTCGCCGATGCCGATCTCCTCGGCACCGGCGATGCAGACGATCTCGCCCGGACCGGCGTCCTTCACCTCGACGCGCTTCAGGCCGTCGTAGGCGTAGAGCCGGACGATCTTGGCGTTGACGGCCTTGCCCTCCTCACGCAGGACGGCGATGGGGTCGCCCTCGTGCGCCACGCCGGAGGCGATGCGGCCGATGGCGAGGCGGCCCACGTAGTCGTCGTAGTCGAGGTTGTCGACCAGCATCTGGAGCGCCTCGCGCTCGGGGCGGGGCGGGGGCGGGATGTGGTCGAGGATGGCGTCGAAGAGCGGCTTCAGCGTCTCGGCCTGGAGCGCGTCGGCCACCGTGTGCGCGGCGCGGCCCTCCCGCGCCACCGCGTAGATGACCGGGAAGTCGATCTGGTGCTCGTTGGCGCCGAGGTCGATGTAGAGCGAGTAGACGAGGTCGAGGACCTCCTTCGCCCGCGCGTCCTGACGGTCGATCTTGTTGATGACGAGCACGCTCGGCAGGCCCATGGCGAGCGCCTTCGAGAGGACGAACCGCGTCTGGGGTAGCGGTCCCTCGGCCGCGTCGACGAGCAGGAGCACGCCATCGACGAGCCGCAGCGCGCGCTCCACCTCGCCGCCGAAGTCGGCGTGACCGGGGGTGTCGACGATGTTGATCTTGACGCCCTGCCAGGTGACCGCGGTGTTCTTCGCGAGGATGGTGATGCCCTTTTCGCGCTCGAGGTCGTTCGAGTCCATGACCCGCTCGACCACCTGCTCGTTGGCGCGGAACACTCCCGCCTGCCGGAGCATGAAGTCGACCAGGGTGGTCTTGCCGTGGTCGACGTGTGCGACGATGGCGACGTTGCGGATCTTCTCGCGCTCGATCATGGTTTGCTGAACTCGGCTTTCTGCTGAAAAAGCCGGACTGTATATGCCGTCGGACGCACCTCCGGCAAGCCGGACTACCGGTCCGTGTGTGTCTAGCGCCTACATGAACCCGATGCGGTGGGTCCGGGCGAGCACGCGGCTCACCTCGTCGAGGAGCCCGAGGTCGCGGCAGCCCTGCAGGAAGGCGAGCGCATCACGCTCGGCGAGGTGCGACAGGAGCACGAGGTCGCGCACCGTCTTCGTGCCGTCGACGTGCGCGAGGAGCGACGCCTCGGCGGACGAGAGGGCGAGCTCGTAGAGCTGGAACGCAGCGTCGGCGCGCGGCGCGAGCGCGAGACGGTCGGGGAGCACGGCGCGGAGCGCCTCGATCGCGCTGACCCGGCGGTGCCCCTCGAGGACGAGGTCGCCGAGCGCGAGGTCGATCGGGACGCGCCGCCGCGGGACGGGGCCGGCGATGAACCGGTACTGGCCGTCGCGCCAGGCGAAGGTGCTCCAGACGATGTGGCGGACCTGCTCCATCACCATGCGGGCGCGCCGCGCCTCGTCGAGAAGGCCGCGCGCGACGAGGGCATCCGCCAGCGACGCGCTGGGGCCGATCTCCGCGACGAGCGCGGCGTGCTCGTCGCGCGTGAGCACGCCCTCGGCCACGCAGCGCGCGCCGAACCGCTCCGCGGCGACGTTGGACGCGGCGACCACCGGCCGGCCAGCCTCGACGAGCACGAGCTTCTTGACGGTGCCCCGCGTGACCATCAGCGCACCGGTCGCTCGGCCGGCGTGGAGCGCGACGAGCAGCCTCGGGATGGCCGTCTGCCCGAGCGAGCCCTCCGGCAGCGCCGGCAGGTCCGGGCGCAGCGCCACCGGCGGTGGTGTCGTGGAGGGGAGCGGAAGCTCGAGCCCGTGAGCGGCTGCCGGCTGGAGCGGGACGCCGGGCAGGGTCTCGTCGAGCGCTGGCCTGGCCCGGGAGTAGATGACGCTGTCCGGTTCGGAAAGGTCGTCCTCGAACCAATCGGTCGTCGGGGACGCGGTCGGGGTCGGAGTCGGGGTTGGGGTCGGGGTCTGTGCCCGTGGAGGGTCAAGAGGGCCGGCCGACATCGCGTTCGCCGGTCCCACCACCACCGCGACGCCGTAATCCGGCTCCGTGTCCGGATCGCTTGCCGCCGGCAACGCCTGAGCGATGAGCCCGAGCGCCGCTTCCGCGCGGAACGGCTTCTCGAGGTAGGCCAGCGCGCCGAACTTCCGCGCCGACATGGCGTACCGCTTGCCGCGCAGCACCTCCGACACCGCGACACAGGGCAGGCCGCGGTCGCGGAGCGCCACCAGGAACACGTCCCCGCGCAAATCGTGGAGTGGCAGCTCGACCACCACCGCGTCCACCCCGCCAGCATCGATCCGGACGAGCGCTTCGCGTCCGCCGCGGCAGGCCAGCACCTCGGCGCCGTGCTGCGGCCTCGCCGCGACGAGGAGACGCACCACGTCGTCGTTCTCGCCGACGGCGAGCAGACGTCTTCCCGCGAGCAGCACGGCGGCCGAATGTAGCAGCGCCGGAGAGGGTGGTCGAGGCGCCGCTGTCCTTCAGGCGCCCTGATCACGAGGCTCCCGTGAGAGGCTGTGGGGGGAATCCCGCCATCGGCCGGTCGGTGTCCAAAGCGCCTGTCCCGTCGCCGCGGCGAGGCCTTGCCCGTCCTGTCATCTCGAGCCCACCTGTGAGCGCTGGCGCCGGCCGCGCCGCGCCGCTACGCTGCGCGCGTGCCGCTCGCGTTCCACCACCTCGCCGTGCAGTGCGCCGACCTCGCCGCGTGCGAGCGGTTCTACCGCGAGGTCCTCGGGCTCGAGGTGGTACGCCGCTGGCCGCGCGTGGGCGGTGGCGACCGCAGCGTCTGGCTCGCGCTCGGAGACGGTTTCCTCGCCCTCGAGCGCGCCGACGAGCCGCCTCCGCCGAGCGGTTTCCGGAGCAGCCGCGGCGGGCTGCACCTCATCGCGCTCCGCATCGCGCCCGGCGAGCGCGCCCGCTGGGAACGGCGGCTCGCCGAGCTGGGGGTACCGGTCGTCCACCGCACCCGCTGGACGATCTACCTGCGCGACCCAGAGGGGAATCGCATCGGCCTCTCGCACCACCCGGACGACGCGCCGTGATCTTCGACCGCCGCCGCTACGGGAAGGACAACTACGTCTACCTGCTCGCGGAGGGCGACGACGCCGCGCTGGTCGACCCGGGCGACGCGGCGGTGGCGCTCGCGCTCGCGGCCGCGCACCGGCTCCGGCCGCGCTTCGTTCTGCACACGCACGGCCACGCCGATCACACCGGCGGCACGGCCGAGGTGGTCCGACAGCTCGGGGCTCGCGTGCTCGGCGCCGGAGGCGACGCGGCCTGGTATCGGCCCGACGAGGACGTCGCCGGCGCCGGCGAGATCGCGCTCGGTGCGCTGCGCGTCGGGGTCCACGACGCGCCCGGCCACACGCCCGGGTCGGTCCTGTACGCCTGGGAAGGCCGGCTCCTCACAGGCGATACCCTGTTCTGGGGCGGCGCGGGGAACTGCCGGCACGGCGGCGATCCGCTGCGCCTCGCGGACACCTTCCTCACCGTCGTGGCGCGGCTCGACGGCGAGCTCGAGGTGAACCCCGGCCACGATTACGCCGAGGCGAACCTGCCGTTCGCGCTCGACCTGGAGCCGGGCAACGCCGAGGCGCGGGCGCAGCTCGAGGCGGCGCGCGCCGCGCGCGGTCGCCGCGAGGAGCCCGCCGCCACGACGCTCTCCGACGAGCGGCGCGCGAACCCGTTCCTGCGCGCGGAGGTGTTGCGCCCGGAGCTCCTGTGTCGTGGGCAGTCGTGTCGCGACGCGCGTGAGGCGTTCGTCGCGCTCCGCGCGCTCAGGGATCGCTGGCGCGGGTGAGGCTGGCCGGAATGCGACGCCGACTCCGCGCCACCTTGCTCTCTCTCGTCGCCGCGGCGGCGCTCCAGCCGGGCGTGGCCGGCGCCGCCGGCACGTCCGCCGCCTCCATCCGTTGCGCCGCGACC
This sequence comes from Anaeromyxobacteraceae bacterium, assembly GCA_035538735.1. Lineage (GTDB taxonomy): Bacteria > Myxococcota > Myxococcia > Myxococcales > Anaeromyxobacteraceae > Anaeromyxobacter_A. Next base: position 5,710 of record DATLJU010000150.1, on the reverse strand, counting down.
GCCGCGCCGAGCCTGCAGGATGCCGCCTCCAACCTGTCCGTCGTGCGCGGGGCGACGCGGCGCGCGGCCCGGCGAGACGCGCTGCGGCGGTGCCGGGCCGCGATCGCGGCGCTGCCGCTGGCGGGAGGAGGCAAGGTCGGCGAGGCGCTCCCGCGCGACCGGGCGCTGGAAGAGCTGGTCGACGGCGCGCTCCGGCGGGCGCGGCTGGCGGCTGCCCCTCGCTACTTCTCGGACGGCGGCGTGGCGCTCGAGTACGAGGTGCAGCTCGACGGTCCGCTCCGGCAGCGGCTCGCCTTCCCGGAGGAGCCGTGACCCGGGTGTCGCGCCTGGTCACCCTGCCGAACGCGCTCACGGCCTCGCGCATCGTGCTCGCGCCCGTCTTCCTCGTGCTGTACATCCGGGGCGACACCGTTCGCGCGCTGGCCGCCTTCGCGGCGGCCGCGGCGACCGACGTGCTCGACGGGCTGGCCGCGCGCGTGTTGCGGCAGTACACGCGGCTGGGCGCGTTCCTCGATCCGATCGCCGACAAGTTCCTCGCCGCCTGCGCGCTGTTCGCGCTCTGGCAGCGCGGCCGGCTCCCGCTGTGGTTGCCGCTCCTCGTCATCTCGCGGGACGCCGCGCAGCTGCTCGGGGCGGCCGCGCTTCGGTGGCTGCGCCGCGAGATCCCGGTCGCGCCGACCAGGATCGGGAAGTACGCCACCTTCAGCATCGCCGCGACCGTGGTCCTGTCGCTCGCGGCGGAGTTCCTGGCGTGGCCGGCGCAGCAGGTGATGCCGGTGGTCGCCGCGCTCGGCCTCATCGCGGCCCAGTGCGTGGCGGTGAGCTGGTTCCAGTACTTCCTCTACTTCGTCCGGAGCGCGCGGGTCCCGGCCGACTCTGGGTGATCGCCCGGTCCCACCCAGAGGTGGCGCGCGCTTACCAGCCGGGCGGCCTGGGGTTATCCTCTCCCCAGGATGGGGCGTAAGCTCAAGCTGGTCGTGTCCGACTTCCACCTCGGGAAGGGGCCGTACCGGGAGGACGGATCGGTCAACGTCTTCGAGGACTTCCGCGCCGACGGCAAGTTCACGGAGTTCCTCGACTACCACCGCTCGGGCGACCACGCCGACGACGAGGTGGAGCTCGTCGTCAACGGCGACTTCTTCAACCTGCTCTCGGTCGACCTCGACGGGCGTCTCAACGATGCGATCACCGAGCGCGTGGCGGTCGAGAAGACCGAGGCCATCATCCGCGGCCACCCGCTGGTGTTCGAGGCGCTGCGCCGGTTCGCGGCGACGCCCGGGCACGCGGTCGTCTTCATGATGGGAAATCACGACCCCGGCATCCTGTTCGCGGGGGTGCGCGAGGCGGTGACGCGCGCCGTCGGCGGCAAGCACGCCTACCTCCTCGACAGCTACGACTTCGACGGCGTCCACGTCGAGCACGGGATGCAGCACGAGCCGATGAACGCGTTCAACTCCCAGCGCTACTTCGTGGAGCGGCGCGGGGAGCTCTCGCTCAACCTGCCGCTCGGGTCGCGCTACATCATCGAGGTGCTGAATCGCGAGAAGGCGCTCCGCCCGTACATCGACAAGGTGGCGCCCTTCAGGCGCTACTTCATGTGGGCGCTCCTCAACGATCCGGCTGTCGTCTTCAAGATCTCCGCCAAGAGCGTCGACTTCGCCATCCGGGCGCTGCTGAAGAAGATCCCCTACGTCGACGAGGTCTCGCCGACGGTCATCATCGAGCGGCTCGTCCTGTACACGGCGTTCCCGACGCTGGAGCGCGAAGCGAAGCACCTGCTCGGCCGGCGGGGGTTCCACACCGTCATCATGGGCCACACCCACGTGCCGCTCTACCGGGAGTACGCGCGGGACAAGGTCTACATCAACACCGGGACCTGGAACGCGATGACCTCGCTCGACGTGGGGAGCCTCGGCCGGACGACGCAGCTCACGTACGCGCATATCGAGTGGGTGGAGGGACGGCCGCGGGCGCGCCTGCGCGAGTGGCGCGGCCTGCAGCGGCCGGCGGAGGACGTGTTCTTCTGAAGGGGTGTCGAGCGCGTTGACACCCCGGCGCGCGGCGGGTAGAAACGCCTCCGCTTCAGGCCCGTAGCTCAGTGGTAGAGCACTACCTTGACACGGTAGGGGTCGCCGGTTCGATACCGGCCGGGCCTACCAAGAATTCCAGGGGGTTGGCGGTGACGCCAGCCCCCTTTCTTATTGGCGGGTACCGCCCTTCATGCCCACGACAACCTAGGTGGTCCCTGCTCGTCGGCCTGAGGCGCGGCCCGGCTCGGACCCGGCGGTGGAAGGAGTTTGGACCACGCCGGGCAGGGTCACCGTGACGAGCGGGGCCGCGCCCCATTTCAACCCCTGGCGATGGTGCGCGTTCAAAGAAAGGCACGCGGTGCCTGCCGCGAGGGGAAGCGGCCCCATCCCGCACACGGGGCTTCCCTGGTCCGAATCGTTGACGTCAGGCCAGGGCGGTAAGGGCAGGATGAGGCCGCCACCCACTCAACACCTGGCGCCCGAGCGACGTTCAAGCCTGGTGGGGTAAGACCCAGCGCGCGAGCCCAACCTCACGGGTCCCGCCGGAGTGCCTAGCTTGAGCGCGTGGCGGGACCACTCGCAGGGATGACCGTTCTTGTGACCGGTGCGGCGCGCCGGATCGGACGTGCGGTGTCCCTCGCGCTGGCTTCGAACGGTGCGAACGTGGTCGTGCACTATTCCCGCTCGGCCGAGGCCGCCACCAGCCTCGTCGCGGAGCTCGAGGGTCTCGGCGCGCGGGCCGTGTCGCTCCAGGCCGATCTCGCCGTTCCCGAGCAGGCGGAGGGGCTCATGGCGCACGCTCGGGAGCGCGCCGGCCGGATCGACGCCCTGGTGAACAACGCCTCGGTGTTCGAGCCGGAGACGCTCGAGGCCGCGTCTCTCGACCACTTGGTCGGGGACGTGAAGGTGAACGCATGGGCCCCCTTCGTCCTCACTCGCGCGCTCGCCCGGCAGTCCGGGCGCGGCAAGGTCGTGAACCTCCTCGACGCGCGCCTCGCCGGCCTCGACCTCGCCCACGCTGGCTACTATCTGAGCAAGCACATCCTCGAGGCCCTCACGCGGATGACCGCGCTGGCGTTCGCGCCAGGCCTCTCGGTGAATGCCGTCGCTCCCGGGCTCATCCTGCCCCCGTCTGGCGAGGATGAGGCGTACTTGGCGCGGCTCGCGCGCAAGCTGCCGCTCGAGCGGCACGGAGGGCCGGAGGACGTCGCGCGCGCCGTCGTCTTCCTCCTCGAGAGCGACTTCGTAACGGGCCAGGTCATCTATGTCGACGGCGGGCAACACCTCCGGGAGGCGCAGCCCTGATGGACCGGGTATTCGTCGGCGTGGGATCGAACGTGGAGCCGGAGGTGCACGTGCCGCGAGCCCTGGCGCGCCTCGACGAGGCGGTCGGCCTGCTCGGGATTTCGACCTTCTACGTGACGCCGGCTGTGGGACGCCCGGACGATCCGCCCTTCGTGAACGGCGTCGTCGAGGTGCGCGGCACCGAGCCCGCGGCGCCGCTGAAGGCGATGCTCGGCCGCATCGAGGCCGGCGAAGGGCGCCGTCGCGGAGCCGATCGATTCGCGCCGCGACCCATCGATCTCGACCTGCTTCTCCACGGCGACTCCGTCTCGAGCGAGCCGCCCTTGCCCCATCCCGACGTCACCACGCGCCGGTTCGTGGCCGCGCCGCTGCTCGAGCTCGCGCCGGACCTGACGCTCCCCGGCTCGGGCGCCCGGCTCGCGGCGATCGTCGAGACGCTGCCACCCTATCCGATGGCGCCGGCCCTCGAGTTGACGCGCCGGCTGAGGGGAGCGCTCGCACATGGACGTGGCCAAGGTTGAATCGCTCGTACGCGAGCTCTTGCGCGAAATCGGCGAGGACCCGAAGCGCGAGGGGCTCGTGAAGACGCCCGCTCGCGTGGCGCGCGCCCTCGAGTTCCTGTCGTCCGGATATCGCGGGACTCCGCGCGACATCGTGCACCAGGCGGTCTTCACGCAGCAGACGCACAACATGGTGATCGCTCGTGACATCGAGCTCTACAGTCTCTGCGAGCATCACATGCTTCCGTTCTTCGGGCGCGCACACATCGGCTACATCGCACAGGGACGGGTCATCGGCGTCTCGAAAGTGGCGCGGCTCATCGATCATTTCGCGCGGCGCCTGCAGATCCAGGAGCGGCTCACGGAGCAGGTCGCGGCCGCGGTGATGGAAACGATCCAGGCCAACGGGGTGGGCGTCGTCGTCGAGGCGCAGCACCTGTGCATGATGATGCGGGGCGTGGAGAAGCAGAACTCGATGATGACCACGTCGTCCGTGCTCGGGACTTTCCGAGACTCCGTGGCGACGAGGACCGAGTTCATGACGCTCATCGGCCGGCGGCATCTGTGAGCACTGGGGGGAGAGACTCATGGATCGCATCGTGATCAGAGAGCTGCTCGTTCGCTGCGTTCTGGGCGTCGATGACGAGGAGCGCCGGGAGATGCAGGACGTTCTCATCACCGTGGCGCTCCACGCCGATCTCCGCCGCGCCGGCGAGAGTGATCGCCTGGAGGACGCCATCGACTACCGAAGCGTCAAGAAGGAGATCCTGGCGGCGGCCGACGGCTCGCGGTACCGGCTGGTCGAAGCGCTCGCGGAACGCGTCGCATCGTTGTGCCTGTCTCATGCTGGCGTCGAACGGGCGGACGTCACGGTGGAGAAGCCCGGCTCGCTGCGGTTCGCCCGCAGCGCGGCGATCGAGATCACGCGCGTCCGGAGCTGAGGGAGGCCTGGAGGGCAGGGCGGTGGCGCCTCCGGCTGGCAGGACGCCCGCTGCCCTCTCCCGGTCCCGCCTCCTCGAGAAAGGCATGGGCAGCGCGCGCACGCGCTGCCGGCATTGAAGCAGGCTTTCTCGCGCCAGGCGCGCGGTAGTGACAGCGGCGTGAGCCGCGCGCGTGACGCTCGCTGAAGTGGGCGGAAGCGCGTTGGAGCGTCGTCTCGTTCACGCTCCGTGCAAAAGTCAGCCCCGGTCCGCGTGCCGCGCGGAACGGGGCCGACGGGTCGCTGAGCTAACGCCGCTCGTGCTTCTCCTTGTCGATGGCGTCCTTGATGGCGCCCTTGATCTCCTTCGCCTTGCCCTTGAGCTTGTCGAGGGCACCCTCCTCCTTGAGTTCACGGTTGCCCGTGATCTCGCCGGCGGCGCTCTTCACCCGACCTTTCGCGTTCTCCAGCTTTCCTTCGAGCTTGTCGTCGTCGCCCATCGCCATGCGCGTCATTCCTCCTGGCGCGAAGGTAGGGAGCCGCGGCGGCACAGGGAACCCCGCTCGAGTCCGGCCGGCGACCGACTACTCGCCTCACCTGACGGACGACGAGAGGGCAGCCTCATCTCGCTGCCGGGGGTTCCAGCGGCAAGCTGGACGTTTCCCTTCAGCGCTCACGAGCCACGATCCGAACGAACAGATGAGCGTCGCGCCGCGGCAGCGCGCGACGATCGGACGGGGGGTCGTCGCCGGCGGGGGCGATATGAGGCCGAGCGTCGGCAATTCCTGCTTTCCGTTGCGTCAATAGCGGTGCGCGATGTGCGCGACCTCGGCGTTGCGCGAGACCCCGTCGTGCTTGGCGAGGTGCTCTCACCGTAGCCGGGTGGCGCTCACGGTCGTGTTCGGTGGAGCCCAGGAGGCGGGGTCTGCTCGTCGGGCGCCGCGCGAGGGCCGCGG
>DATLJU010000149.1:0-9957 GCA_035538735.1 Anaeromyxobacteraceae bacterium | reverse complement strand
CGACGAGTTCAAGAACGAGATCCAGGAGCTCGAGGAGAAGATCAAGAACAAGAAGATGTCGAAGGAGGCCACCCTCAAGGCCAAGAAGGAGCTCAAGAAGCTCAAGATGATGAGCCCGATGAGCGCCGAGGCCACGGTGGTCCGGAACTACATCGACTGGATCCTGACCCTCCCCTGGTACGAGTACACCGAAGACAAGCTCGACATCGCCGAGGCGGAGAAGATCCTCGACGAGGATCACTACGGGCTGCGCAAGCCCAAGGCGCGCATCCTCGAGTACCTCGCGGTCCACAAGCTCGTCGACAAGATCAAGGGCCCCATCCTCTGCTTCGTCGGCCCCCCCGGCGTCGGCAAGACCTCGCTCGCGAAGTCGATCGCGCGCAGCATGGGGCGAAAGTTCGTCCGCATCTCGCTCGGCGGCGTGCGCGACGAGGCCGAGATCCGCGGCCACCGGCGCACCTACATCGGCGCGCTCCCCGGCAAGATCATCCAGTCGCTGAAGAAGGCCGGCTCGGGGAACCCCGTCTTCCTGCTCGACGAGGTCGACAAGATGTCGACCGACTTCCGCGGCGACCCGTCGGCGGCCCTGCTGGAGGTCCTCGACCCCGAGCAGAACTTCAACTTCAACGACCACTACCTCGACCTCGACTACGACCTTTCGAAGGTCATGTTCATCTGCACGGCGAACACGATGAGCGGCATCCCCGGTCCGCTGCAGGACCGCATGGAGGTCATCCGCATCGCCGGCTACACCGACCTCGAGAAGCTCTCCATCGCCCGCCGCTACCTCGTGCCGAAGCAGGTGGAGGCGAACGGACTGGAAGGCGTGTCGGTCTCCTTCCGCGACGACGCGGTGAAGGCGCTCATCCACCGGTACACGAAGGAGTCGGGCGTCCGCTCCCTGGAGCGCGAGGTGGCGAGCATCTGCCGCAAGATCGCCAAGGACGTCCTGAAGAGCGGCCGCGAGAAGAAGTACCTCGTCGGGCCGAAGGCGGTGCAGCGCTTCCTGGGTCCGCCGCGCTTCCGTTACGGCACCGCCGAGGCGGAGGATCAGATCGGCCTCACCACCGGCCTCGCCTGGACCGAGCTGGGAGGCGAGCTCCTCACCATCGAGGCGACGGTGATGCCCGGCAAGGGCAAGCTCATGATCACCGGCAAGCTGGGCGAGGTGATGCAGGAGTCGGCGCAGGCCGCGATGAGCTACGTTCGCTCGCGCGCCGAGGTGCTGGGCCTCGACAAGCGCTTCATCGAGAACATGGACATCCACGTCCACGTGCCGGAGGGCGCGATCCCGAAGGACGGCCCCTCCGCCGGGATCACGATGGCGACCACGCTCGTCTCGGCGCTGTGCCGGCTCCCCGTGCGCAAGGACGTCGCGATGACGGGCGAGATCACGCTGCGAGGCCGCGTCCTGCCCATCGGCGGCCTGAAGGAGAAGGTCCTCGCGGCGCACCGGGGCGGGATCAAGAAGGTCCTCATCCCGAAGGAGAACGCGAAGGACATTCGCGAGATCCCGAAGAAGGTGCGCGACTGCCTCGACATCGTGGTCGTCGAGCACACCGACGAGGTGCTGCGCGAGGCGCTGCGGCTCGAGGATCCGGAAGCGTTCTTCCAGAAGCTGCCGGCGGGGCAGATGCACGAGGGCCCCCCGAAGCCCTCGCCCTCCTCGCCTGAAGCGACGCCCTTGGCGTAGCCGGCGCCCCCCTGCGCATGCGCGCCCGGCGCGAAGCGGGTGACACGCGCCGCTCTGCGCCCGCGCGCGCGTCGGCGCCCGTGCTCCGCGCCGCCGTGGTTCCCAAGGGCCGGAACGCGCGAACTTCGGGCTCATTCGCGGCGCTGCGGAACTCGCGCTGCAGTTCGCGCCTGCGGCGCGCTGCAGCGCTCGGGCAGTCCTCGCGCCGCCACTTACCGTGAATATGGCGCGTTCCGGCAAACACGGTCCTCGATGCGGCGCTCCGCAATGGCGCCGCCGCGCGCGCGGGCGCTGCTCGGCGCGAGCCGCATCCGACCGCGCGCTCCCTTCCGTTCGCCCTGAGCGTAGCGCCGCGTAGCGGCGCGAAGTCGAAGGGCGGGGGTTAATCGGTCGCAGTCGCGCTCTACCCAGCCTCCGCCTCCACCCTGGCGTACATCTTCTTCGCCCCCCGCGCGCTCGGGATCGGCTGGAGTCCCAGCCGGATCAGGTCCCACCCTGGCGTGCCATCCTTCACCACCACCCATCGCCGCGCCACCTGCCGTGCGCGAGCGAGCGTCTCCGGCGCCAGCGGGCGCGGGTCGGCGAGCCGCCGCACCAGGTCGAAGCCGGACGCGGCCGCCCTGCCGTGGCGGAACATCGGGTCGAACACCACCACGTCGAAGCTCCGGGCCGGGAGCGACCCCAGCAGCGCGGCCGCGTCGCCGTGCACGACCTCCACGCGCCGGGCCGCCTCCAGCTCGCACCGCGCCAGGCCCTCGGCCGCGAGGGCGGCCAGCGCCCGGGAGGCCTCGACGCCGACGACGCGCCCGCCGGCCCCGACCGCGGCAGCGGCCACCAAGGCGTCCATCCCCATCCCGAGCGTCGCGTCGAGCAAGGCGTCCCCCGGTCGGAGCCCCGCCGCGTCGAGGAAGCCGTCCACCGTCACGCGCTCACCCGAGAGCAGCCGCTTCACCCGGAGCGCCGCCATGCCGGCGCGCCACGGGTGCTCGGCGCCGTCCACGAACAGCGCCGAGCGGCGCGGCGAGAGGACGAGCAGCGCCTCTGCGCCGGCCTGAGCCGCGACCGCCGCCAGGGATCGTCCGCGGCGCGGCGCGAAGGGCAGGCCGTGACGCGCCGCGGCGGCGCGGGCCACGTCGCGGTCGGCCGAGGAGGCGTCGAGGGCGGCGGTGACGGCGAGCTGCAAGGGCGGGATGGACGCCGGGTTGCGCGGCCGCGTGACGTCGGATAGACTCACTAACGAAACCTTATATAACATTTATGAAGAAGAGCAACGGCCGCGCGGCCAAGGTCCGCAGCTTCTCCGCCACCGACGAGGACGTGGCCATGTTGGAGGCGGTCGCCGCTTATCACGGACACACGAAGAGCGGCGCCATCGTCGGCCTCGTCCGACGCGAGTTCTGGCGCCTGTTTCCCGCCGGTACGGGCTCGATCCGGCCCGCGCACGGCGCCAGGGTGAAGACATCATGACGCTGCCCGTCCTCCCCATGCATGACCCGGTGGCGAATCCGCTCGCCGGGAGCGATCTGTCGGCCGGCATCGCGCACGAGCTGCACGACGAGATCCGCGCCCTGGCGCGCGACCGCGACGCGATCATCCTGGCCCACAACTACCAGGTGCCGGAGGTCCAGGCGGTCGCGGACTTCGTGGGCGACTCGCTCCAACTGGCGGTCGAGGCGCAGAAGGCGGCGCAGTCGACCATCGTCTTCTGCGGCGTCCACTTCATGGCCGAGTCGGCCAAGGTGCTGAACCCGACGAAGCGCGTGCTGCTGCCCAACCTCTCCGCCGGCTGCTCGCTGGCCGACTCCATCACCGCCGAGACGCTGGAGGACTGGAAGGCGCGCTACCCCGATCACGCGGTCGTCACGTACGTGAACTCGACGGCGGAGGTGAAGGCGCTCTCCGACATCTGCTGCACCAGCGCCAACGCGGCGAGCGTCGTGCGCTCGCTCCCGCAGCGGAAGATCCTCTTCACCCCGGACCGTAACCTGGGGCGGTGGGTGGCGGCCCAGGTCCCGGAGAAGGAGATCGTCGTCTACGACGGGTGCTGCCCGGTGCACGACGTGCTGCGGGCCTCGTCGGTGGGGAAGGCGCGCGCGGGCCGGCCCGAGGCGGTCGTCATCGCGCACCCCGAGTGCCGCCAGGACGTGGTGGAGCTCGCCGACGAGGTCTGCTCCACCACCGCCATGCTCTCGGCCGTCGCCCGCCACCCGGAGGCCAAGACCTTCATCGTCGCGACCGAGCACGGGATCGTGCACCAGCTCCGGCAGCGCTGGCCGGACAAGGAGTTCGTGATCGCGGACGGCTGCCTCGGCTGCCGCATGCACTGTCCGTACATGAAGATGATCGATCTCGTCATGGTCCGCGACGCGCTGGTGCGCGGCAAGCACGAGGTGGACGTTCCGCCCGACGTGGCCGCCGGAGCGCGCCGCGCGCTGGAGCGCATGATCGCCGTGCCCCGAGACGCCTGACGAGAGCGCGTGACTGACCGTAGATCCCCGTAAAGGGGGATCTCGCGTGGGTCGCTCGGCTGCCCTCTGATACACTGTACCCGGAGAGGGGCGATTGAGCGACGTCAAGCAGGGCAACGCCGCGGCCGACGACGCCGTCGAGCGCTGCCGCATCCTGAGCGAGCTGTGCGGGGCGGCCGTCGTGACGGTCGACGGCGAGCTACGCGTCCTCGAGGTGAACGCCCTCGCCGCGGATCTGCTCGGCGCCACGCCCGAGGAGCTGACCGGCCGTGCCCTCGATGCCCTCTTCCCCGACGCCGTGCGCGCCCGGCAGCGCGCCATGCTCGACCGGGTGCTGGGCGGGGACGCAGGTCCACTCGCGCGCTGGATGGGCGAGCTGGAGCTGCTGGGCCGGCGCGGCCCGCTGCGCGTGGAGGTCGCCTGCCAGGAGCACGCCTCGCTGCCGCGTCGCCTCACGGCCGTGCTGCGGCCGCTCTCGGGCCGCGTCGTCGCGGACGACGCGCTGGCGCTCGCGGCGCGCTCGCTCTCGGCGCTCACCGGCGACTGTTTCTTCCGCGCGCTCGTCGCCGATCTCGGCGCCGCGCTCCGGGCCGAGTACGTCATCGCGGCCGAGCTCCTCCCCGGCGGACGCCGGCTGCGAACGCTGTCGTTCCACGCCGACGGCGCGCTCACCGGCCCGTTCGAGTACGACGTCGAGGGCACGCCCTGCGAGAACCTCGTCGCCGGTCGAAGCGCCGGGTGGAACGCCGGGATCCGGCAGCTCTTCCCACGCGACCCGCTGCTGTCCGAGCTCGACGCCCACGCCTGCGTCGGCACGCCGCTCCTCGACAGCGCCGGGGCGCGCATCGGGCTGCTCGCCGCCCTCTACCGTTCGCCGCAGCCGGAGCTGGGGCAAGCCCGGGCGCTGCTCGAGATCTTCGCCGCCCGCGCCGGGGCGGAGCTGGAGCGCCAGCAGGCGGAGCGAGCGCTGCGAGCTCGCGAGGAGCGCCTCGAGCTGGCGCTGTGGGGCACCGACCTCGGCCTGTGGGACTGGCGCATCTCCGAGGACGCCATCGTCTACGACGCGCCGTACGAGGCGATGCTGGGGTACGCCCCCGGCGACGCGCCTCGCTCGATCCAGGAGTGGGAGCTCTCGATCCACCCCGACGATCGCGCCGAGGCGATGCGGCGGCTGCGCGACCACCTCGACGGGCGGAGCCCGCACTACGAGAGCACGCACCGGCTCCGGACCGCGGACGGCGGCTGGAAGTGGATGTTCGACCGCGGCAAGGTGGTGCGGCGCGACGACGACGGGCGGCCGCTGCGGATGGTGGGGACGCACCGGGACGTCTCGGAGCACCGGCTCCTCGAGGAGCAGCTGGCGCAGTCGCAGAAGATGGACGCCATCGGCCGGCTGGCCGGCGGCGTGGCGCACGACTTCAACAACCTGCTCACCTCCATCCTGTCCGCGGCCGAGTTCGCCGCCGAAGGCGTCCCCGAGGGCTCGCCCGCCCGCGAGGACCTGGCCGTCGTGCGCGAGGCGGCCCAGCGCGCCTCCCAGCTCACGCGGCAGCTCCTGGCGTTCGCCCGCAAGCAGGTCGTGGCGCCGCGCGTCGTCTCGCTGAACGCGCTGCTCCTCGAGACCGAGCGGATGCTGCGCCGCATGGTCGGCGAGGACATCGAGATCGCCAGCCGCGTCTCGGCCGACGCGTGGGCGGTCAAGGTCGATCCGGCGCAGCTCCAGCAGGTCCTCGTCAACCTCGCCGTCAACGCGCGCGCCGCCATGCCGCGCGGCGGGCGCCTCACGTTCGAGACGCACAACGTGCGGATCGCGGCCGGCAGCCCCGAGTCGCGCGAGGTCGGGCCCGGCGAGTGGGTCCTCCTCTCGGTGAGTGACACCGGGACCGGGATGTCGTCCGAGACGATGGCCCGCATCTTCGAGCCGTTCTTCACGACGAAGGAGGCCGGCCGCGGCACCGGCCTCGGACTCGCGACCGTGTACGGCACCGTGAAGCAAGCGGGCGGCCACATCTCGGTCGCGAGCGAGCTCGGTCGTGGCACGCGCTTCGACATCCTGCTGCCCCGCGCCGAGGGCGCGCCGGCGGGGGAGGCGCCGCGGGCGGCGGATTCCACGCGAGGTGGCGGGGAGACGGTGCTTCTCGTCGAGGACGACGGGCTCGTCCTCGACGTGAACGCGCGCGCCCTGACCGCCCTCGGCTACCACGTGCTCCCGTGCCGCAGCGGCGCGGAGGCGCTCGAGCGCACCCGCAACCACGGCGGGCGCATCGATCTCCTCGTGAGCGACGTCGTGATGCCCCGCATGAGCGGCCCGGCGCTGGCGAGAGCCCTCGAGGCGATCCGCCCCGGGTTGCGCACGCTCTTCGTCTCCGGGTACGCGGCGGAGCTCGCCGGAGCGGCGCCCAGCCCGGCGGCCTTCCTGCCGAAGCCGTTCACGCCGCGTGCGCTGGCGGCCAAGGTGCGCGAGGTGCTCGAGGCGCCGGTGGCGCCGCGCACCCGCGACACCTTGGTCGGTTGAGCTGAGGCCTCAGAACTTGCTGAAGACGAAGTAGGCGAGAAACGCCGCGGAGGAGGCCCACATGAGCGGGTGCACCTCGCGCCCGCGGCCGGTGGCGAGCTTGATCACCGCGTAGGAAATGAACCCCGCGCCGATGCCGTTCGTGATCGAGTAGGTGAAGGGCATCACCACCAGCGTCAGGAAGGCGGGGATGGCCTCGGTGGAGTCGTCCCACGCGATCGAGCCGACATCGCGCATCATGAAGAAGCCGACCAGGACCAGCACGGCGCCGGTGGCCTGCGGAGGGACGACGCCGGCCAGCGGCGCCAGGACGATGCACCCCGCGAAGAGGAGCGCCGTCACGACGCTGGTGAGGCCGGTGCGCCCGCCGGCGGCGGCGCCCGACGCGCTCTCGACGTACGTCGTCGCCGAGCTGCAGCCGGCGGCGCCGCCCGCCACCGCCGCCAGCGAGTCGATGAGGAGCACCGTCCCGGGCCGCGGGAAGTCGCCCTTCTCGTCGAGGTAGTGCGCCTCCTGCCCGACCGCGACCACCGTCCCGACGGTGTCGAAGAAGTCGGACAGCATGAGCGAGAAGATCACCAGGGCCGCCGGCGCGAGCCCGAGCACGCCGAAGAAGCCGAAGTCGAACCTCCCGAGCTGGCCGAGGTCGGGCACCGACAGGATCGCCGGCGGCGGCGCCACCCCGCCCTGCACGCCGAGCGCGTGGGCCAGTAGTGCCACGAGCGTCGAGACGGCCATGCCGATCAGCAGGCCGGCCCTGTAGCCGCGCGCCACGAGGAACGCGGTCAGGAGCACCGTCGCCGCGAAGAGCACCATCGGGAAGCCGGAGAGGTACCCCTCCGCGCCGAGGCGGACCGGGACCGGCCCCGAGACGTTGCGCGACACGAAGCCGGCGTTGACGAGCCCGATGAAGGCGAGGAACAGGCCGATGCCGATGCCGATGGCCTTCTTGAGCGTGATGGGCACCGATCGCACCACCGCCTGCCGGAGCCCGGTCAGGACGAGCGCGGTGATGGCCAGGCCCTCGGCCACGATGACGCCCATCGCCTGCGGCCAGGAGAGGTGCATCGATGCGACGAGCTGAAAGGTCACCACGGAGTTGAGGCCCATGCCGGGCGCGAGCGCGAGCGGCAGGTTCGCGAAGAGGCCCATCGCCAGGGTGGTGAGCGCGGAGACGAGCGCCGTCGAGGTGAGCACCGCGGCGGCGGAGAGCTTTCCGTTCGCGTCGGGGACGGAGCCGAGGATCCCCGGGTTCACGAACAGGACGTACGCCATCGTGACGAAGGTGGTCGCGCCCGCGATGATCTCCGTGCGCACGGTGGTGCCGCGCGCGGAGAGCTCGAAGACGCGGTCGAGCCGCCGCGCGAGCGGGCTCTGAGCGGATTCGAGCAGGGTGGCCACCTTGGCCCTCAGCGGCGCGCCGCGGACGGCGCGCCCTGCCGCAGCTCCTGCACGATCCGGTCGGCGCCGTAGATCTTCTCCAGCGCCTCCAGGATGGCCGCGCTGTGCACCGACACGGCGCGGTTCTGCGCCGGGTCGAAGCCGTAGTCGCCGCCCAGCGACTGGATGTTCCCGTCGAACACGAGCCCCACGATCCGGCCCTCCTTGTCCACCACGGGCGACCCCGAGTTGCCGCCGATGATGTCGTTCGTCGTCGCCATGTCGAAGGGGGTCGTCAGCTCGAGCCGGCCCCTGGCGTCGATCCAGCTCTTAGGCAGGGCGTACGGCTCGCGCCCGGTGGCGCGCTCGAAGGCGCCGCCGAGGGTGGTGATCGGCCGCACCTCGCGCCCGTTCTCCTGGTAGCCCTTCACGGTGCCGTAGGACAGCCGCGGCGTGAAGGTCGCGTCGGGGTACGTGCTCGTCCCCTCCGTCTCGAAGCGCGCCCTGGCGATGAGCTCCGAGTTGCGCTTCGTCACCGCCTCGACGCCGTCCTCGTACTTCTTCCGAACCGCGCGCGCGTCGGGGTCGATCCGCAGCGCGAGCGCGAGCATGGGGTCCTCCTTGGCCGCCGCCTCGACCGCCGCCTTCCCACCCTGCCACAGCTTCTTGCGGTACCCCACGTCGGCGAGCTTGGTCCCGCTCACGAGGTGGTCCGCCAGCTCCTCGGGCGACGCCTGGCCGAGGACCTTCTTCACGGCGGGGTCGTCGGCGCCCAGCGTCTCGCGCAGCTTCTCGAGGGAGAAGGCGAGCTGGAACTTCTCGAACTCCGGGTAGATGGGGGCGGGGCTGAAGAGCGACTGCGTCAGCGCGGGCAGCGCGGACTCGCGGAACTCGCGCAGGCGCTGCTCGTTCGGCTTCGGCCGCTCCTCGCCGCCCCGCACGAGCTGGCGCGCGAACCGGAACAGGTCGCCCGAGAAGCCCTGCCCGCGCTCGAGCAGGTTCAGGGGGTGGCGGATCTCCTTCAGCTCGGACTGGGCGCGGGCGATCGCGTCGAAGGCGGGCAGGTACTTCTTCGCCCGCGCCGGTTCCTGCGCCAGGTCCGCGCGCAGCTTCTGCTCGGCGGCCACCTTCGAGGCGAAGAACGCCTTGTCCTGGAGAGCCCCGAGCCGGCCGCGCAGCGCCTTGTAGCCGTTCTCCACGTAGAAGAGGCTGGCGTTCGAGTGGCGCGCCTGCTCGGGCCCGCGGTGGCGGTACTCGGCGAGGCGGCCGCGCAGCTCCGCGAGCCGCAGCAGCGCGTCAGGGAGGGCGACGTCGCGGGCGTACTCGAGCTGCGCCACCGTGAGCTGGCGCGAGGTGCCGCCAGGGTTGCCGGACACGAACGTGAGGTCGCCGTCCTTCACGCCTTGCGGTGACCAGCGGAAGAAGTGCTCGATCTTCGCCGGCTTCCCGTCCTCGTACACTCGCAGGAACGCGACGTCGAGGTCGTAGCGCGGGAACATGAAGTTGTCGGGATCGCCGCCAAAGAAGGCGATGGCGAACTCGGGGGCGAAGACGAGCCGCACGTCCTGGTACCGCTTGTACTCGTACAGGTCGTACACGCCGCCCTGGTAGAGCGTCACCACCTCGCACCGCAGCCGGTCCGAGGTCTGGCACTCCTTCTCGATGCGCGCCATCTCCCCCCGCTGCGCCAGGCCGTAGGCGGCGCCCTCCTTCCCGGCCGTGGCCTGGTTCATGCGGGCGGTGACGTCGGTGATCTCGAGGAGCTGGTTCACCTCCAGCGCGGGGCACTTCGGCTCCTCCTCCAGCGTGCGCGCGTGGAACCCGCTCTTCACGAAGTCGCGCTCGCCCGTCGAGAGCTGCTCGATGCAGGCGTGCGCGCAGTGGTGGTTCGTCATGACGAG
>DATLJU010000148.1:0-6291 GCA_035538735.1 Anaeromyxobacteraceae bacterium | reverse complement strand
TACGCCATGAAGCTCGCCATGCCCTTCGCCGCCAGCACCTTCGTGATCGCGGCGGTGAGCGTCGTCTTCCCGTGGTCGACGTGCCCGATCGTCCCGACGTTCACGTGCGGCTTGTTACGCTCGAACTTTTCCTTGGCCATGTGCGCTCCCGGATGTGCGGCGCTGCTCTCTCTAAAAATTGGAGCCCTCTTCCAGGATTGAACTGGAGACCTCGTCCTTACCAAGGACGCGCTCTGCCAACTGAGCTAAGAGGGCTTGTCCTTTCTCGTGCTTCAACCTCTGACTGGAGCGGGAAACGGGATTCGAACCCGCGACATTCAGCTTGGAAGGCTGACGCTCTACCAACTGAGCTATTCCCGCGTGCTTCTCACTCCTCGAAAGACACTTGGTGGAGGGGGGTGGATTCGAACCACCGAAGGCGTAAGCCGGCAGATTTACAGTCTGCTCCCTTTGGCCGCTCGGGAACCCCTCCGACTCCTCTTCACTCTCGCCCTTCCCTCCGCCACCCGTGAACTGGAGCTGGCGGTGGGATTCGAACCCGCGACCTGCTGCTTACAAGGCAGCTGCTCTACCACCTGAGCTACGCCAGCCCGAATCCGACACTCGGTCGGCGCGGTCGCGACCATCGTCAAAAACAGATCCGTGCCGCCCTACGACCCACGTAGAGCGGCGGTTTCTAGCCCCCCTGCCCTTCCTTGTCAAGCATGAGATGGCGCAGGTTTTTTCGCCGCGGTTCGCTGCCGCAGGACCTCGTACAACGCGATGGCGGCCGAGGCGGAGGCGTTGAGGCTGCCCACCTTTCCCTGCATCGGGATGCGCGCGACGCGATCGCAGGTCCGGCGCACCAGCGGCCTCACCCCTGCCCCTTCCGAGCCAATGACGAGCGCCGTCGGGACCGTGAGGTCGACGGCGGAGATGGGCTCATCGGCGCTGGCGTCCGTGGCTACCGTCCAGACGCCCGCTTCCTTCAAGCGCTCCAGCGCCTGGGCCAGGTTCGTGACCCTAGCCACCGGGCAGTGCTCGACGGCGCCAGCCGACGCCTTGGCGGCCGCCGGCGTGATGCCCGCCGCGCGATCCTTGGGGATGACGACACCGTGCGCGCCGAGCGCATGGGCGGACCTGATGATGGCGCCCAGGTTCTGGGGGTCCTCGATCCCGTCCAGCACGACGACGAGCGGCGGCGCGCCCGCGGCCCGCGCGCTCTCGAGCAGCTCGCCGAGCTCGCGGTAGCGGTAGTCCGCGACCACCGCCACGACGCCCTGGTGCCGGTCGGTCCCGGCGAGGCGGTCGAGCTTCTCGCGCGGCGCCTCCCGCACCTTGGCGCCCCGCGCGCGCCCCGCCTCGGCCAGCTCGGACAGGGCTCGGCCCCGCTCGCCGGCGGCGAGCCACAGCTCCGCGAGCCCCTCGCCGCCCGCGCGCAGGAGCTCGCGGACGGGGTTGACGCCGTAGAGCGTCCTCATGTCACTTCACGTCGACCGGGATGGGGACGGTCCGCGTCTGCTTCACGCAGGCCTGGTCGCTGCAGATGAAGAAATCCACCCGGGCCTTCGCCTCCACCGCTCCCGGCGCGGCGGCGACGAACGGCGTCTCGAAGCGCGGCGCGCCGGCCTGGGCGTCGATGGCGTCGCCGCGCCCGAGCTCCGGCTTCTGCACCTTGAGAGCCGGGGGCGCCTCGAAGCGCACCTTGAGCGGCGCCTGCGGGTGCACGTGCCAGCCCGGGGCGGTCGGGCGGATGACGACGACCAGCTTGCCGGGGCGACCCGCCTCGACCGACGCCGTCGAGGCCGTCGTGTCGAGCGCGTACGCGCGGCCGGCCTCGGCACCCGGATCGGAGGCCAGGGCGGGCGCGGCGAGCGCGCACAGCGCGGCGAGGACGAGCGAGCGGGACGTGGGCATGCGGGGGACCTCCATCGCGCTTCCATAGCAGAGACGCGCGGGTGGCCCCAACTATTCACCGAAGCTGCGCTCGCCGGGCCGGGCCGCGACGCGGCCGCGCCACCGCGAGCGGTGTCGGGCGCGCGGCGCCCAGCTCCTCCGCGCGGGCCACGATGGTGGTGGCCACATCGACCCCGCACGCCTCCTCCGCCTCGCGCAGCCCGGGCGAGCTGTTCACCTCGAACACCAGCGGACCGCCCTTCACCTCCAGCATGTCGACGGCGCACACCTCGAGCCCGACCACCCGCGCCGTCTCCACGGCCACCCGCGCGTCCTCGGGCGTGAGCTGGCAGGCCTCGAACCGCGCCCCGCGGGCGAGCGTGCGCGCGAAGCGCCCGACCCGGGCCCGGCGCCGCAGCGCCGCCACGACCCGGCCGCCCACCACGAAGGCCCGCAGGTCGCGGCCGCGCGCACCCTTCACGTACTGCTGCACGACGATGTTCTGGCCGAGGCCGAGGATGGCCTCCAGCGCGGCCTCCAGCGAGGGCAGCGACTCGCAGATCATGAGCCCCGTCTTCTCGCTCTGCGCGACGAGCTTCACGAGCACCGGCAGCCCGCCGACGTGCTTCACCATCTCCTTGAGGCCGGAGGCGTCGCTCGCCATCACCGTGAGTGGCACTCCGATCCCTTGCCCGGCGAGGAGCTGAAGGCATCGCATCTTGTTGCGCGAGGCGGAGATGCCCTGGGCCGAGTTGAGGACGGAGACCCCGAGGAGCTGGAGCTGGTTCACGACCGCCAGGCCGTACGGGTTCACGGAGAGCGCGATGCGTGGGATGACCGCGTCGGTGCGCGGGAAGCGCCCGCGGCGGTAGAAGAGCGCGGGGGTCGTCCCGCCGAGGCCCATCTCGACCTGGACCGGGTCGAGCACCCGGACGCGGTGTCCCCGGCCGCGCGCCGCCTCCACGAGACGGCGGGTCGTATAGATGGCTGTCGAGCGGCTGAGGATGGTGAGGTGCACCGCCCCGGATGGTAGGGCGGCCCGGGCAGCGACGCCAGCGCCGCGCGGAGAGCCCGATGGCTCCGAGACGGCGACGCCCGCGATCCTGGTGGATCGCGGGCGTCTCGGACCGCGAGGGCGTGCGTCAGCGTCGGGTCAGACCTGCTTGTACTCGGCGTCGACCACGTCCTCCTTCTTGCCGGGGCCGCTGGCGGGCGGCGGCGGCTGCTGCGGGCCGCCCTCCGCGCCGGCTCCGGCCGTCTTGTAGAGCTCCTCGGCCGCCTTGTGGCTCGCCTTCTCGAGGCGCTCCACCGCCGCCTTGATCTCGTCGGCGGAGCCCTTCTCCCGGACCTCGTGCACCTTCTTCACCGCGTCCTCGATCTCGCTCACCGTCGCCGCGGACAGCTTCTCCTTGTTGTCCTTGACGAGCTTCTCCATCTGGTAGGCGAGGTTCTCGGCGCGGTTCTTCTCCTCCACCTCCTCGCGCCGCTTCTTGTCCTCGGCCTCGTGGTCGCGGGCATCGGCCACCATCTTCTCCACCTCGTCCTTGGCCAGGCCCGAGGAGTGGGTGATGGTGATCTTGGTCTCCTTGCCGGTGCCCTTGTCCTTGGCCGAGACGTTGAGGATGCCGTTCGCGTCGATGTCGAACGTCACCTCGATCTGCGGCAGGCCGCGCGGCGCGGGCGGGATGCCCTCGAGGTGGAACCGCCCCAGCGTGCGGTTGTCACGCGCCATGTCACGCTCGCCCTGCAGGACGTGGATCTCGACCGAGGTCTGCCCGTCCGAGGCGGTGGAAAAGGTCTCCGACCGCTTGCAGGGGATGGTGGTGTTGCGGTCGATGAGCTTCGTCATCACGCCGCCCAGCGTCTCCACGCCGAGCGAGAGCGGGGTCACGTCGAGGAGCAGGATGTCCTTCACCTCGCCCGAGAGGACGCCCGCCTGGACGGCCGCGCCAATCGCCACCACCTCGTCGGGGTTGACGGTGCGGTTCGGCTCCTTGCCGAAGAACTTCTTCACGGAGGCGAGGATGGCCGGCATTCGCGTCTGGCCGCCGACCATGACGATCTCGTCCACCTGCGACGGCTCGAGCTTCGCGTCGGCGAGGCACTTGCGGGTCGGCTCGAGGGAGCGCGTGATGAGCGGCTCCACCATCTGCTCCAGCTTGGCGCGCGAGAGCTTGATGGCGAGGTGCTTCGGGCCGGTCTGGTCGGCGGTGAGGAACGGGAGGTTGATCTCCGTCTCCATCGTCGACGAAAGCTCGATCTTCGCCTTCTCCGCAGCCTCCTTGAGCCGCTGCAGCACCATCTTGTCCTTCGAGACGTCGATGCCGGTGTCCTTGCGGAACTCGGCGATGAGCCAGTCGATGACGAGCTGGTCGATGTTGTCGCCGCCGAGGTGCGTGTCGCCGTTCGTGGCGAGGACCTCGACCACGTTCTCGCCCACCTCGAGGATCGAGATGTCGAAGGTGCCGCCGCCGAAGTCGTAGACGGCGATCTTCTCGTTCTTCTTCTTGTCGAGGCCGTAGGCGAGCGCGGCGGCCGTCGGCTCGTTCACGATGCGCCGCACGTTGAGGCCGGCGATCTCGCCGGCGTCCTTGGTGGCCTGCCGCTGCGCGTCGTTGAAGTAGGCCGGGACGGTGATGACGGCGTCCGTCACCTTCTCGCCGAGGTAGGTCTCGGCGGCGCGCTTCAGCTTGAGCAGCACCTGCGCGCTGATCTCGGGCGGCGAGTACTGCTTCCCCTCGATCGCGATGCGCGCGTCGCCGTTCGGCCCCTCCACCACGTGGTACGGGACCCGCTTGATCTCCTCGCCGACCTCCGAGTAGCGGCGGCCCATGAACCGCTTGATCGAGTAGATGGTCTTCTCGGGGTTCGTGATGGCCTGCCGCTTGGCCACTTGCCCGACGAGCCGCTCACTGTCCTTCGTGTAGGCTACGACCGACGGGGTGAGGCGCGAGCCCTCCTCGTTCGTGATGACGACGGGCTCCTTGCCCTCCATCACGGCCACCACGGAGTTCGTGGTGCCCAGGTCGATGCCGATGATCTTCGCCATGTGGGAAATCCTCCTGACGGGGGCAACCTAAGTCCGCGGGTCAGCGTGTCAAACGGCGGCGGCCGCGAAAAAAGGCCCCCGCCGAGGTGCGTAGACTGTTACGCAACCGCCACCTTCCCGACGCGATTCGTTCCCCACATGGGACGACCTTTCTTGCCCCGCATCAAATGGAATATCCAGGGGATAGCCGTGTTGACGCGCCGTGGCACCTAGATTGCTCGGACCCGTGGCGCAGCCGTCGTACCGCCGCCACGGGACAGGAGACGCCTCGATGATGACGTACTCCGCAGCTCGGTTGAGGAACGCGCAGAGCCCGCGTCAGGGGTTCGCCGTGCTCCTCAACGCGAACGCGAAGCAGGTCGACGAAGCGCTCCGCGCGTCGCTGCAACGCGTCGTCCCGGAGAGCGACCTCTACTTTTCTCGCACCGCCGGGGAGGCGCACGAGATCGCCGAAGCTGTGGTGGTTCGCGGCTACGGAACCGTTTTCACCGGCGGCGGCGACGGCACCTTCGTCGGCTGGGTGAACCACATCCTCGACGGCGCCGAGCGCCGTGGCGTGACGGCGCCGCGCTTCGGCGTGCTGGCGCTCGGGACCGGGAACGCCGTCGCCGAAGTGGTGGGTGCCCGCCGCTCGGCCCACATCGAGGAACTGGCCGCGTTCGCGACCGGCGCGGCGCGGCGGGTACGCCGGATGGAGCTTCTCACGTGCGGCGGCAAGCGCACGCCGTTCGCCGGCGTCGGCGTCGATGCGGCGGTCCTCAACGACTATTACTGGCTGAAGGAGCGCCTGTCGGGCACCGCGCTGCGCCGGCTGTCGGCCGGCATCCCCGGATACGCCCTCTCGGCCGCGCTCCGCACGGCGCCGCGTTACCTCGCCGAGCGGCGTTCGGCGTACTGCGAGATCACGAACCTCGGCGGCCCCGCCTACCGCCTCGACGGCCAGGGCCGGCAGGTCGGCGCCCCCGTCGGTCAGGGCGAGCCCCTCTACGCCGGCCCCTGCATGCTGGCGGCCGCCAGCACGGTGCCGTTCTACGGCTACGGCATGCGCGCCTTCCCTTTCGCCGAAGCGCGCCCGGGCATGCTGCAGCTCCGCATCGCGACCGAGCTGTCGGTGCCCTCGGTCGTGTGGAACCTCCCGCGCATCTGGTCGGGCGAGTGGTGCAGCCCGTCCTTGATCGACTTCCACGCCGAGCGCGTCAGGGTCCAGTTCGACCGCCCCATGCCGCTGCAGGTGGGCGGCGACGCCGAAGGGTGGCGCGAGGAGGTCACCTTCGCCATCGCGCCGCCGGGCGTGGAGATGATCGACTTCACCCCGACCCTGCCGCGGCCGACGCTGGTGAACTGATCGAAACGGGGCATCGACCCAC
>DATLJU010000147.1:0-8004 GCA_035538735.1 Anaeromyxobacteraceae bacterium | reverse complement strand
GGTGACGGTGTCGCGGAACAGCCAGCCGAGCACCGGGATGTCCCCGAGCAGCGGCGTCTTGTGCACCGACTGGATGGTGCGGTCCTGGATGAGACCGCCGATGACGATGGTGCCCTGATCCTTCACGGAGATGTTGGTCTTGACCGTCCGCTTGGCGGTGGTCGGCCCGAGAATCGGATCCTTGCTCGCGATCTCCTCCGTCTGCTCGTCGATCTGCAGGCGGACGTTGTCGCCCTCCGTGATCTGCGGCTTGATGCGCAGCCGCAGCTCCACGTTCTGGCGCTGGATGGGTGCGATGGTGCTGAGGAGCGCGGTCGAGGCCCCGGTGACACCGGCCGCGGTGGTGGCGCCGCCGGTGGTGGCGGCGAGGTTGGCGACGCCGGCGTTGTAGCCCGCCTGGAAGGGCACGTTCTGGCCCACGGTGATCTCGGCGTCCTCGTTGTCGGAGGCGAGGATGTGCGGCGTCGAGATCACGTTCACGTCGGAGTTCGTCTGCAGCGCCTGCACCAGGATCGACAGGCTGGGGACCCCTGGCAGCACCGCGCTCAGCTCTGCCGAGGCGGGGCCGACGAGGCCGGTGAGGAAGCCGCCGAGCCCGACGACGCTCGCCGGATTGAACGTGTTGATGCGCCCCGTCTCCGAGGCAAGCGGGATGTAGCCGGTCCCGTCGGAAGTCTTGTACGGGATGGCTGTGTGCGCCGAGATGCCGAAGTCCGTCTCGTCCGACAGGTTCACCTCGAGGATGACCGCCTCGACGAACACCTGCCGGCGCGGGCGGTCGAGCTTGTCGACGAGCCGCTGGATGGTGGCGAAGTCGGAGCCGCTCGCGAGCACGATGAGGGCGTTGGACACCTTGTCGGCGGTGATCTTGACCTCGCCCGCGAAGAGCGCCGCCGTCGTCACGCCGGGGGTACCGCCGGGGCCGGCGGGTCCCTGCGCCGGCTGGATCGCCGGCGTCACGCCAGCGGGGGCGCCCGGGGTGCCCTGCCGGCGGGTCGTCGCCAGCCCCTGCGCCAGCGCGGAGAGCGTCTGCGCCAGGTCCTCCGCCGCCGCGTTCCGCATGAAGATGACGTGGATCTGCCCCTCGCCGGCGGTCGGCAAGTCGAGCTGCTCGACGAGGTCCTTGATGCGCTGGAAGCTCTTGTCGTCGGCGATGACGACGAGCTTGTTCGTGCGCTCGTCGGCCATGACCTTCGAGATCGAGAGCGCGCCGCCCTCCTCCGCCGCGCCGGGGGCGGGCGCCGGCGCGCCCGGCGTCCCGGGCGCGACGCCGCCGATGATCGGCCGGCGGCCCGGCTTGGCGCCCGCCGCCGGTCCGGCCTGGAAGACCTGGTTCACCTTGTCGGCGAGGTCGCGCGCCGAGGCGTAGCGCACCTGGATGAAGTGGATGAGCTCCCCCGAGCCGGGGCGGTCGAGGGCCTCAAGCATGCGCTCGATCCGGCGCACGTTGAGGCCGAGGTCGGTGACGATGAGGACGTCGGGCGGGATGGACTGGATGTCCGCGCCCTGGGGAGACGTGAAGTTCCCCATGATGCCGCGCAGCTGATCGGGATCGGCGTAGTGCAGCCGGAACAGCTTCGTGATCGGCTGCTCGATCGCGGGCACGGGCGTTCCATCCTCGAGGTAGGTCGGGATGGGCGTCTTCTTCACGTCCGCGATGCGGACGAGCTTGTAGTACTTGCCGGACGGATAGACGGCGATGTTGTTCGCGGTGAGCGCGGCGAGGAACGCGGCATAGGCCTCGTCCGCCGAGACCGGCGTCTTCGAGAGCAGCGTGATCTTCCCGCGCGCCACCTCGTCCGTGAAGGCGAAGTTGCGGCACGTCCAGCGGCTCGCCTGCTCCAGCACGTCGACGATGTCCGCCTTGTTGAAGGCGAGGAGGAACTTGCCCTCCATCGGCTTGCAGGGGCCCTCGGCGCGGGCGGTCCCGCCGGCGGCGCCCGGCGGCGCGGCCGCGGCCGGTGCCGGCGGGCGGGACCCCGGACGCGCCGGACGCCCCGGGCCGCCGTTGGGTGGAGGCGGTGCCGGCGCCGGAGCGGGCGCCGCGCCCTGCGCCTGCTGGGCGGCGCGCGCCGCGGAGGACCGCGCGCCGGGCGACTGGCCCGGGGCGGCCGCCGCGGGAGGCGCGCCGGCGTCCTGGCCGAGCGCGAGCGCCGGCAGCGCGGCGAGGAGGAGGAAGAGGTTGCGCATGGTGTCTCGGTTCACGGCCGATGGGGCGTCACGGCGTGACGTTGTATTCCTTGCGGATGCTTTGCCCGTTGCGGTCGATCTCGATCGAGATGTGCTGCGAGTCGCGCAGCTTCTGGTACACCTCCAGCGCCTTGTCGGGCGAGTTCATCTCGAACCCGTTGATGCGCTGGATGACGTCGCCGTTCTCCACGCCGATGGCCGAGTAGAGCGAGCCGGGCTGGATGGAGAAGAGCTTGAAGCCGTTCGCGACGCCGTTCTTGAACGAGGGGACGATGCGCGCCTGCGTCGCGACGTTGTTCAGGTTCGAGAGCGTCTCGTCGATGAACTTCTTCTTCACCTCGTAGCGGTTGTCGGCGAGCTTCTTGACGCCGTCGGCGGTGCTCGAGGCGCCGCCCCCGGGCTCGGCCTCCTCCGCACCACGGACCATCGGACGCGGAGGAGGCGGCGGCGCGCCCGCGCTCTCGCCCTCGAAGTCGACGTACTCCTTCTGCCCGGCGTTGCAGACGATGGCGGCGACCTTGGAGCCGCGCCCGGTGGTGTCCCGATCGTCGCGCAGCCGCTCGACGGAGAGGAGCGTCGCCCCGAGCAGCGAGTCGCCGACTCCGTAGACGCGCGTCTCGCGGGTGTTGAGGTCGGTGATCGAGGCGATCGAGGACCGCGGGTGGTCCGAGACGACGGCGGCGACGAGCTGGGCGCGCAGGCCGCTCTTCACCGGAGCCGCGCTCTGATCGGCGCAATTCTGCGGCGCCTGGGGCGGGGTCGCACCCGCGCTCTCGGGACCGCTCGCGGGGGGAGGCGGCGGCTTCTGGCCGATGAGCGCGTACAGCTTCTCCGGCTCGAGGCGCGGCGGGGCGGCCTGCCGCGAGGACGCGGAGGGGAGGGCGGTCAGATCGACGTTCGGACGCGGCCGGATGAGCGCCGCGACGACGGTGTTCACGCTCCGTGCGCTGAGCCACGCCGCTGCGAACAGCAGCGCCAGGTTGGCCGTCCAGGCGTATTTCCTGAAGAAGAGATCGAGCATGCGGGGGGCGCCCCGGTAGGTGGTGAGCAACGGTCGTGCCAGCGTCGCCGGCCGCTCGCATCATGCAACATCCCGCGACGACTGAAGATTTCTATGCGCGCTGCTTGCTTGCCAGGGAGCCTCGAGCGGTCTCCTGTCATTTTGGCAAGGCCCCGCGGCGCCCGCGGCCGGGCATCGCCAAATTGGCAGGCGATCGAGCGCCTCAGTCCTGGCCCTGGCCGCCGCCGGGCTCGACGAGCCGCCCGCTCTCATCGCGGTCGAGCTTGCGGTAGATGGTCCGCGCGGCGATGCCGAGGATCTGCGCCGCGAGCGTCTTGTCGCCGCGCGTCTGCCGCAGCGTCTCGCGGATGACGATCCGCTCGACCTCTTCCATCGGTGTGCCGACCGGGATGGCGAGGGTGGCGGGGGCGCCCGCGGGCGGGGCCGGCGCGAGCGGCCCGGACGCCACCGTGCGCCGCACCGCCTCGGGCAGGTCGCCCTCGTCGAGGAGGCCGCCGCGCGTGAGCACCACCGCTCGCTCGACCGCGTGCTCGAGCTCGCGGACGTTCCCGGGCCAGAGCGAAGCCTCGAGCGCGGCGAGCGCCACCGGCGTGAACCCTTCGATGCACTTCCCGTGCTTCTGCGAGAGGCGGCGCAGGAACGCGCTGGCGAGGAGCGGGACGTCCTCCCGCCGCTCCCGGAGCGGCGGCAGCCGGACCGCGATGACGTTCAGGCGGTAGAAGAGATCCTCGCGGAAGCGGCCCGCCCGCACCTCGGCCGCGAGGTCCTTGTTCGTCGCGGCCACGATCCGGACGTCGACCTGCACCGGCTGCGTCCCGCCGAGCCGCTCCACGACGCCGTCCTGCAGGACCCGCAACAGCTTGACTTGCAGTCCGGGCGACATCTCGCCCACCTCGTCGAGGAACAGCGTGCCGCCGTGAGCGCGCTCGAAACGGCCCTCCTTGCGCGCCGCCGCGCCGGTGAAGGCGCCCTTCTCGTACCCGAACAGCTCGGACTCGAGGATCGTCTCCGGGATGGCGGCGCAGTTGATGGGCACGAACGGCCCGCCCGCGCGCGGCGACAGGTCGTGGACGAGCCGGGCCGCCAGCTCCTTCCCCGTGCCGCTCTCGCCGGTGAGCAATACCGTGGCGGCGGTGGGCGCGGCCTGCTCGAGCGCGTTCAGGGCGGAGCGGAAGGCGGGGGCGTTGCCGATGAGCGGACTCTGCGTCGCCGCCGCGCCGAGCCCGGCCAGCTGGGCCCGGAGCGCGCGGTTCTCGGCCACCAGCTTCGCCTTCTCGAGCGCCTGCCGCACCGACTTCACGATGGCGTGGCGCTTCACCGGCTTGGTGATGAAGTCGTAGGCCCCCTCCTTCATGGCGGAGACGGCCGCCTCGACGGTGCCGTAGGCGGTCACGAGCACGACCTCGGTCTCGGGCGAGAGGGTACGCGTGGCCCGAAGCAAGGCCTCCCCGCTCATTCCCGGCATCATGAGGTCGGTGACGAGGACCGTCACCTTCTCCCGCCGCAGGACATCGAGCGCCTCCGCGCCGGAGCCTGCCGTGAGGACCTTCCACCCCTCGCGCGCGAAGATGCGCGCCAGCGACTCGAGGTTCGAGGGCTCGTCGTCGGTGATGAGGATGAGGGGTTCCACCCGCTCCCTCTTATACCTCACCGACGTTCAGGGTCGCCGCGCTCCCCCCGCTTCCGCCGCGGGACGCGCGTCCGCGGCGGGGATCCCGGCGTCTGCGGGCGCGGGCTCGACGGACATGGCGGGCGGGACGCGCTGGGCCGGGATCTGCTTCTCGGCGCCGGGGCGCTCCTGAGGACATCCGGCGAGCAGCACCAGGGCGGCGAGGCCGATCCAGCGCGCCGCGAGCGGAGGGAGTTCCTTCACGGCCTCCCAGTACAACGAGCGTCGGAGCCGTCGCAAGGAGGGTGCGGACGCACACGGCACAAACGAAAGCGGCGGCGCCCGGGAGGGCACCGCCGCTCGAGCGACTGCGTCGCGCTCGCTACGCGCTCGGCGTCTCGCCGCCCTGGGCGCCCTCGGCCGGCGCGGCCTCCGGGGCCTCCGGGGCCGCCTCGGCGGGCTTGGCCTCGGCCTTGGGCTTCGGCTTGCCGGCGTGGGCCTTGGCGCGCTTCGCGGCGCGGTTCTCCTTGGCCTCGGCCTTCTTCGGCTCGGCCTTCTTGGCCGGAGCGGGCTTCGCCTCCGCCTTCGCGGGGGCGGCGGCCGGCGCCGCGGCGTAGCGCGTCTTGAAGCGCTCGATGCGGCCGGCGGTGTCCATGATCTTCTGCTTGCCCGTGAAGAACGGGTGGCAGTTGGCGCAGATCTCGATGTGGAAGTCCCCGCGCGTGGAGCGGGTCTCGATCACGTTCCCGCAGGCGCAGGTGACCTTGGCCAGCTTGTACTCGGGGTGGATGCCTTCGCGCATGGTTCCTTCTCGGGCGCGGCCGCTTGCATGGCGTGAGCGCCATGGTCCGGGCCGCAAGGGGGCGGGATCTAGTCGCTTCGCGGGGTGCCGTCAAGGGCGCCGAGGCGGGGGGACGACCTCCGCCCTACTTGCCACCCCCGACCATCATCTTGAAGAACTCGTCGTGGTTCTTCACCTGCCGGAACTTGTCGAGCGTGAACTTCATCGCCTCGACGTTGTCGAGCCCGTTCAGGATCGTCTGGCGCAGGATGTAGATCTTGGAGAGCCACGCGGGGGTCAGGAGCAGCTCCTCCTTGCGCGTGCCGCTCTTCGCGATGTCCATGCAAGGGAAGATGCGCTTCTCCATGAGCTTCCGGTCGAGGACGATCTCGGAGTTGCCGGTCCCCTTGAACTCCTCGAAGATCACCTCGTCCATCCGGCTGCCGGTGTCGATGAGCGCGGTGCCGATGATCGTGAGCGAGCCGCCCTCCTCGATGTTGCGCGCCGCTCCGAAGAAGCGCTTCGGCTTGTGGAGCGCGTTCGAGTCGACGCCGCCGGAGAGGATTTTCCCCGAGGGAGGGACGACCGAGTTGTAGGCGCGGGCGAGGCGCGTGATCGAGTCGAGCAGGATCACGACGTCCTTCTTGTGCTCCGCCAGGCGCCGCGCCTTCTCGATGACCATCTCCGCGACCTGCACGTGCCGGGTGGCGGGCTCGTCGAAGGTGGAGGAGACGACCTCGCCCTTCACCGTCCGCTCCATGTCGGTCACCTCCTCCGGCCGCTCGTCGATGAGCAGCACGATGAGCGTGACCTCGGGGTGATTCGTGGTGATGGCGTGGGCGATGTTATGCAGGAGCACCGTCTTGCCCGCCCGCGGCGGCGAGACGATGAGGCAGCGCTGGCCCTTCCCGATCGGCGCGAAGAGATCGACGACGCGCGTGGTCATCTCGTTCGGATCGTGCTCGAGCCGGAGCCGCTGCGTCGGGTAGAGCGGCGTCAGGTTGTCGAAGAGGACCTTCGACTGGCTCTCCTCGGGCGGCTGCCCGTTGATGGAGTCGACCTTGAGGAGCGCGAAGTACCGCTCCCCCTCCTTGGGCTGGCGGACCGTCCCGCGCACGGTGTCGCCGGTGCGCAGGTTGAAACGGCGGATCTGCGAGGGCGAGACGTAGATGTCGTCGGGGCCGGGCAGGTAGCTGAAGTCGGGGCTGCGCAGGAACCCGAAGCCGTCCGGGAGCACCTCCAGCGTGCCCTCGCCCCCGACCTCCATCTCCTCCTTCTTCTCCTCGGCGGCCTTCGACTGCGCCTGGAGGATGGCGAAGATGAGGTCCTGCTTCTTGAGCGCGCCGGCCGCCTCGATGCGGAGCGAGGTCGCGAGCTCGGTGAGCTGCGCCACCTTCATGTGCTTGAGATCGGTGAGGCTGGGAGAGGTGGCGCCGGAGGCGGGAGCGGCAGCGGGCATGGGACTCGTCCTGAGGGGTGGCGCGCGGGGGACGCGCGGCGCGGATCCGACTCGGTTCGTGCGTGCGTGTGCGAAAAGGGCTTCGCAGCGGAGGAGAGGCTCAAATTCCTAAGCGTCCCACGCCGCGCTGTCAACCGGGCGTCCCGCCGCGCCGAGGCGACACGGCGTGGCCGCCGAGGAGGTGGACGCTCATGAAGGCGCACGTCGGTATCGCTCTCCGACCATGAACTCGGGGCATCGCTCGGCCACCGTCGGGCTGCCCGCGCGGGCTAGACTCCATGGGTCGGGTCGCACGGAGCGACCGAGGAGCGCCGATGCCCGCAACGCCCATGGCGACGAAAGCCGTGCCGCCACCGCTCCCGGGGCGAGCGCGGCCGCCCGGCACCACCGCGACGCCGGTGCCGTCGTCGGGTCTGCCGGCCGCTGGCGCACCGACCGCGACCGCGGCGGGGACCGCGACTCCGACCGCGAAGCTCATGGCCGTCCCCTCCGCGAGCGTGACTCCGTTCGGTGCCCCGGCGGCACTGCCCTCGGCCGAGGAGGCGGAGGGGATCCTGACGGCGGCGCTCGGCGGTGAGGTCGATCCAGATCCGGCCTGGCGGGCGGCGGCGGACAGCGTCCTCCAGGCCCTCTGCGGAGCCGAGCGCGTCGCGCTCTCCCCCGGTCCACTCTCGTCGGATCCGGATCCGGCCCTGCTGCGCGCCACGACGGGTCTGCGCCTGCGGCTGCACATCGCGGTGGCGCTCGTGCCGTCGCGCACCGACCTCCACGCCACGGTGTTCCCGGCGCTGCTGGCCGAAGTCGATGCTCTCCTGGTCCGGGTGAAAGCCGCTGCGAGCGAAGCGCCGTCCGACGCCGCCGAGGCGCTCGAGGCAGTCCGGCTGGCGCTCGTCGACGGCGGGGTGACCCTCGCCGGGGCGATGGCGCGTGCGCTGCCGCCCGCC
>DATLJU010000146.1:0-7608 GCA_035538735.1 Anaeromyxobacteraceae bacterium | reverse complement strand
GCGGCGGGCACGGTGACCCCCGGCCGCACCGTTCGCCCTTCGACTACGGCCGGCTACGCCGGCCTACGCTCAGGGCGAACGGATCTGTAGGGCGGGGGCTCGCCCCCGCCGCCGCTACGAGGCGAGGGGCCGTCCCACCGCGCCCGCGATCACCTTCACCTGCTTCATGAGCTCGGCGAACTCGGGCAGCGCCAGCGACTGGTGGCCGTCGGAGAGCGCCTGCTCGGGGCAGGGGTGCACCTCGATGATGAGGGCGTCGGCGCCGGCCGCGACTCCGGCCCGCGCCATGGCGGGCACGTGCTTGCGCAGGCCGATGCCGTGGGAAGGATCCACCACGACGGGGAGGTGCGTCAGCGACTTCAGCACGGGGATCGCGTTGAGGTCGAGCGTGTTGCGGGTCATCGTCTCGAAGGTGCGGATGCCGCGCTCGCAGAGCGCCACCTGGTAGTTGCCGTGGGCGAGGACGTACTCGGCCGCCATGAGCAGCTCCTTGATGGTGGCCGCGGGTCCACGCTTCAGCAGGACCGGACGCTTCACCGAGCCGAGCTTCCGCAGGAGCGAGAAGTTCTGCATGTTGCGAGCGCCGATCTGGAGCACGTCGGCGTACTCGGCGCACATCGCGAGGTCGTCGGGGTCCATCACCTCCGTCACGACCTTGAGGCCCGTCGCCTCGCGCGCCAGCGCCAGCAGCTTCAGCCCTTCCTCCCCGAGCCCCTGGAACTCGTACGGGCTCGTGCGCGGCTTGAAGGCGCCGCCACGCAGGAACGTGGCGCCGAGCGCCTTCACGCCGCGGGCGGACTCGAGGATCTGCTCCTTCGACTCGACGGAGCACGGGCCGGCGATGACCGCGACCGCCGGACCGCCGAGCTTCGCGCCACCGACGTCGATGACCGTGTCCTCCTCCTTCACCTCGCGTGATACGAGCTTGAACGGCTGCGACACGCGGATGGCGTCGGCGACGCCGGGCATGTCCGTGAAGAGCCCCACCTCGAGCGCCCCCTTGTTGCCGGTGATGCCGATGGCGACGCGCTGCGCGCCGGGGATGGCGTGGGGCGTGTATCCGAGCCCGCGGATCTTCTCGGCGACCGCCTCGATCTCCGCCTGCGTGGCGTGCGGCTTCATCACGATGAGCATCGCGGGAGTGTAACGCCTGGGTCGAGCCGGCACCAAACGCGCTCGAGGTCGTGGTCGAGGGTTTCGTCTCCCTCGCCCCGCCGCCAGGCGGGGCGAGGGTCGGGGAGAGGGGCTGTGGTCGTCGCGGCCGTCCCTTGCGCCGCGCCCCGTTCCGCGGCAGGAAAGAGGGCCACCATGGCCGCCCTCGCGAAGCGCGTCCTCATCGTTCAGCCGGGCTCCGCCCCCGCCCCCATGCGCGAGCGCTTCGGCGACTTCCCGGACTGGTTCGCCCGCTACCTCGCGCCGCGCGTCGCCCTGGCGGTGGTGCGCCCCTACGAGCACCCCCTCCCGGCACCGTCCGGCTTCCACGGCGTGCTCGTCACCGGCTCGCTGGCGAGCGTCACCGACCCGACCGCGTGGATGGAGGAGACGGGCGCGTGGCTCATCGAGACGGCGCGGACGGTTCCGGTGCTGGGGGTCTGCTTCGGACACCAGCTCCTCGGGTGCGCGCTGGGCGGGCGCGTCGAGCGGAACCCGCGCGGCCGCGAGGCGGGGACGGTCGAGATCGAGCTCACGGCGGCCGGCGAGCGCGACCCGCTCTTCGCCGGGCTGCCGCGGCGCCTCCTCGTCCAGCAGACGCACGAAGATCACGTCGCGGAGCTGCCGCCGGGCGCGACGCTGCTCGCGGGAAACGCTCGCACACCGGTGCAGGCGTTCGCGGCGGGCGATCGCGTGCGCTGCGTCCAGTTTCACCCGGAGTTCGACGGGGCGCGGTCCCGCTTCCTCGCCGAGCTGCGGCGCGCGCGCGGCGAAGCCGCGGCGTGGGGCGACGTGGATCCGGCCTCGATCCGCGAGACGCCCGAGTGCACCGCCGTCCTCGACCGCTGGCTGACCCATTTCGTCGGGGCCCCGGCGTGAGGCGCGACCGCCGCTGGGACTTCCTCTACGACCGCGAGAAGCAGCCCGTGAAGGACTGGCTGCTGGCGCGCTTCGCCGAGGCGCTGGCGGAGGAGATCGCCGCCTGGCCGCCACCGTGGGACGAGGCGGTCCCGGAGGAGCTGCGGGCGCGGCACGCGGCCGGGCTCGGCGCGCCCCTGCCCGAGGCGGGCGTGCGATTCGCGCTCGAGCTGGCGCGGCTCGAGGTCGTGTGCGCGTTCGACCGGATCGATCGGCTCATGACCGACGAGGCGCCCCGGCGCTGGCGCGGCGAGGCGGAGACGGCGGCGGGGCACCTCCTCGTGCGGCTCGTGACCGAGCGTTGCCTCGAGCTGAAGGAGCGGGCCGAAGCCGCGCGCGTCAGCCGCGACGAGCTGGCGGGTGCCGTCGAGCAGGTGGAACGGATCCTGTACCGCCCTCCAGGAGGCGAGGGACAAGCCCCGGCCCTACGGAACCGGGACTGAGGAGGCAGTCTCGCGACGATCACATCGGCGCGAGCCCGCCAGGGCCCGCGACCACCGGCTGCCCGACCTGGAACGGCAGGTAGCCCTCGTACACGTACCGCTCGAGCCCGCCGTCGTCGAAGCGGACGAAGATCTCGTACCAGCGCCGCTCCGCCGAACCCTGGCTGGCGGCTGCGCCGACCATCGCGCCACCGACCGCGCCGGCCACCGCGCCTGCTGCGCTCGCGTGGTAGTGCCCGTAGTACGAGTGACCGCCGAAGGCGCTCCCGAGCAGCCCGCCGATGAGCGCGCCTGCGACGGCGCCACCCGCCGGATTCCCCTCGTCGCGCTGGACGGTCTCGCGAACCGACTCCACGTGGCCCGGGCGTGACCACTCCCCTCCCCCGTTGGGATCGTTCCAGGTCGTAGTGGTGGTGCGGGTGGTCACGCAGGCGGACAGCACGACCAGCGAGGCGGCGAAGGCGATGAGCGGGCGAGTGCGCATGGCGAGCGCTCGTTGTGCATGGGTCGTGCCGTGCGCCGTCCGCGAAACCACCCAGATTCTGGCTGCGACAGGGCGCTGGCGACGTGATGCGAGGCGATGGCCTGTGCCGGAGAGTCACGGTCGCGGCGGCCGCTCGTGGGGCAATGGAGGACCCCGGCGCACCCCGCCCCCGAACAGCAGCCACGCGAGCGCCGCGAGCAGGAGCAGCCCGGCCAGCAGCCACAGCCACTGGAGCGGCAACCCATCCGCGCCGGTCGCCTGGCCGAGCGCGATCACCGGAGCAGCCAGGAGTAGGAACACAGCCATGGGGCGCGAGGTCACGCTCCCACGATCGTCATCGCCATCCGGCGGCGCACGCGCCGCCGGGGCGTCGAGCGCTACCTACTTCGACTCCTTGGTCTCCTTCGGCACCTTCTCCCAGTCGGCGAGGAACTTCTTCAGGCCGATGTCGGTGAGGGGGTGCTTGGCGAGCTGCTCCAGCACGTTGAACGGGATGGTGGCGACGTCCGCGCCGAGCCGCGCCGCCTCGAGGACGTGCAGGGGGTGGCGCACGCTCGCGACGAGCACCTTGGTCGCGAAGTCGTAGTTCCGGAAGATCTCCAGGATCTGCGCGATGAGCGCCATCCCGTCCTCGGACACGTCGTCGAGCCGGCCGACGAAGGGCGAGACATAGGTGGCGCCCGCCTTCGCGGCGAGGAGCGCCTGGACCGGAGAGAAGCAGAGCGTGACGTTGGTGCGGATGCCCTCCGCGGTAAGATCGCGGACGGCCCGGAGCCCCTCGACGATGAGCGGCACCTTCACCACCACGTTCTCCGCCACCTTCGCGTAGTGGCGGGCCTCCCGCATCATGCCCTCGTACTCGACGGCGGTCACCTCAGCCGACACCGGCCCCGGCACGATCGCGGTGATCTCCTCCAGCACCTCGGAGAAGCGCCGGCCGGTCTTCGCGACGAGCGACGGGTTCGTCGTGACGCCGTCGCAGAGACCCATGGCGAGGGCCTTCTTGATTTCCCCCACGTCAGCGGTGTCGATGAAGAACTGCATGGAATCTCCTTGGCGAGGGCGGTGTAACCGCGAGGGTATAGCGGACGACTCCGACACCCCGCAAGCCGCCACCTGCGCAGTGTGGTAAACGCCTCGCATGCCGAATCGGAAGAACGCGCGCGTGGTCAAGCTGCCAGGTGGGCAAGCGGCCGCGCGACGCCGCCAGCGCGACTTCGTCGAGTACGGCCAGAGCGTGGTGGCGGCGGAGGCGGCGGCGCTCGGGCGGCTCGCGCTGGACGCCCACTTCGCGACGGCGGTCGAGTGGGTCCTGGCCTGCCGCGGGCGCGTCGTCGTCACCGGGATGGGGAAGCCTGGGTTCGTGGCCCAGAAGCTCTCCGCGACGCTCGCCTCCACCGGGACGCCCTCGCATTACCTCCACCCCGCCGACGCCGCCCACGGCGACCTCGGGCGAGTCACGCGCGAGGACGTGGTGCTGGCGCTCTCCAACTCCGGAGAGACGGAGGAGATCCTGCGGCTCCTCCCGGCGCTGAAGAAGATCGGGGCGCGGGTGGTGGCGCTCACCCGCGACGACGCGAGCCCGCTCGCGCGCGGCGCCGACCTGGTTCTCCGCATCGGCGCCATCGAGGAGGCGTGCCCGATGCGGCTCGCCCCCACCGCGTCGACCGCGGCGCTGCTGGCCGTGGCGGACGCGCTCGCGATGACGGTGTTGAAGAACCGGCCCTTCGACCTCGAGGAGTACGCGCTGTACCACCCGGGCGGCAAGCTCGGCCGGGGACTCATGAAGGTGCGCGAGGTGATGCGCAGCGGGCGGGAGAACCCGCTCGTCCGCGACACCGCGCCGCTCAAGGAGGCGGTGGCGGTCATGACCGAGACGCCCGGCCGCCCTGGCGCGTGCACGGTCGTGGACCGCGACGGCAAGCTCGTCGGCGTGTTCACGGACGGTGACCTGCGCCGGAACGTGGAGCGCGAGCGGGTGGACTTCGACGCGCCTGTCTCCGGCTTCATGTCGCGCAACCCCCGCACCGTCCGCCCGGAGGCGCTGGTCGTGGACGCGGCGCGCGTGCTCCGGCCGGCGCGCATCGACCAGGTGCCGGTCGTCGACGAGGCGGGCCGCCCGGTGGGCCTCCTCGACGTGCAGGACCTCCTCGCGGCGCGGGTGCTGTAGTGGCGCGCGCCGCCCCCGGCGAGGCCGCCCTCCGCCGCGCCGTGGTCGAGGTGTGCCGCGCCCTCCACGCGCGGGACCTCATCGGCGCCTGCGAGGGGAACGTCTCGTGCCGGCTCGGCGCCGGCCGGCTCCTCGTCACGCCCGCGGGCACGAGCAAGGCGCTCCTGCGGCCCGCGGACCTGGTGGTGGTCGACCTCGCCGGCGCGAAGCTGCGCGGCCCGGGACGCCCGTCGAGCGAGCTGCGGATGCACCTCGCCGCCTACGCCGCCCGGCCCGATGCGCAGGCGGCCGTCCACGCCCATCCCCTCACGGCGGTGGCGCTCACCGTGGCGGGCCTGCCGCCCCCCAACGACGTCATGCCCGAGGCCTCGGTGGTGCTGGGCGAGGTCGCGGTGGCGCCGTTCGCCACACCCGGCACCGACGAGGTGCCGCAAGCGCTCGCACCGCTCCTCGCGCGCCACGACGTCGTGCTCCTGGAGCGGCACGGGGCGCTCGCGCTGGGCCGCACGCTGGCCGAGGCGTTCGACCGGATCGAGACGCTGGAGCGGGTCGCCCGCGTGGCGCTCCTCGCGCGGCTCGCCGGGCGTTGCGAGCCGCTCGCGCCGGACGCCGTCGCGAAGGTCCTCGCCGCGGCCGGCGTCACGCGGCGGCGGTGAGCCGAAGCGGGAGAGCCCCGTCTCCACTGCACCCTCCGTTCGTCCTGAGCGTAGGGCTCGCCGTCAGGCGAGCCCGTAGTCGAAGGACGAACGGAGGGCGTTTGGCAGAGCCCGGGGCGCACCGCGAGCGCACGTGGCGCTTCACGCGGCGGCCGTTATCCTGTGCCCGTTCCCTCAGGGAGGCGGCGATGCAGAGCGTGAACCCTGCGACGGGCGAGGTGCTGCACCGGTACGACGAGCACGGCCCAGGCGAGGTGGAGGCGCGGCTCGCGCGAGCCGGGACCACCTTTCCCACCTACCGCCGGACGCCGTTCGCGGAGCGCGCTCGCTGGATGGCCAGGGCCGGCGAGCTCCTCGACGCCGAGAAGGATCGCCTCGGGCGCCTCATGACGTCCGAGATGGGCAAGACCCTCCAGTCGGCCATGGCCGAGGCCGAGAAATGCGCCTGGGTCTGCCGGTACTACGCGGAGCACGCCGAGCGCTTCCTCGCCGACGAGCCCGTCGAGACGAGCGCCGCGCGCAGCTTCGTGCGGTACCTGCCGCTCGGGCCGGTGCTGGCGGTGATGCCCTGGAACTTCCCCTTCTGGCAGGTGTTCCGCTTCGCCGCGCCCGCGCTCATGGCCGGGAACGTGGGCCTCCTCAAGCACGCCTCGAACGTCCCCGGCTGCGCCGTGGAGATCGAATCCATCTTCCGGCGCGCCGGGTTCCCGGAGGGCGTCTTCCAGACGCTGCTCATCGGCTCGGGGGCGGTGTCGGGTGTCATCGCGGACCGGCGGGTGGCCGCGGTCACGCTCACCGGCAGCGAAGGCGCGGGCGTGAAGGTCGGGGAGGCGGCCGGGCGCGCCATCAAGAAGGTGGTCCTGGAGCTGGGCGGCTCGGATCCTTTCATCGTCCTGCCGAGCGCCGATCTGGATGCCGCGGCCAGGACGGCGGTCACCGCGCGCGTCATCAACAACGGCCAGTCGTGCATCGCCGCCAAGCGCTTCATCGTCCACGAGCGCGTCTATCCGGAGTTCGAGCGCCGCATGAAGGCGGGCCTGGAGGCGCTTCGCCTCGGCGACCCGCTACAGGCGGGCGTCGACGTCGGCCCGCTCGCCACCGAGCAGGGCATCGCGGACGTGGAGCGCCAGGTGGCCGATTCGGTGAAAGCCGGGGCCCGGCTCGTCACGGGCGGGCGGCGCGTCCCGGGGAAGGGCTGGTTCTACGCGCCCACCGCGCTGGCCGACATCCCCGCCGCCGCGCCGGCGTACCGCGAGGAGGTGTTCGGGCCGGTGGCGCTGCTCTTCAAGGTGCGGAGCGCCGACGAGGCGATCGCGGTCGCGAACGACTCCGTCTACGGCCTCGGCTCGTCCGTGTGGACGAACGACGCCGCGGAGGTGGAGCGCTTCGCGAGCGACCTCGAGGCGGGCGCTACGTTCGTGAACGCCATGGTCGCCTCCGATCCGCGGCTCCCGTTCGGCGGCGTGAAGCACTCCGGTCACGGCCGCGAGCTCGGCCCGTGGGGCATCCGCGAGTTCGTCAACGTGAAGACGGTCTACGTGCAGGAGCCGAAGCAGGGCGCCGCGGGACACCCGGCGACGCACGCGGCGGAGTGACGCTTCGGTTCATCCCGCTGCCTCGCTTTCCCCTCTCCCCGGCCCTCTCTCCGCCTGGCGGCGGGGCGAGGGAGACGAAACGCCCCGGCACCATGGTGCTCGACCTTCTCCCCGCTCGAGGGCGAGGGTGTCGCGGACCCGTCTAGTGATCGACCCTCTCCCCCACCGGGGGAGAGGGCAGGGAGAGGGG
>DATLJU010000145.1:0-10745 GCA_035538735.1 Anaeromyxobacteraceae bacterium | reverse complement strand
GGGAACCCCGCCGCGAGACGCCTCGCGACGTGGCTCGTCGGCGCCGAGGCGGAGGCGCTGCTCGCCGCACGAGCGCCTGGGTTCATGCCGCTCCGCGCCGGCGTGCCGGTCCCGGTGGGCGTCCGTCCGGCCGGAAACGTCGTCGCGCTCGACGTCGATTGGGATCGGCTCGCCGAGGAGAGACGGCGGGTCTCGACCGCGCTCGCCGGTTGGGCCCCGGCGTCGGAGGGCGTGCCTCGCTAGAGCTCGCGCGCGTGTGGGATGTCGCCGTTCCACCTTCCTGCGCGTATAGGCCCAATAGGCGCGCCATATCGCGCACGGGTCGAGGCCGACCGCCCCTATTGTGACCAAAATACAGTCCTTTTGGGTGCTTAGCGCATAAAACGCTGAGGGGGTTGGCAACCGAGCGGGGCGTTGTCATCGTCGAGTCGCCGGGGACAGACGGCCGAGAAGGGGCGCGCCCCATGACCACGCGCCCGGCGGACCGGAAGCCCGGCGGACTGGCTTCCCAAGAGGAGAAAAAGACGATGCCTCAGATCGATATCGAGATCCTGACGCCGTTCGCCGCCAAGTTCCTCGAGGGCACCACCCTCACGCCTGCCGAGCGTGCGGAGGTGCTGCGCATCGCCCAGGGCTTCGCCTGCAAGGACTCCGCAGCCGCGGCCGGGGTGTCGCCAGAGACCATCCGCGCCCGGCGCAAGAGGATCTACCGGAAGCTGGACGTGCCGGGCTCGGGCGAGTTGCTCGCGAGCCTGCTCTCGCTGTCGCTCAAGATGCTCGCCAAGGGCGAGCGGATCGAGCCGCGTCCGGCCGCCCCGGCGCAGCCGACGCAGTCCGCGCCGAGCGCGTCCCCGCCGGCGATGCTGGCCCGCTGAGCTTCGCGCCAGTCCCGGCGCGAGAGCGCCGAACGCGGCCCTGCGCAGCGCATCCGCCGAGAGGCGGGCGCGCCGTGCGGGGCCGTCGTGTCTCGGGGGACATGCCCGGCGGCGGCGCCTTCGGCGCTTTCGCTCGCTCACGCGAGCGGCCGCCGGCTTCGCCGACTTCTGGGTGGGGGCACCGCCCCCACGCCCCCGCCGCTGAGGAGACGAAATCCAGCGAGGCCCACCAACCCTCTTCCCCACCGGGGGAGAGGGCAGGGAGAGGGGGCCGTACGGTGGCCTTACCCGCGCTACCCCAGCCAGCGCTCGATCTTCTCCGCCACCTGCGCCGGCGTGAAGCCGAACTCGGCCGCGAGCGCCTTCTCGGGCGCGCTCTCGCCGAAGCGGTCGATGCCGAGGACGAGGCCGTCCTTCCCGGCGAGCCGCCACCACTCCAGGCCGCGCGCCGCCTCGACCACGGCGACCCGGTGACCGGGCGGCACCACGGCGTCGCGGTAGGAAGCGGGCTGCGCCTCGAAGCACTCGAGGCACGGCATCGAGACGAGCCGCGCCTGGATGCCCTTCGCGGCGAGCAACGCCAGCGCGCCCTGCGCCGTGGCGACCTCGGAGCCGGTGGCGACGACGGTGACCTTCGCGTCCGGCGCGTCCTGCACCACGTACCCGCCGCGGAAGAGCTGCTCCGGGTCGGACGAGGCGCGCGCCAGCTTGGGGAGCTTCTGGCGGGTGAGCACGAGCGCGGTCGGCCCCTCGCGCCGCTCGAGCGCGTGCGCCCAGGCGGCCGCGGTCTCGAGCCCGTCCGCCGGGCGGACGACGTGCAGGTTCGGGATGGCGCGGAGCGAGGTGAGCTGCTCGATGGGCTGGTGGGTCGGCCCGTCCTCGCCGAGGAAGACGGAGTCGTGGGTCCAGACGTAGATCGACTGGAGCTTCGAGAGCGCCGCGAGCCGCACCGGCGGGCGCATGTAGTCGGAGAAGATGAGGAACGTCCCGGAGAACGGGACGTGGAGGCCGTCGTAGGCGAGGCCGTTGGCGATGGCGCCCATGGCGTGCTCGCGGATGCCGTAGTGCACGTTGCGGCCGGCGTAGCGCTCCGCCGCGACGGAGCCGCCACCCTTGATGTCGGTGTTGTTCGACTCGGCGAGGTCAGCCGATCCGCCCACCAGCGCGGGCACGAGCGCGGCCGCCTTCTGGATCGTGGCCTGCGACAGCTTGCGGGTCGCCTCGGCGGCGTCGGCGCCGTCGAGGAGCTTCGCGCGAAGATCGACCGGCACCTTCCGCTCGACGTGCGCGTCGAGCAGCGCCGCCTGCTCCGGGTGCGCCGCCCGCCAGGCGGCCGCCTTGCGGTTCCACGCCGAGCGGAGCTCGTGCTTCTCCGCCTGCACCTCGCGCCAGAAGGCGCGCACCTCGTCCGGCACGAGGAAGCGCGGGCTCTCCGGCCAGCCCAGGTTCTTCTTCGTGGCGGCGAGCTCCTCCTCGCCGAGCGCGGCGCCGTGCACCGACGAGTGGCCCGCCTTCTTCGGCGATCCGTTGCCGATGACGGTCTTCACGCGGATGAGGCTCGGACGGGACAGCTCCTCCTTGGCGGCGTTCAGGGCGCGGTCGATGCCCTCGTGATCCTGCCCGTCGACCGACTGCACCTGCCAGCCGTAGGACTCGAACCGGCGCGTCACGTCCTCGGTGAACGTGATGTCGGTCTTGCCGTCGATGGTGATGCCGTTGTCGTCGTACAGGTAGACGAGCCGCCCGAGGCGGTGGTGACCGGCGAAGCTGGCGGCCTCCGCGGAGACCCCCTCCATCAGGTCGCCGTCACCGCAGATCGCGTAGACGAAGTGATCCTCGACGGGGTTGCTGGCACCGAGCTTCGCGGAGAGCATGGCCTGCCCGAGCGCGAACCCGACGCCGTTGGCGAAGCCCTGCCCGAGCGGTCCGCTCGTCACCTCCACGCCGGGCGTGAAGTGGAACTCGGGGTGTCCCGGCGTGCGGGAGTGGAGCTGCCGGAACTGGCGCAGATCCTCGACCCCGAGGTCGTAACCCGAGAGGTGGAGCATCCCGTACAGCAGCATCGAGCCGTGGCCGGCGGAGAGGATGAAGCGGTCTCGGCCGAGCCAGCGGGGCTCCTTGGGATCGAAGCGGAGGTGACGCGTCCACAACACGAACGCCATGTCGGCCGCGCCCATGGGCATGCCGGGGTGGCCGCTGTTCGCCTGCTGCACGGCGTCCGCCGCCAGCATGCGGATGGTGTCGACACACTTCTTCGTGAGCTCGCGGCTCGCCTGTGGCACGGGTCGGTCCTCCGGTGGGGCGGGGCAACATCGCCCGGCGCGGCGTTCGAGATCAAGGGGGTCCGTGCCACCCCGCGTCCGGTGTGACGGCGTGGTTTGCCCCGCGGGCGCGCGGCTCGACAGCGGTCCTGGGCCACGCTGGTTGGGTCTCGTCCGCTCGGCCGATACCCATCGTGCGGGTCCGCACGCATTGTTCGGCGCGGGGGGAGCGAGCGCATGAAGAGCGAGCTGCGCGCGCAGGGGGGAGAGGAGACTTCCTCGAGCTCCGACGCGGGGTGCGGCGGCGAGCCGCAGCAACCCGGCGCCGGCGAGCTCGCCTCGGGCGCGGAGCTGGTCGATCGCTTCTTCGATGCAGCCCCCGTCGGCCTCGCGCTGCTCGACCCCGAGCTCCGCCTGATTCGCATCAATCGCCTGCTGGCCCAGGTCGCCGAGGCGCACGAGATCACGCCCGGCCAGCCGATCGCGGAGGCGCTCCCGGCCTTCGCGACGCCAGAGCTCCTGTCCGAGGCGCGCCGCGTGC
Organism: Anaeromyxobacteraceae bacterium; assembly: GCA_035538735.1. Lineage (GTDB taxonomy): Bacteria > Myxococcota > Myxococcia > Myxococcales > Anaeromyxobacteraceae > Anaeromyxobacter_A. The sequence goes on along the minus strand of DATLJU010000145.1, from coordinate 7,068 downwards.
TCGCGACGGACGAGGCGTCGCGCCGGATCGAGATCGTGGTGAGCGCCGCGGAGCCTGCGGAGGCCCCCCGCACCTTCGTCGAGACGTGCCATGCGATCCGCGGCTCCACGGGCGTCGTCGGCCTCGGCCTCGTCGTACGGGAGGTGACGCAGCGGCGACGGCAGGAGGAGTTCCAGGAGCGCGTGCTCGGCATCGTCGGTCACGACCTGCGCTCGCCGCTCGCGGCGGTGCGCATCTCGGCCCAGCTCCTCCGCCGCGCCCTCACCGACCCGCGTCAGACGCGGCTGCTCGCGGTCGTCGAGGGCGCCACGCGGCGCATGCAGCGCATCGTCGAGGACCTGCTCGACTACACCCAGGTGCGGGTGAGCGGCGGCATCCCGATCCGGCCGCGCGGCACCGACGTGGCGCAGGTGTGCCGCGAGGTGGTCGGGGAGGCGCTCGCCGCCGATCCAGCCCGGACGGCGCTCTGCGAGGGCGAGGGCGATCCGACCGCAGAGGTGGATCCCGATCGGCTGGGCCAGGCGCTCGCGAACGTGGTGGGGAACGCGTTCCGCTACGGCGCGGCGGAGCGCGCGGTCGAGGTGCGCTGGCACGGCGAGCCAGGGGAGGTGGTGGTCGACGTGACGAACCACGGCCCGACCATCCCCCCCGAGCTGCTCGGGCACGTCTTCGAGCCGTTCCGGCGCGGCGTCCACCCGGGGGGCGAGGGCGGCCTCGGCCTCGGGCTCTTCATCGCCCGCCACGTCGTCGGAGCGCACGGCGGCACACTCATCGTGCGCTCCGAAGAGGACGAGACCTGCTTCACCGTGCGGTTGCCGCGTCGGCGCGGGTAGCTCCTGGAGCGCCGCCTCCTCTCCCTGGCCCTCTCCCCCTCCGGGGGAGAGGGAAACGAGTTCCGGGGAGCGCATCTCGCGGCTGTCTCCCTCGCCCCGCGCCAGCGGGGAGAGGGGCAGGTCCTCTCACGCCGGCGACTCGAGCCACGTGAGCCGAGGGCCGGCGTGGTCCAGCTCGATCGCGGCGACGGTACCGGGCTTCACCTTGACCTCGCGCCCGGCGGCGAGCGCGATGGCCTGGGCGAACTCGGGGTTGTGGCCGACGAGCGCGGTGCCGGCGCCGGTGCGCCGGGCGAGGTCGAGCAGGGCGCGCCCGTCCGAGGCGCCCGAGGCGAGCGCCTCCTCCTCCGACACCGGCGCGCCGGTGTGGCGCGCCAGGACGTCCGCTGTCTGCCGGGCGCGCCGGGCCGGGCTCGTCACGATGCGCGCCACTTTCATCCGGCCGGTGAGCGCGACCGCGAGCGCCTCGAACCGCTTCTGGCCCTCGGCCGTGAGGGACCGAGCGGCGTCGCCGCCGTGCGCGGCGTGCTCCTCCGCCTTTGCGTGCCGCACGAGGTAGATGGTCACGATCGTCCTCCCGCGAGGTGAACGAGCAGGGTCACCGGGAAGCCGGTGAACAGGTCCGACAGCGCGAGCGCCTCGCCTTCGTGGCGCGCGCCGGTGACGACGTCGGTGAGCGGTCCGGGGAGGCCCGCCGGCAAGGGGAGTTGCCCTTGCCAGCGAGGCGCGCCGCCGTCGGCGGCGTCGAACAGCCCGAGCACGAGGCGGGGAGCGACGCACAGCAGCGCCTCGTCGCCGCGCCGGCGCGCGAACGCCACCACGCGATCCGCGTGCGGCCCGTCCGCCGAGAGCGGCTGGTAACCGCCCTCGAGGAACAGCGCGGGATGGTCCCGGCGCAGCTGCAACCCCAGGTGGAGGAGGAGCAGCTTGGCGCGCCCGTCGCGCATCGCCTCCGGCTGCGAGACCTCTCGGGCCAGCTCCGCGCGCGCCGCGGGTCCCTCGCCGGCCCGCCGCGCCAGATCGTCGAGGAGCCGCGAGCGGAGCGCGAAGTCGACCGGGCGCCGGTTGTCCGGGTCCACGAGCGACAGGTCCCACAGCTCGCAGCCCTGGTACACGTCGCACGGGCCAGGGGAGGCGAGCTTGAGCGCGACCTGCGACAGCGACGAGAGCCGCCCCGCCGCGGCGACGCGCCGGGCGAAGGGGAGGAAGCTCTCCATGAACTCGGGCGACGCGAGCACGCCCTCGATGAAGCGCGTGACCGCCCGCTCGTAGCCCGTGTCGATGTGGGTCCAGCTCGTGTGGGTCTTCGCCTCGCGCAGCGCCTTCTCCGCGTATGCGGTGACGCGCGCGAGGTAGCACCTCGCCTCCTCGGTGCCGGCGCGCGGGGCCGGATCGGGGAAGCTCCCCACCAGCGTCTGGTAGAGCAAGTACTCGTCGTTCCGGTCGGGCGCCGGCTCGCCCTCGACGTCCGTCTTGAACTGGCGGTTCTGCCGGTGCCAGCGCGCGGTGAGCGCCCGCCACTCGCGCGGGACCTCGGAGAGCGCCGCCAGCCGGACGCGCACGTCCTCGCTGCGCTTGGTGTCGTGGGTCGAGGTCGCGGCGAGCGACCCGGGCCAGCGCTCGCGACGGGTGCCGTTGAGCTCGTGGAACGCCTGGACCGGGGTGCCGAACTCGCGCGGCTCTCCGCCCACCTCGTTGAGCGAGAGGAGCCGGTCGTAGGTGTAGAAGGCGGTGTCCTCGAGCGCCTTGGCCGCGACCGGGCCCGTCACCTGCTGCAGCTTGAGGGTGAACTCGAGCCACTCGGCGCGTTCGGCCGCCGAGAGGGCGTCCGGGTAGCGCAGCAAGAGCACGTCGCGGAGGAAGTCGTAGATGGACGGGTCGGTCACCGGGCTCCGGCGGCGCGCGCGCTGGAGGGTCGCCTCCACGTACTGCCGGTCGCGCTGGTCCACCTCGCCCTGCGGGGTGACGTAGGTGCGATAGACGGGGAAGTTCGAGACGAACTCCACCAGCGCCCGCCGCAGCTCGTTCAGGGTGAAGTCGCGGGTCCGGCGATTCGTCTCGCTGATCCGGTTGAGCCGGTGGGCGAGCATGTTGATCTCGCTCGCCATGGAGGACGAGGTGATGAGCCGCTTGTTCCGGTAGGCGACGTCCCGGTAGTCCTCGCGCAGGCCGGTGAAGCGCGCATACCCCTCCGTGATGCTCTCCTCGGCGGCCCGGGCCACGAACAGCCCGCTCACCGACGCGAGGAACTCGTAGCCGGTCGTGCCGTCGATGGCCCAGCTCTCCGGCATCCGCTCGCGGGTCGAGAGGATCTTCTCGGCCACGACGTAGAGCGTGCGCGGCGGCAGCTCGCCCTCGGCGAGCCCGGCCTCGATCCGCTGCCGGAGCTCGGCGACCTGCCCGGGCTCGAGCCGCGCGCCGCGCGCCTCGGCGAGCCCGAGGGCCTGCTCGAGCAACGCCGAGCACTGGAGGCGCCGGAAGTAGGCGGTCGGATCGTACAGGCCGTCGGGGTGGTCGATGCGCAGCCCGTTCACCAGCCCACGGCGGAACAGATCGAGCACGAGCCGGTGCGCCTCGTCGAAGACGCGCTCGTCCTCCATCTTGATGGCGGCGAGCCCGTTCACGTCGAAGAACCGCCGGTAGTTGATCTCCTCGCCGGCCACCCGCCAGAAGGCGAGCCGGTAGGCCTGTGCATCGAGGAGTCGGTCGAGCAGGTCGAAGCTGCGAGGGTCGCCGACGTGGCCGTTGAACAGCTCGACGTTCGCGTCGATGTGCTCGCGCACCGCGAGCGAGGCGTCGCACAGCGCCGCCAGCCGGTGCTTCGCCACCTCCTTCTCTCGAGCCCGCTCCGCCACTTTCTGCGGGTCGGCCTCGGAGCGCGGCGCGAGCTTCACGAGCGAGGTGCAGATGCTCTCCAGCTCCCACACGCTCGGCTCCCTCGGCCCGAGCTTCTCGCGCAGCTCCTCCAGCCGGTGCGCCAGCACCTGCGGCACCTGGCGCGGCGCGACCGGGAAGCGGTGCTCGTAGTAGGTGATGAAGAAGCTGCCGCCCTCGCGCCGGAGGCGGAGCTCACCGTTCTCCAGCACCACGCCGTACTGGTCCCCGAGGATCGGTACCAGGACCTTGTTCTCCAGCTCCGTCTTGACCGGCCGCCAGTCGACGTCGAAGAAGTAGGCGTAGCGCGAGCTCGGGCCGTTCTCGAGCACCTCCATCCACCAGGTGTTCTGCGGGCCGACGCCCATGTGGTTCGGGACGAAGTCGACGAGCTGCCCGAGGCCGTGCCGCGCCGCGGCGTCGCAGAGCCGGGCGTAGCCCTCGTCGCCGCCCAGCTCGCGCGACACGCGGCCGTGGTCGACGACGTCGTAGCCGTGCGTGGACCCCGGCGCGGCGTCCAGGATGGGCGACAGGTAGAGGTCGGTGACGCCGAGCGCGTGGAGGTAGGGCACCACCTCCGCCGCGCGGTCGAAGGTGAACTCCTTCGTGAGCTGGAGCCGGTAGGTGGAGGCGGGCCGGCGGGAGGTACACGGTGGGTGGCGCGCGGCGGCCCGCAGCTCGTCGTAGAGCGCGTCGAGAGGGAAGGCCGGCTCGCCTGGCCTCGCGCTCATGACGATCGGCCGCCGAGCCGCCCCGAGCGCGCCGCCAGCCCGCGCAGCCGCTCCGTCGACGCGCGGTCGGCGGCGAGCGCGGTCACCTCCACCGGCATCCGGTACGACCAGTTGGCGTCGGTGACGGTGCCGGGCACGTTGATCCGATCCCGCGCGCCGAACGCGTCCTGGAACGGCAGCAGGAGCAGATCGCTCCCGGAGCCGTAGACGAGGTCGAGCAGCGTGTCCCGGACCTGCGCGTCGAACCGGCGCGCCGCGCGCCGCCGGAGCTCGCCCAGCTCCGGGAGCGCCAGGAGGGCGCGCCGCTCCTCCTCGCTCATGCCGTCGTACCAGTCGGCGAGCGAGTCGGTGTCGTGCGTGCCGGTGGTGCCGACCGACAGCGCGGGCCAGGCGGTGGGGTCCCTGAACGGCTGCCCCGGCTTCTTCCACTCCCTCTCCCAGCGCAGGATCCGGTACCCCGGCACGCCGCAGCGAGTGAGCGAGGCGCGCACGAAGTCGGGGACGGTGCCGAGGTCCTCGGCGATGACGCGCGCGCCCTGCGAGAAGATCGACATCATCCTCTCGCCGTTGGCGATCTGCGCCTCCTCGCCGGCCGGCGTGAAGGTGGCCGGCGCGCCGTCGCCGGGGCGGAAGTAGGTGCGGTAGAGCCCCACCACGTGATCGACGCGGTAGAGCCCGTACAGCGTCGCCGAGCGCCGCGCGCGCGCGTTCATCCAGGCGAAGCCGTTCTCGGCCATCGCGTTCCAGCGGAAGACCGGGAGGCCCCAGTCCTGGCCGGTCTCGCTGAAGGCGTCGGGCGGCACGCCGACGCGCGCGTCGAGGCGGAAGTCGAACGGGCGCGACCAGACGTCCGCCGAGTCGGTCGCGACCATGAAGGGCAGATCGCCCATGAGCTCGACGCCCGCGGCGTTCGCCTCGCCACGCGCGGTGTGCCACTGCAGATCGAGCTGCCACTGCAGCCACTCGTGGAAGAGGATCCGCTCCGAGAGCTCCGCGCGCGCCGCCGCGAGCGCCCGCTCGTCGCGGTCGCGCAGCGGGGCGTCCCACTCCTGCCAGGACCGCCCGCCGTAGCGGCCGTCGTGCAGCGCGACGAAGAGCGCGTACGGCGCGAGCCAGTCCGCGTGCTCGCGCTGGAAGGCCTCGAGCTCGGCCGCGCGCGGCGTGCGCCGCTTCCACTCGCGCTCGAGGAAGCTCCGGAACGCGAGCTCGAGCGCTCGCGCCTTGAGCGCACGGACTCGCGACCAGGGCACGGCCGGGACGGCGCGCAGCGCGGAGAGCTCCTCCCGCTCGGCGGGCGAGAGCGCCTCGCGCCCGCCGGCGGCCAGGAAATCGGGGAGCGCGTCGAGGCCTGCATAGACGGGGTCGAGCGCGAACGCGGACAGCGCCGAGTACGGGCTCGACTCACCCCGCGAGGCCTCGTGGGTGGGCAGCAGCTGGACCACCGAGAAGCCGGCCTGAGCGGCCCAGCGGGCGAACGGGACGATGTCGGGGATCTCGCCCAGTCCCCAGCCCGAAGCGGTGCGGATCGAGAAGAGCGGGATGAGACAGCCGGCCTGGCGCATGCGCCGAGACACTGTGGCCCCGGAGGCGCGGAGACAAGGCTATTTTGCAGACATGACGGATCCGCCGAAGACGACGGGCGGACGCGGCCGGTTCGCGCCGAGCCCGACGGGGCCCCTCCACCTCGGGAACGCGCGGACCGCGCTCCTCGCCTGGCTCGCGGCGAGGGCGCGCGGCGCCAGCTTCCTGATCCGCGTGGAGGACCTGGACGGCCCACGCGTCCGCCCCGGCCTCGAGCCGCGCATGCTGGACGAGCTGCGCTGGCTCGGGCTCGACTGGGACGAGGGACCCGATCTGGGCGGGCCGCGCGGGCCCTACCGACAGTCGGAGCGGTTCGACCGGTACCGGGCCGCGCTCGACCAGCTCCGGCGAGCGGGCGACGTGTACCCCTGCTTCTGCTCCCGCGCCGAGATCGCCGCCGCGTCGCAGGCGCCGCACGGGCCGAGCGACGAGGGGCCGCGCTACCCCGGCACGTGCCGGGCGCTCTCGCCGTCCGAGGTCGCGGCGCGAAGCGCGCGGCGCGCGCCCGCGTGGCGGCTGCGCGTCGCGGCGGGGCCGATCGCCTTCGACGACGGCGTGCACGGCCGCCGCGCGTTCGACGTGGGCGCCGAGACGGGCGACTTCGTCGTCGCGCGCGCCGACGGCATCCCCGCCTACCAGCTGGCCGTGGCGGTGGACGACGCAGCGATGGCGATCGAGGAGGTCGTGCGTGGCGACGACCTGTTGCCCTCCACCGCGCGGCAGCTCCTCGTCTACCGGGCCCTCGGCCTCGCAGCCCCGCGCTTCGGGCACGCGCCGCTGGTGGTCGGAGAGGATGGGGCGCGCCTCGCCAAGCGCCACGGTGCGCTCTCGCTCGGCGAGCTGCGCGAGCGCGGCTCCGACCCGCGGGCCGTGGCCGGGCTCCTCGCCGCGCTCTCGGGCCTGGCCGAGCCAGGCGCGCGGCTGGCGCCGGCGGACCTCGTCCCCGGCTTCGCGTTGTCGCGCATCGAGAGGAGCCCTGCGGTGCTGAACGCGGCCATGCTCGCTTCACTCGCGCCCTGACCCTCTGCCCCGGGGGTGTGGGGCCGGAG
>DATLJU010000144.1:0-9044 GCA_035538735.1 Anaeromyxobacteraceae bacterium | reverse complement strand
CGGCGCGCCGAGCCAGCGCGACCGCCCGCCGCGCGAGCTCGTCGAGCGGCGCCCCGACGCCGGCGCCCCGCAGCCGGGGAGCGGCGAGGTTGAAGGTGCAGGTGAGGACCACCTCGGCGCCGGCCTCTGCGTGCGCGGCGTGCACGGCCGCGATCGCCTCCGGCCGCTCGACGAGCCACGCCTCGGGCAGCGCGCCGGCGGGCAGGCCGGCCGCGATGAGCGCAGTCCCCATCGCGCCGTCGAGCACGACCGGGCTCACGGCAGCTCCACCTCCTCCCCCAGCCGCGGCACGAACGCGCTCCAGCCCTGCGCCGCGAGCCTGTCGCGCACGGCCGCGAGCGCCGGCGGCTCCCCGTGGACGCAGAAGCTCCGCGCCGGCGGCCGAGGCACGGTGGCGACCCAGCGCGCGACCTCGTCCATGTCACCGTGGGCGGAGAACCCGGTGAGCGTGACGACCCTCGCTCGCACGGGCACCTCCTCGCCGTGGATGCGGAGGGTCTGGGCGCCATTCTGCAGGCTCCAGCCGCGTGTCCCCGGGGCCTGGTAGCCGACGAGCAACACGGTCGTTCGCTCGTCGGGGAGCCGCCGCCCGAGGTGGTGCAGGACACGACCGCCGGTCGCCATCCCGGAGGCCGAGACGATGATGCAGGGGCCCTCGACGCGGTTGATGGCCTTCGACTGCTCCGGCGCGCGCGCGAAGTGCAGCCGCGCCGGGCGGAGGGGCTCGACGCCCGCGGCGAGGAGGCGCGCCATCTCGTCGTCGTGGTCCTCGCGGTGGGCGAGGTGCATCGGGGTCGCGTCGACCGCCATCGGCGAGTCGACGTACACCGGCAGCTCCGGGATCTCGCCGCTCCCCTCCAAGTCGCGGAGCCAGAACAGGATCTCCTGCGTCCGGCCGATCGCGAAGGCGGGCACGAGCAACGCCCCGCCGCGCTCCACCGTCTCGCGCACCGCCTGGCGCAGCTCGGCGCGCGGATCGCCCTGGTGCCGGCGATCCCCGTAGGTGCACTCGACGAGCAGGTCGTCCGCGGCGGGCGCCGGGTCCGGGTCGGGCAGGATGGGCGCGCCGTAGCGGCCGAGGTCGCCCGAGAAGAGGACGCGCCGCGTCGCCCCACCGCCGAGCGCGAGCTCGAGCTCGACGGTGGCGCTGCCGAGGATGTGGCCAGCGCGGTGGAAGGTGATCGCGACGCCGGCCAGGATCTCGCGGCGAACCCCGTAGGCCAGTGGCTGCAGCAGCCGCAGGGCCCCCACCGCCTCGCGCTCGGTGTAGAGCGGCCGCGCGTTCGGCGCGTGCTTCGAGTAGCCACGCTTGTTCGCGAAGCGCGCCTCCTCCTCCTGCAGCTTTCCCGAGTCCGGCAGCAGGAGGGAGGCGAGGTCGCGGGTGGCGGGCGTGCAGTGGACCGGGCCCCGGAAGCCCTGCCGCGCGAGCAGCGGCAGCGCGCCCGTGTGGTCGATGTGGGCGTGCGTCAGCACCACGGCCGCGAGCGAGGCGGGCGGGACCGGAAACGGCTCCCAGTTCCTGAGCCGGAGCTCCTTCCGTCCCTGGAACAGGCCAGCGTCGACGAGTACCGACCCGGCGGGGGTATTGACCAGGTAGCGCGAGCCGGTGACGGTGCCGGCCGCGCCCAGGAAGCGCATGGACGCCATGGAGTCGGGATTCTAGGATTAATGGAACACCGCCGCCCGGGGCGCGGCGCCAGGAGAGGCCGATGCGCCGCAAGATCCGGGTCGTAGGGGCGATGATCGAGCGCGACGGGAAGTACCTCATCACGCAGCGGTTGGCGCGCGCGACCCTGCCGCTCCTCTGGGAATTCCCCGGCGGGCGCGTCGAGGCGGGGGAGACCGACGAGGAAGCGCTGGCGCGCGAGCTCGCGGAGGAGATGGGGATCCAGGTCGCGGTCGGCCCGCGCGTGATCCACGTCGAGCACGCCTACGAGGCCTACGACATCGACTTCTGCGTCTACCGGTGCCGGCACGTCGACGGGGCCATCCAGCACAAGGGCGTGAATGATCATCGCTGGGTCAGCCCCCACGAGCTCGACCAGTACGAATTCCCGGCCGCGGACGAGAAGACCATCGCCAAGCTGCTGGGATTGTAGGCTTTCCGCAGGACAGGCCCGATCGGCACCGGCCCCGTTCGCGGGACCCGACTAGGCAACAGGGACGCACATCGCAGCGGGCCGGTTTGCTCGCCTGCCCGACGTGCACATGTTGCCGAAAGGGTCGGACGTGGCGGATCACGACAAGGCCAGAGGGCGGCAGGACAAAGGGGCGCGGCTCGGGGGCCGCTCTCCCTTCTCCTCGCCGGCGGCGTGGCTGGTCCTCATCGCCCTGGCCGTCTTCCTCTTCCGGGCATTCCAGGACGTGGGGGTGCGTCGCGTCGGGTACTCGCAGTGGAAGGAGATGCTCCGGAGCGGATCGTTCGAGCGGGTCGTGGTCGGGCCGGATTGGGTCCGCGGTTATCCGAAGCCGGCAGACGTGGCGGCCGAGAACGACCGCGACAAGGGCAAGGGGCAGGCGGGAATGCCGTACGTCGCGACGCGCATGACGGGCGACGACGACCTGGTGAAGGAGATCGAGAAGTCCAAGGTCGAGTACGACGCGGTCTCCTCCTCCGGCGTGGGCGACGTGTTCTGGGTCTGGGTGGCGCCGATCGCGCTCGGTCTTCTGTTCTGGGGCTGGGTGATGCGCCGCATGACGGGACAGATGGGGCAAGGGCCGCCCGGCGTCATGACGTTCGGAAAATCCAAGGCGCGCGTCCACATGGAGCCGGACACCGGAGTGACGTTCAAGGACGTCGCCGGCATCGACGAGGCGGTCGAGGAGCTGCAGGAGATCGTCGAGTTCCTGAAGACGCCGGAGAAATACCGGCGCCTCGGCGGCCGCATCCCGAAGGGCGTGCTGCTCGTCGGCCCGCCCGGCACCGGCAAGACGCTGCTCGCGCGCGCCACCGCCGGCGAGGCCGGCGTCCCGTTCTTCTCGCTCTCCGGATCCGAGTTCGTCGAGATGTTCGTCGGGGTGGGGGCCGCTCGCGTCCGGGACCTCTTCCAGCAGGCGACGTCCAAGGCGCCCTGCATCGTCTTCATCGACGAGCTCGACGCCCTCGGCAAGAGCCGCAACGCCGGCATCATGGGCGGCCACGACGAGCGCGAGCAGACGCTGAACCAGCTCCTCGCCGAGATGGATGGGTTCGACAACCGCGCCAGCCTCATCGTCATGGGCGCGACGAACCGGCCCGAGATCCTCGACCCGGCGCTCATGCGGCCAGGCCGCTTCGACCGGCAGGTCCTGGTGGATCGGCCCGACAAGCGCGGCCGTGAGAGGATCCTGCAGATCCACGCGAAGAACGTGAAGCTGGCGCCCGACGTCGACCTGCGCTCGGTGGCGGCGCGCACGCCCGGCTTCGCCGGCGCCGATCTCGCCAACGTGGTGAACGAGGCGGCGCTGCTGGCCGCGCGGCGCAACAAGTCCGCGGTGGGCCGAGCCGAGTTCGAGGAGGCGATCGAGCGGGTGGTGGCGGGCCTCGAGAAGAAGAGCCGCCGCATCAACGAGCGCGAGAAGGAGATCGTCGCGTTCCACGAGTCGGGGCACGCGCTCGTCTCGTGGATGCTCCCCAACGCCGACCGCGTGACGAAGGTGTCGATCATCCCCCGTGGCCTGGGCGCGCTGGGGTACACGCTCCAGCTGCCGATCGAGGATCGGTACCTCCTCACCCGCAGCGAGCTGCGCGATCGCATGGCGGGGCTCATGGGCGGGCGCGTCGCCGAGGAGGAGATCTTCGGCGAGCCGTCGACGGGGGCGTCGAACGATCTCCAGCAGGCGACCGGCCTCGCCCGCATGATGGTTCGCGACTACGGCATGAGCAGCCTCGGCCCGGTGTCGCTCTCCGACGACCACGGCCCCACCTTCCTCGGCCTGAAGGTGCCCGAGGCGCGCAGCTACTCCGACCGGACCGCGCTCGAGATCGACCGCGAGGTACAGGCGCTCGTGGCGGAGGCGCAGGGGCGGGCTCGCGACGTGCTCCGCCGGCACCGCGACAAGCTCGACGCGCTCGCGGCGAGGCTCCTCGCCGCCGAGGTCGTCGAGGAGGAGGAGATCGTGAGGCTGTGGGGCCCCAAGGCCGAGCGGCCGGGTGGCCTCGACAGCCGCGGGCACGAGGAGGCGCCGCCCGAGCATCCGAGCCGGCCCGTCTCGGCGGCGGGGGGCGCGAGCCACGCCTGCGCGCCCGGGGCCTCGACGGCGGCGGGCACGGCGGACGGGGAACACGGGGAACACGGGGGCACGTGAAAACGAGCACGAGCCACCGGGCGCGCAAGGAGCTCTTCCAGCGCGGGATCCAGCAAGGCTGGATCACCGTGCAGGAGGTCGAGCGCGCCCTGCCTGCGGGGTCGCTCACCGATGCCGAGCGATGGCTGCTCTATTACAGCTTGCGGGCGTCGGGGGTGGAGATCCGGGACGAGCAGGGCCACGAGGTGCAGGAACCCGAATTCCGGGTGCCACCAGTCGACTGATCGGCGGAGCGACCCCGATCGCCCCATCCAGGTTTGACAGCCTCCCCCCTATGGTTACCTTCGGCGCCGGAGGATAGGAATGCCCGAAGAGCAGAGCCCGAACGGTCCCCGCTCCGAGCCCCAAGTCAAGGTGAACGATCGCAGGCGGTTCACCCCTGAAGGAGAACCCGTGCCCGAGCAAGAGCGCGCGCTCCCCGAGGAGACCGCCGCGGAGTCCCCCGTCCGCGATGCGCGCGACGATACCATCGCCCAGCAGGCTGCGCGCATCGACGAGCTCATGCGGGCCTACGCCTCGCTGCTCGAGGACGGGAAGGCGGCGCGGACCAGGCTGGAGCGGGAGAAGGCGCGCGTCCTCGAGGCCGAACGGGCGAAGGTCGCGCAGGCGCTCCTCGAGGCAGTCGACGAGCTGGAGCGCGCGCTCGCCGCGGCCGGCGACTCGACCGGGCCGCTCGTCGAAGGGGTGCGGCTCACGCTGGCCTCGCTCGCGAAGAAGGTCACCGAGCTCGGCGCGGAGCGGCTGGCGGTGGTGGGGGAGCGTTACGACCCCCACCTCGCCGAGGCGGTTGACATGGTGCCGGTGGGAGATCGGTCGCAGGACGAGGTCGTGGTGCAGGAGGTCCGCGCCGGTTATCGAATCGGTGACAAGATCTTGCGGCCCGCCCGAGTGAGGGTGGGGCGGTTCGCTCAGGCTTGATCAGCAAAACTTTCGACCGCACCTGGCGGGCGCGGAAATAGAATCCGCGCGCGGCTGTATGGGGTGCATGAACTTCCGGAGGAGAACGATGCGGCGTCACACCGCGTTCACGATGAGTTTTGTCGCCCTGGCCGTCGCGGTCGCCACGGCGTGCGGGATCGAGGGCCGCGCCGACGCAGGGCCGGCGGCGCAGGCACCGACCGCGAAGGAGAGCGGCAAGCAGCTCTGGCACGAATCGAGCGGCCAGCCGGTCGCGAACGTGAGCGTACCTTCCCATAGCTCGCTCGCGCCGCTCGTCAAGCAGCTCAAGCCAGCGGTGGTGAACATCTCCTCGACCACCGTCATGAAGAACCCGCACAAAGGCCTGCGGATGCCGCAGGGCGGCGGCGACGACGACGAGAACCAGCAGCTGTTCGAGCGCTTCTTCGGGCAGCGCGAGATGCCGGAGGAGCTCAAGGGCACGAGCCTCGGCTCGGGCTTCATCATCAACGAGGATGGCTTCGTCCTCACCAACAACCACGTGGTGAAGGACGCGACCGACATCAAGGTCCGCCTCTCCGACGGGCGCGAGTTCGAGGCGAAGATCGTCGGCCGCGACCCCGCCTCCGACGTGGCGCTCATCAAGCTGCAGCAGCTCAAGGGCAAGCTTCCCACGGTGGCGCTGGGCGACTCGGACGCCCTCGATCAGGGCGACTTCGTGGTCGCCATCGGCAGCCCGCTCGGGTTCCGCGAGTCGGTCACCTTCGGCATCATCTCGGCCAAGGATCGCACGCTCAACTCCGGTCCGTTCGACGACTTCCTCCAGACCGACGCCGCCATCAACCAGGGCAACTCGGGCGGTCCGCTCTTCAACATGAAGGGTGAGGTGGTGGGCATCAACACCGCCATCATCTCCCCGCAGATCGGCTCTGGCATCGGGTTCGCGGTGCCGATCAACATCGCGAAGCAGCTCATCCCGCAGCTCCTGGCCGGGAAGGTGTCGCGCGGCTACCTGGGGGTCGCCGTGAGCGACCTCACGCCAGACTTCATCCAGGGCTTCGGCCTCAAGGAGGGCACCAAGGGCGCGCTGGTGCAGTCGGTGGTGCCGAAGGCGCCGGCGGACAAGGCGGGCGTGAAGCCGGGCGATGTCGTGGTCGCCGTGAACGGGAAGGCCGTCGACAACCCGGGGCTGCTGACCCGCACCGTGTCGGCCATCCCGCCCGGCGGCAAGGCGACGCTCACCGTGCTGCGCGGCAACGAGAAGAAGGATCTCCAGGTGACCGTCGCGCAGCGCCCCGACGAGGAGGCGCTGGCGCGCGGCGAGCTGGGCGGGGAGGAGGGCGAAGGCGGCGAGGGGGCTCAGAAGCCCGGCGCGAACGACAAGCTCGGCATCCGCATCGCCCCGATCCCGCCCAAGGCCGCGAGCGAGCTCGGCGTGCAGCCGGATCAGGGCGTGCTCGTGGTCTCGGTGAACCCGAACGGCCCCGCCGGCACGGCCGGCATCCGCCGCAACGACGTCATCCTGGAGGTGAACCGCCAGCCCGTGAACAAGGTCGAGCAGGTGGTGGGGCTCATCCAGCAGATGAAGCCAGGACAGGTGATCGTGCTGCGAGTTCAGCGTGGCTCGCAGGCGACCTACCTCCCGGTGAAGATCGGGGGCGAGAAGGAGAAGAAGTAGGGCGCGGTCGCGGGGCGCGAGGCCCCGCCACACGAATCGACGTTCATACGTGGGGCGGGGCTCGTCCCCGCCCTACGTCTATCTGCGAACGTTGCTCGTAGGGCGGGGGCTCGTCCCCCGCCGGTGTTCACCCGCTGAACACCTTCGACGCGATCTCCGCGCCGCTGCGCGAGTCGACGAGCCGGATGGCGAGGAAGCGCGCCTTCACGCCCTCGTAGTAGCCGGGCTCGCCCTTGCGCTTGAGCTTCCACGTCCCCTGCGGGCGGAACAGCACCTCCAGCTCGACCCGGCCGGTGCGCAGCGCGCTCTCGAGGGCGAGGTCGTCCATGCCGGCCGGCAAGGCGCCCTCCAGCACGATGAACTCGATGAGGGGGTGCCCGGCGGCGTCCTGCCGCCGCGGCTCGCCGTGCGTGAGCGCGAGGCCCCCGCCGTCGATGAAGGGCGTCACGACGAAGCGATACCCGGCGCGCGTCCGCTCGGGCCGGACGAGGTCGAGCGTCTGCTCGGCCACGCTGGCGGAGTAGACGTTGCCGTCGATGTCGCGCCGGACCCGGCGCACGTTCTGCTCGCAGTCGGCGCGGGTGAACGCGTCGGTGCACGAGCCGACGTACCGCTCCAGGAACGGGCCGAGGCTGTCGAGGCGTGTCGCATGGCCACGGAGCGCGTCGAAGCGTCCGTCGGCGCGGCTCAGGGTCGGGAGGAGGGTGGGAAGGAGGAGGAAGGCGGTGAGCGCGAGGCGAGCGAGGTGCATGTGCTGCGCATCATGAACACGCGACCACGCGATCGTCGACGACGGGCTTGGAGGCTTCCGTCGGGCGAGGTGCGGAATTATCCGCCGTCGTGACGCGCTGCGCAGGCCCCGGGCGCCGAGTCGGCGGGCGGAGGCGATGCGAGCATGAGGCCCTGTGCCTCCGCGACCGTCACCCACAACGCACCGAGGGCACCGGCGAGGGTGCCCAGCGCTGCCGCGGTGAGGAGATGGCGCAAGCTCGGCATGCAGACAGTCGAACGCTCCAGTCAAATAGTGATTCCCGCTGGTGTGGTCCATGACCCTCGTGGTGTCCTAGGTGGTTATTTTGACCACATTCCCGCACGGCCCTAATGTCCACCCGAGCAGCGGGAGGACGACATGGCGCGTGCGCGGGCGGCGGGAGCGAGCGAGCAGCTGGAGCGCCGGTCGGCGCCGCGGCTCGACAAGGTCTTCCCGGTCTTCATCGAAGGTGAGCGCGGAGGTGCGCTCGGGGTCGCCCGCAACATCTCGCAGGGCGGGCTCTTCGTGGAGACGCGCAACCCCGAGCAGCTCGGCAGCCACGTGCGCGTGAGCTTCCCTTCGCACGCTGGCGAGATGACGGCGGTGGCCGAGGTCCGCTACGTCTGCCACCTCCTCGCCCGAGCGTCGGCAGGCGACGAGCGCCCGGCCGCCGTGCGCGGGATGGGGCTTCGCTTTCTCTACTTCGACGCCGGCGGATCGCCGCCGCCGGTCGTGCACTGAGCGGGTCTCCTGAACGACCCTGCGACAGCCTGGCGCCCACACGGGGCCACGTGCTAGGCGACCGGGATGCTCGCCATCGAGACGCGCGGGCTCACCCGCCTGTTCGACGGCAAGCCCGCCGTGCAGGACCTCGCGCTGGCGGTGCCCGCGGGCGCCTTCTACGGCTTCCTCGGGCCGAACGGTGCGGGCAAGAGCACCACCATGAGGCTGCTCACGGGGCTCCTCGCGCCGACGGCGGGCGAGGCGCGCGTGCTCGGCGTCGATCTGGCGGCGAGCCCGCTCGCCGTGAAGGCGCAGCTCGGCGTCGTCCCCGACGGCCTCAACCTTTTCGAGCGGCTCACGGGCGAGGAGCAGCTCCGCATCCACGGGCAGCTCTATGGCCTCCCCCGGCGCGAGGCGGCCCGCCGCGCCGGCGAGCTGCTGGAGGCGCTGGAGCTCTCGCCCGACGCGGGCAAGGTGGTGCAGGACTACAGCCACGGGATGAAGAAGAAGCTCGCGCTCGGCTGCGCGCTCATCCACGGTCCCCGGCTGCTCTTCCTCGACGAGCCCTTCGAGGGCATCGACGCGGTGGCGGTGAGCGGGATCCGGCGGCTGCTGCAGGACCTCGTGGCGCGGCGCGCGCTCACCATCTTCCTGACCAGCCACGTGCTGGAGGTGGTGGAGCGGCTCGTCACCCACGTCGGCATCATC
>DATLJU010000143.1:0-3951 GCA_035538735.1 Anaeromyxobacteraceae bacterium | reverse complement strand
CGGGGTCGCGGTCGCGACTGCCGTCGCCCTTCGACTTCGCGTCGCCTGCGGCGCCGCTACGCTCAGGGCGAACGGGATGGGTGCGGTCGCCGGGGCGTGCCAAAGGGCCCCCGGACCATGGGGCGGGGGCTCGTCCCCCGCCGGCGCACCCGCAAGTCAACTCTTGCCCGTCCGACGCGCCGGTGCGAGAACCCGCCCCCCGTGATCGATCTCTCCACCCTGAACGCGCCGCAGCGCGAGGCGGTCACGACCACGGAGGGGCCGTTGCTCGTGCTGGCCGGCGCCGGCTCGGGGAAGACGCGCGTCATCGCGCACCGGGTGGCGTGGCTGCTCGTTCAGGGCGTCCAGCCGGAGCGCGTCCTCGCGGTCACGTTCACGAACAAGGCCGCCGAGGAGATGAAGGAGCGGGTGTGCGCGCTGGCCGGCCCCCCCGGCCGCGCCGTCTTCGTCTCCACCTTCCACAGCTTCGGGCTGTGGCTCCTCCAGCAGGAGCACCGCGCGGCTGGGCTGCCGCGCCGCTTCGGGATCTGCGACGCGGGCGACCAGGCCGCGCTCGTGAAGCGATGCATGCGCGAGGTGAACGTCGACGATCGCGCCTTCGACGCGCGGCGCGTGCTCTTCCTCGTCTCGTCCGCCAAGAACGCGCTGCAGAAGGGCGTGAAGGTGCGCCCGGAGGGACAGGGCGACGACTACGACCTCGTCGCGGCGGAGGTCTTTCCACGGTACCAGGCGGGGCTCCGGGCGCAGCGGGCGGTCGACTTCGACGACCTCATCGCGCTTCCCGTCGAGCTCCTGCGCTCGGACGCGGCGCTGCGGGCCAAGTACCAGGAGCGGTTCCGATACCTGCTCGTCGACGAGTATCAGGACACGAACCGCTGCCAGCTCGAGCTCCTGAAGCTGCTCGCCGGCGAGCGGCGGAACGTGTGCGCCGTGGGGGACGACGACCAGGCCATCTACGGCTGGCGCGGCGCGGAGGTGAAGAACATCCTCCGCTTCGACCGCCACTTCCCCGGCGCGAAGGAGGTGCGCCTCGAGCAGAACTACCGCTCGACGGGTCGCATCCTCGCCTGCGCCAACGGCGTGATCGCCAAGAACCCGCACCGTAAGTCGAAGCAGCTCTGGACCTCGGCCGGGGAGGGCGCGCCGGTCAAGGTGGCCGCGCTGGCGGGCGAGGAGGAGGAGGCGCGCCACGTCGCCGATCGGATCGTGCGCGGGCGTGCCGAGGGCCGGCCCTGGTCGCACTTCGCGGTGCTGTACCGCCTCAACGCGCAGTCCCGGCCGATCGAGGAGGCGCTCCGCGAGGCCTCCGTCCCGTACCGCGTCAGCGGCGGGCCGGCCTTCTTCGACCGGGCCGAGGTGCGCGACCTCCTCGCCTACCTCAAGGTGTGCGTCCAGCGCGAGGACGACGTCTCGCTGTCGCGGATCGTGAACGTGCCGGCGCGCGGCCTCGGAGACGCGACGCTGGAGCGCGTCCACGCCTTCGCCACCGCCCGCGGCGTGCCTCTCTTCGAGGCGCTCCGGCGCTCGGGCGAGGTGCCGGACCTGCCCCGCGGCGCCGCCGACCGCATGCTCGCCTTCGTGGACCTCGTCGACCGGTACGCGTTCGCGTTCGACCGCCAGCCGATCGGGGAGGTGGCGCGGCGGCTCGTGGCCGAGGTGGACCTGTACGCGCACGCCCGCGCCGGCGTGAAGTCGGCCGAGGCGGCGCAGCGCAAGGTCGAGGCGATCGAGAGCATGCTCCGCTCGATCGAGGGGTGGGCGTCGCGCACCGGCAAGAAGCCGACCCTCCCCAACTACCTCGCGAAGCTCGCGCTCGACTCGCGCCAGGACGAGGACGAGGACGAGCGCGACGGCGTGGCGCTCATGAGCCTCCACGCGGCGAAGGGGCTCGAGTTCCCGGTGGTGTTCCTGATCGGGGTCGAGGAGGATCTGCTCCCCTGCTCCGGCATCCAGGGCGAGGCGCGCGACCTCGACGAGGAGCGCCGGCTCGCGTACGTCGGCATCACGCGCGCCCGGGAGGAGCTGCACCTCACCCGGGCCCAGGCGCGCACCAAGCGGGGCAAGCTCGAGCCGCGGACGCCGAGCCGGTTTTTGCAGGATCTCCCCGAGGGCGCATTCGTGCTATACGACCCGGCGAAGGACGTGCAGCCGCCGGAAGTGGTGGCTGCTCGGTCGTCCGAGGTGCTCGCCGCGCTCAAGGCGCGCTTCGCCCGCGGCTGACCGCGTGTCCCTTGACAACCCGCGCGCCCTCCTCTAAAAGGCGCATTTCCAAATTTCGGACACCCGTAGGTTTTTCCAT
This sequence comes from Anaeromyxobacteraceae bacterium, assembly GCA_035538735.1. Classification (GTDB taxonomy): domain Bacteria; phylum Myxococcota; class Myxococcia; order Myxococcales; family Anaeromyxobacteraceae; genus Anaeromyxobacter_A. The sequence continues at coordinate 1,652 of DATLJU010000143.1, read as the reverse complement.
GCACAACGGCACCCACAGCGCGACCAAGAGCGAGGCCCTCCAGGGCAGGAAGTGGTGGGTCGTGGACGTCGCCGACGCCCCCGTCGGCCGCGCCGCGAGCCAGGTCGCGAGCATCCTCAAGGGCAAGCACAAGCCCAGCTACACGCCCTCGATGGACGTCGGCGACTTCGTCGTGGTGCTGAACGCGGAGAAGGTGCGCTTCACCGGCAAGAAGGAGACGGAGAAGCTGTACTTCACGCACACCATGCACCCGGGTGGCGCCAAGCTCACGCCTCCGCACAAGCTCCGCGCCCGGCACCCGGACGCCATCTTCCTGAACGCGGTGCGGCGCATGCTGCCGCGCTCCGCGCTCGGCCGCGACATGATGCGCAAGCTCAAGGTCTACGCCGGCGCCGAGCACCCGCACGCCGCCCAGAAGCCCGAGAAGCTCGCGCTCTCGCTGTAAGAGGATCAGATGCCCCAGCTCCCCATCTCCGTCGGCCGTCGCAAGGAGTCCGTTGCCCGCGTGAGGCTCACGCCCGGCACGGGCAACATCACCATCAACGGCCGCACCATGGACGCCTACTTCGGCCGAGAGACGTCGAAGATGATCCTGGTCGAGCCGCTCAAGATCGTCGACCAGATGGGCAAGCTCGACGTGCTCGTCACCGCGAACGGCGGCGGGCTCTCCGGGCAGGCCGGCGCGATCCGCCACGGCATCACCCGCGCGCTCATGGAGCTCAACCCGGAGTACCGGCCGATCCTCAAGAAGGCCGGCTTCGTGACCCGCGACGCGCGCGCGGTCGAGCGCAAGAAGTACGGCCGCCCCGGCGCCCGCAAGCGGTTCCAGTTCTCGAAGCGCTAGCCGGCTTTCGACGTCCGGCCGAGGCACTTTTCGCGAAGCGAAATGTGCCCGGCCGATCCTCACCGGCTACAGAGCACGACGGCCGGCCCTCCTTGGGTCGGCCGTTTCGTTTTGGCGCGCTCAATCCCGGTGTGCCCGTTCACCACTCGTGCCACAAGGTGCGCGCTCCCGCTCCTCAGCCGCCCATTTCGGCGCTCGCCTGCCCGGTGATACGCTCTGCGTGCCATGGAGCTGAACGAGATCCTGCAGATCGCGCTGCGGGCGAACGCGAGCGACATCCACCTCAAGGCGGGTCTACCGCCGATGTTCCGGGTGGATGGGCGCCTCGTGCCGCTCAAGGACGACCGCCGCCTCCCTCCGGAGGAGGTGGCGCGGATGGCGCTCGGCACCATGAGCGACTTCCAGAGGGAGAAGTTCAAGCAGACGAACGAGGTCGATCTCGCCTACGGGGTCCCGGGCCTGGGCCGGTTCCGCGTCAACATCTTCCAGCAGCGCGGCACGGTGGGCGCCGTCTTCCGCGTCATCCCGTTCAAGATCCAGACGATCGAGCAGCTCATGCTGCCGAAGGTGATCGAGAAGCTGGCGGGTGAGCAGCGCGGTCTCATCCTCGTCACCGGGACGACCGGCTCCGGCAAGTCGACGACGCTCGCGGCGATGATCGATCACGTCAACGCGACCGAGACCTGCCACATCATGACGATCGAGGATCCGATCGAGTTCCTCATCCGCGACAAGCGGTCGATCGTGAACCAGCGCGAGGTGGGCGTCGACACGATGAGCTTCGGGCAGGCGCTGAAGAGCGCGCTGC
>DATLJU010000142.1:0-8562 GCA_035538735.1 Anaeromyxobacteraceae bacterium | reverse complement strand
CGGCCAGCAGCGAGCATTGCGCCGGCAGTGAATAGCGGTACAGCGTGCCCGTCAGATCCACGAACCCGTCCGCGAGGCCGGCGATCTCCTGCGCGTTCGCCGAGTCGATCGTGGAGGCGATCGCGCCGACCATCTTCGCGCCGGGGTCGAAGATGGCGGGCGCCCTCCCGAAGCAGCCGCGGCACGGGATGCCGACGCCGGTGCAGAGGCCGCCGCAGCCCTCCTGCGTCGCGACGCCCTGGCAGATCAGCCCCTGCTCGAGCAGGCACCGCCCGGTCTCCTGGTACGCTTCGTAGGGGCGCTTGCACGCCCCGAACTTCTTCTCCTCCTTGACCCGCGAGCACGTGCCGCAGACGGCCTTCTCGCCGGCGAAGACCGTCCCGCGGGGAGGGAGCACCCCCGCGGCGATCGCCTCCGCGACGGGCTGGGGCAGCCTCGCCGCCGCGTACGAGAGCCGCGAGACGGACTCGCCGCGGCACACCAGCGCGAGCACCGCGGCCCAGAGGAGGTTCTGCGTCGGCGGGCAGCCGGGCACGAAGTAGTCGACCGGAACCGCCTGCGACAGGCAGAGCGCCTCCGGCTCGAGCGGGGGCACCGCCGGGCCCGCGCCCTCGGACGCGCCCTTCGCTGCGGTCGCTTCGGCGGGATCCCCGCCGTCGGCCAGGTTGGCGAGCCCGGGCAGCCCTCCGAAGGCGGCGCAGGCGCCGACGGCGACGAGCAGCTCCGATCGCTCGCGGAGCCGCAGCGCGGCCTCGCGATCGCCCTCGGTGCGGATCGCCCCGGCGAAGAGCGCGACGTCGACGTCCGGCAGCGCCTCCCAGGACGTACCGAGCACGTACGGCCAGAACACCGGGTCCGCGAACCGGCCGAGCTCGCTCACCTCGTAGTTGAGATCGAGGATCCCCTGCTCGCAGGCGCGGCAGCCCGTGGCGGTGTAGACGGCCAGCTTCCGCTTCTGTCGCTCTCCCTGGGTCACGCCGCGCTCCTCTTCGCGCCCTTCTTCTTGCGCTTGAACGGGCCCAGCTTCCGGATCTCCTCGGTCATGTCGTTCACGGTCTTCGCGAACTGGCTCGGCTCGGACGCGGCGATCCACTTCAGGCGAAAGCGCAGCTCCTCGACGCCGAGCTCGCCGAGCAGCTTCTTGAGGAGCGGCGCGCGGCGCATCGCCTTGATGTTGCCGACGACGTAGTGGCAATCGCCGGGATGGCAGCCGCCCACGAGCACGCCGTCCGCGCCGCTGGCGAACGCCTTCATCACGTAGCTCGGGTCGACCATCCCGGAGCAGTTCACGCGGATGACGCGCACGTTTGGCTTCTGGACGAAGCGGGAGACGCCCGCGGCGTCGGCGGCCACGTACGTGCACCAGTTGCACAGGAAGGCGACGATCTTCGGCTCGAACTCGCTCATGCGAGGATCCCCTCGATCTGGGCGAAAATCTGGTCCTGGGTGAAGTGCTGGACGCGCAGCGCGGAGACCGGGCAGGCGGCGGCGCAGGTGCCGCACCCCTGGCACAGCGCCTCGTTCACGACGGCCACCTTGCGCTCCTCGCTGAAGGAGATCGCCTTGTACGCGCAGAGGTTCACGCACGTCTTGCAGCCGGTGCAGAGCGCCGGGTCCGCGCGCGCCACGGTGGGCTCGACCTCGACCTCGCCCATGCTGAAGAGCGTGAGCGCCTCGGCGGCCGCCGCGCCGCCCTGCGCCACGGACTCGGGGATGTCCTTCGGCCCCTGGCACCCGCCCGCGAGGAAGATGCCGGACAGTGAAGTCTCGACGGGGCCGAGCTTCGGGTGGAGCTCGAGGAAGAACCCGTGCTTGTCCGAGGCGAGGTTCAGCGCCCGGGCGACGCTCGAGTAGTCCTTCTGCGGCGTGAGCCCGGTGGCGAGCACGACCATGTCCGCCTCGACCTCGACCGGCTCGCCGACGAGCGTGTTCTCGCCGCGCACGACGAGCTTCCCGCCCTCCTGGAAGACCTTGGCGGCCCGCCCGCGGATGTAGGTCGCGTCCTCCTCCTCGATCGCGCGGCGCAGGAACTCCTCGTAGCCTTTCCCGCCGCAGCGGTTGTCGATGTAGAAGACGTAGGCCTTCCCGTGGTGGTTGTGGTGCTTGAAGATGCTGAGCTGCTTCGCGGAGATCATGCAGCAGACCTTCGAGCAGTACTCCGCGCCGCGCGCCTTGTCCCGCGACCCCACGCACTGGATGAAGACGATGTTCTCCGGCACCTTGCCGTCGCTGGGCCGCACCACCTTGCCGCCCGTCGGCCCCGCGGCGTTGCAGAGCCGCTCGAACTGAAGGTTCGTCAGCACGTCCGGGTACCGGCCATGCCCGTACTCCGGCCACTTCCCGGCATCGAAGACGTCGATCCCGGTGGCGACCACGATCGCGCCGACGTCCAGCTCGCGGACCTGTTCACGCTCGGTCAGATCGATCGCGCCCGGGCCGCAGGTGCGCACGCACTCGCCGCACTGGCAGCAGAGCGAGCAGCTCATGCAGCGCTGCCCCTCGGCCTTGGCCATCTCCGCCGAGAAGCCGAGCTCCACCTCTGCGAAGCCGCCGCGGCGCTCCTCGACGCCGCGCACCGGCATCCGCTGGCGCGAGATGGGGCGCGCCCGCTTCCGCTCCTCGTCCGTGAGCTCCTTCGCGACCTCGCGCTCGCGCGCCGGGACCTCGCGCAGGCCGCCCTGGACCACGTGCGCGTAGATCGCCTCGGCCGCCTCCCTGCCCTTCGCGATCGCCTGCACGAAGGACGCGGGCCCGAGGGTGCAGTCGCCGCCGGCGAACACGCCGGGCCGGGTGGTGGCGAGCGTGTCCGGGTCGACCTGGACGAGGCCACGCGCCGTGAGGGCGACGCCGTCCTCGGGCGTCAGGAACTTCATCGCGGTCTTCTGCCCGATCGCCAGGATCACGACGTCGGCGTCGCGCAGCGTGAGCTGGTCGTCGTGGTAGGTGGGCGCGAAGCGGCGCTGCTCGTCGAACACCCGCGCCACGGCGCGGAGCTCGAGGCCGGTGACCTGCCCGCCCTGGGCGAAGAGCTGCTTCACGCCCCAGCGGTGCTCGAACCGCACGCCCTCGTGCTCGGCGTCCTCGATCTCCCAGGGGGACGCGGGCATCTCCTCCCGGCTCTCGAGCGAGATCGCCGTGACAGACGCGGGGCCCTGGCGGATCGCCGTGCGCGCCGCGTCCACCGCGACGTTGCCGCCGCCGACGACGACCACCCGCTTCCCGGCGAGCGCCGGGCCCTTTCCGAGCCCGCAGTCCCGCAGGTACTCGACGCCCCAGTGCACGCCGGCCGCGTCGGCGCCGGGGACCGGGATCCGGATCGCGTCCTGCGCGCCGACCCCGAGGAAGACCGCGCTGAAGCCCTCCTTCTTCAGGAGATCGTCGACGCTGCGACCCGGACCGATCGGCGTGTTGCAGTGGATCTCGACGCCCATCGACGAGAGGTTCTCGAGCTCCCGGCGCAGCACCGCCTTGGGCAGGCGGTACTCGGGGATGCCGTAGCGCAGCCACCCGCCCGCCTCGGGCGCGGCCTCGAAGATCACGGGCTTCAGGCCCATCAGCGCGAGGTAGTACGCGGCGGACATGCTCGCCGGCCCGCCGCCGACGAGCGCGATCCGCTCCGGGCGCTCGTCGCGCTTCTTCGGGTGGACGAAGACCCCCTGCTCCATCTCGCGATCGCCGAGGAACCGCTTCGTCTGGCAGATGGCGAGCGGCGCGTCGAGCTGGCCGCGCTTGCACCCGCTCTCGCACGGGTGGAAGCAGATGCGGCCGCAGGACGAGGCGAACGGCATCCGCTCGCGCACGAGCGCGAGCGCCTCGTCGAACTTCCCGAGCCCGGCGAGGTTCATGTAGCCGACGACGTTGACCCCGGCCGGACAGGCCGACTGGCAGGGCGGGGAGCCGTCGCGGATGATCGAGTACTTGTTCGGGATCGCCTGGGGGAACGGGCGGCTGATGGGGTGCCGCGTCGCCATCCCGAGCTCGAACTTGCTCGAGACGTCGATGGGGCAGACCTTCTGGCAATCGCCGCAGCCCGTACACTTGTCGAGCTTCACGTACCGGGGCTGCTGCTTCACCTTCACCTTGAAGTTCCCGACGAAGCCGCCGACCTCGACGACCTCCGCCTTCGTCAGGATCTCGATGTTGGGGTGGCGCCCGACCTCGCTGGTCTTGGGCGTCAGGGTGCAGCCGGCGCAGTCGAGCGTGGGAAAGGTCTTGTCGAACTGGGCCATGCGCCCGCCGATGATCTCCTCCTTCTCGACGACGAAGACCTTGTAGCCGGAGCGCGCGATCTTGAGCGCGGCGGTGAGCCCCGCGATCCCGCCGCCCACCACGAGCGCCTGGCGCGTGACCGGCTTCTTCGAGCCGACGAGCGGCCGGTGGTGCTTCACCCGCTCGATGCCGCCCTTGATGAGCGACTTGGCCTTGAGCGTGGCCAGCTCGCGGCTCTCGGTCACCCACGAGCAGTGCTCGCGGATGTTCACCATCTCGAACATGTACTGGTTCATCCCGGCCTGCGAGACGCAGTTCCGGAACGTGGGCTCGTGCATCTTGGGGGAGCACGAGGCCTCGACGACGTGGTCCAGCTTCAGCGCGGCCACGTCGTCCCGGATCAGCTTCTGACCCGGCTCCGAGCACATGTACTTGTAGTGGCGGCACACGACGACGTCGCCGCCCTCGGCCCCGATCTCGTCGGAGATCTTCTCGACGTCGACCTTTCCGTCGATGTTGGTGCCGCAATGACAGATGTAGACGCCGACTCGCTTGCTCATCCGATCAGTCCCTTGTTCTTCAGCAGGGCGAGGGGGTCGACGAGGTGGTGGTTCAGGCCGAGCGCCTCGGGGGCCAGGCCGAACGCGAGGCCCATGAGCTCGGTGAAGTAGATGATGGGCAGCGCGTAGCTCTTCCCCTCCTGGCGCGCGGCCTGCCGCTGCCGCATGTCGAGGTTGGCCTGGCAGAGCTGGCACGCCACCACGATGGCGTCGGCGCCGCGGAAGATCGCCTCGCGCACGATCCGTCCGGAGAGCTCGACCACCTTCTCGGTCTTGCTCAGCGACAGCCCGGCCCCGCAGCACTCCGTCTTGAAGTCCCAGTCGAGGACCTCGGCGCCGAGCGTGGCGAGGATCTCGTCCATCGAGACGGGGTTCTCGGCGTCGTCACACCGGGTGACCTGGCGGGGCTTCACCATGAAGCACCCGTAGTAAGGGACCACCTTGAGGCCGGTCAGCGGCTTCTCGATGCGAGCAGCGATCGGGCCGAGCCCGATCTTGACGCGAAGGAAATCGACGAGGTTGTGGATCTCCAGCCGGTCACCGAGCTCCGCCTCGATCGCCTCCTGCACCTCGGCCTTCAGCTTCGGATCCTCGCGCATCTCCTGCTGCGCGGAGGCGAGGCGGCGGAAGCAGAAGGGGCACGGGGCGACGACGTCGGAGGGCTCCTCCTTCTCGAGGAGCGCCAGGTTCATCCCGGCGAGCGCGGTGGACTTCACCCGGCTCGTCTTGAGACCGGCGGACGAGCCGCAGCACACCCACTCCTTGACCTCCTGCACCTCGACGCCCAGCGCGCCGCAGACGGCGCGGGCGGAGCGGTCGTAGGCCTTGCCGGTGGACTCGAGGGAGCACCCCGGATAGTAGCTGACCTTCATCGACCGTCCTCCGTGCCCTTCCGCTGTAGGCGCGCGAAGAGGCGCGTGGTGCGCTCGTCCGTGCGGCTCCCCTTGAGCATCTCGCCCGGGGAGATCGCGCCCTTGCGCATGAGCGTCAGGCCCGACCCGAGGTCCTTGAACGGGTGGCGCGTCCTGAGGTTGAACGCCGCCACGACCCTGAGCTCGTTCGCGCGCCCGTGCCGCTCGACGGACTTCACGAACAGCTCCTCGAAGAGGTGGATGTCCGGCTCGGAGGGCGCGACGCCCTCGCGCTCCGCGATCTCGCAGAGCGCGGTCGCCACCCGGTACATGTTGATCTCCACCGGGCAGCGGGTCATGCACGTGCCGCACGCCACGCAGTACCACCAGGTGGGATCCTCGAGCGCCTGCCGCTTCTGGCCGTACTGGATGCGGGCGATCAGGCGGCGCGGGCCGCCCACCTCGGCCGAGGCGATCGGGCAGCCGCCGCTGCACTTGCCGCACTGGATGCAGGCCGTGAGGTTCTGCCCGCTCTCCTCGACGACGCGGGCGAGGAAGTCCTTCTCGGCCGCCGCTCCGTTCAGTCTCGTCATACGGGCTCGCGTTCCTGCTCTCCGAAAGACCTCGCCACCTTCACGGCCTCCTGGGACCTGATCTGGTTCACCACGCGCGTCGGACTCCCGAACATCAGCGCGCCCGAGGGGCACTTCAGGGTGCAGGCGGGCCACAACCCCTGGTCGATCCGGGCGCGGCAGCCGTCGCACTTCGCGATCTTCCCCGTCGCCGGATTGAGCTGCGGGACGCCGAACGGACACGCCACGGCGCAGGTCTGGCAGCCGATGCACCGCTCGAGATCGGAGAAGACGATCCCGTCCGCTCGCTTCTGCATGGCGCCGGTCGGGCAGGCGAGGACGCAGGCCGGCCGGTCACAGTGGCAGCAGCTCGTCGGCTGGAACGACAGCGACAGCGCGTCGCCGTCGCCGTGGGGTCCCACCCGGACGACGCGGACGGTCCGTGGCCCGCCGGGGAGGCCGTGCTCCAGCTTGCAGGCGACCTCGCAGCCGAAGCAGCCGACGCACCGCGAGGCGTCCGCCAGCCATAGGTGTCTTCGCACGTGAGTCGTCATGGGATCGCTTCGCCGAGCAGGGCGCGGGCCTCGTCGGCCGATTGATCTTTCCTGCGCAACAGCGCGGGCAGGCCGCCGACGCGCCGGAGCGTGCCGAGCGTCGACGTCGACACGGCGCGGCTGAGCTGCGCACGCGCGGTCAGCTCGCCGCGCGGCGTCTCGACGAGCACCTCGTCGCCGTTCTCGACCCCGAGCCGCCGCGCCGTGTCCAGGTGAATCTCGACGGCGTCCTCGCTCGCCAGGGTCCTCGTCCACGCCCAGAACCGGCTCGCGTCGCCGGAACGGCAGCTGCTCGACACGGCAGCGAGCGCCAGGGGGTATCCCGTCGCCACCGCTCCTGCGGCGGATGCGAGCGACGCAGGCGCCGGGTGAGCCTCGAGCGCCCCGCTGCGCAGCGCAGCGGGGTGCGCGCTCTCACCCGCGGGCCAGAAGCACCGCGCCGTCGCGCCGCGCTCGCGCACGTCCCCGAGGCGCACGCCGACTGCGGCGGGGCTCCGCGCGAGGAGCCACTCGTAGAAGGCGTCGTGATCGGCCAGGCCGTCCGCCGTCGCCCACGGGAACCGCTGCTCCCATCCGAACCGCCGCGCGAGCTCCATCCAGAAGTCGAGGCCGGTCCGGCACCCTGCGGGCGGCTCGACGATCGGGCGGCCCCACTCGACCGAGCGGTCGCCGCCGAAGAACAGGCCACTCCGCTCCGCCCAGAGCGCGGCGGGGAAGCTCATCGAGGCGGCCTCCCGCGTCGCGTTCGGGAACGCTCCGAAGTGCGCCACGAGCTCCGCCTGCTCCGCCACGCCGCCGAACGGCGACACCCACTCCGCGAGCGCGTCCCCGGAGCAGACGAGCGCCTGGACGCGTCCGCTCTCCGTGAGCTCGGCGAGCGCGCTCGTCTCCCGGTCCGGCTGCGTCGGAGGCGCGTCGCCGGGATCGCCCTCGACCGCGAGCGGCGGCGTGCCCGCGTCGACGGGGTACCAGCCTCCCCCCGCTCTCCCGACCCACCCCATCGCCTTGGCCAGCGTGAGCCAGATGCGGTGATGCGGCCGCGTCGCGAGCTCGCGCCCCGTGATGACGGTCACCGCGCGTCGGCCGGCGAGCAGGCCGGAGAGGTGCCGGAGCGCGTCCCCCGAGATCCCCAGCGCCGCGTCGGCGGACTCCAGGGACATCCGGTCGAGAGAGGCCCGCCAGGCGGCTGGATCCGAGAAGGCGCCCTCGAGCGCGCCATCGTCGAGGCCGCGCTCCGCGACCATGAGCTTCGCGAGGGCGAGGCCCAGCGCGTTCGCCTGGCCGGGCCGGATCCGCAGCGCGACGTCCGCCTTGGCGAGCGTCGCGGTGAAGCGCGCGTCCGCCGCCACCACGCACGCCCCGCGGCGCTGCGCCTCCTGGATCAAGCCGAAGGCCACGGGGTGGCTCGCGGCGAGGTCGGTCTCGACCAGCAGCAGGCACTCGCTGTGGATCCACTCCGTGCAGGGCGCGGTGGGGCTGTCCAGCCCCTCGGGCCACGGATCGAGCGGCTCGCCCGCCGTGTCGAACACCTGCGACGTCCCCCAGAGGCGCGCGAACCGCAGGGCGCCGAGGCGGAAGTCCAGGCCGCCCTCGCGATCGCACGCGATGACGAGCGCGTCGGGGCCGTGGCGCTCTCTCACCTGCCGGAGGCGCTCCGCGAGGAGGTCGACGCCGCTCTTCCAGTCCTCGAGCGCGTTGTACGGCTCCCCGCGCTTGCGCCTGGCCGCCGGGACCGCGAGGCGCTCCGCAGAATGGACCCCTTGCACGCACGCGGTCCCGCGCGCGCAGAGCCTCCCGCGGCTCACGGGGTGGTCCT
>DATLJU010000141.1:0-4816 GCA_035538735.1 Anaeromyxobacteraceae bacterium | reverse complement strand
CCAGGCGAGGGCGAGGACGACCGCCGGGACCAGGTAGAGGAACGAGCCCGCGGAGCTCGGCGAGAGGTTCCTCATGGCGATCGCCCACGTCGAGTAGCCGACGGCGGTCGGCACCACGCCGAGGAACAGCGCGGCGGCGCCGTGCGACCAGGGACGCTCGAAGAGATGACGGATCGCGGTCGGCGCGAACGGGGTGAGCCAGACCAGCGCGGCAAACACCGCGAACGTGCTGACCTGGAGGGCGGTGTATCGGGAGAGCAGCGGTCGCTGCCCCATGGAATAGACGGCCTGCATCATGGACGCGGCGACGACGACCAGCGCCGGCGGATCGAGGACGAGCCTGCCGCCGCGTCCCACCGCGATGAGCGCGACGCCGGCGAGGCTCAGCAGCATCGCGATGACGCGCCCCGCGCTGGGCCGTTCCTGTCCCAGCCCTGCGGCGAGGACCACCATCCAGATCGGGGCGGACGAGACGATGAAGGAGGCGCTCGCAGCCGGAACGCGGGCCTGCCCCCACGCCAGCGCCAGGTTGTAGAGCGCGTGGCCGACGAGGCCGAGTGCGGCCAGCGCGGGCAGGTCTCGCGCGCGAGGCAAGGGCATCCGCGTGAAGAGCGCGACGAGGCCGAGCACGGCCGCCGCAGCGAAGAACCGCAGCCACGCGACCTCCGCCGGCGGGAAGCTCCGAACGGCGACCCGGATGGCCACGAACGCCGATGCCCAGCACACCACGGTGATGCCGGCCGCGGCGAGCCCTCGCCGCCGGGCTCGCGCTCCGGCTCCGGCCGCGCTCCTGCCTTCCTCGATGTCGGTCACGCGGGCTCCGTAGCACGCGACTGAGCATCGAAAACAGCGAAAGGTTACGATGCTTGAAATCGATACAAGCGATGGAGACCGCATGGACCTTCGCACCCTGAAGACCTTCCAGGTCGCCGCTCGCACCCTGAGCTTCACGCAGACCGCCGCGGCGCTGAACTACGCGCAGTCGAGCGTGACCGCCCAGATCAAGGCGCTCGAGGAGTCCCTGGGCGTCCCGCTCTTCGACCGGATCGGGAACCGCCTGCGGCTGACGGAGCCCGGGGACCGGTTGCGCGGCTACGCGGACCGCCTCCTGGCGCTGGCCGAGGAGGCTCGGGCCGCCGTGCATGGGGAGAGGCCGGCTGGGGCGTTGACGCTGACGGCGCCCGAGACCGTCTGCACCCACGTGCTGCCGCCCATCCTGCGCGCGTTCCAGGCGCGCTGCCCCGACGTCCAGGTGCGCTTCGTCCCGCTGCCGGTCCGGGAGTTCAAGCGGTCGCTGCTCGAGGGATCGCTCGACCTCGCCTTCATCCTGGAAGAGAGCTTCGCGCCCGGGGCTCTCCACGTCGAGACCCTGCGTCACGAGCCGGTCGTCGTGATCGTCGGCCCGGACCATCCGCTGCGGCTCCGCGACTCGGTTCGAGCGGTCGACCTGGTCGGCGAGGCGGTCTTCTTCACGGAGCTCGGGTGCAGCTACCGGAACCGGTTCGAGCGCGCGCTCATCCGGGCAGGCGCGCATCCCAGGGTCCGCACGGAGTTCCAGAGCGTCGAGGCGATCAAGCGATGCGTGGCCTCGGGGATGGGGGTCGCGGCGCTGCCGGCGGTGGCGGTGGCGCGCGAGCTCGAGGAGGGTGAGCTCGCCGCGGTGAGGTGGGCCGACGGCTCACTCGACGTGGCGACTCACCTCGCCTGGAGCGAGACGCGCTGGAGCCCCCCGGCGCTGGAGCTGTTCGTCCAGACGGCGCGCGAGCACGGGAGGACGATACGGCCGTCGGGGAGCCGAGAGCGCCGTCGCAAGATCGCGCTGACGGAGTCCACGCACACGGCGGGCTCCGGCGGGCGATCGACCCGACCGTCCCGCCGGTCGAGTCATCGCGTCTTGCGCCAGTCGTAGTCCATCTGCCGAGCGGTCCGCTCGGCCAGGTCCTGGCCCGCGAACCGAGCGACGATCCGCAGGCTCATGTCGAGCCCGGCAGAGATGCCGGCCGCGGTCATGGTGCGGTCGTGCTCGATCCACCTGACGCCCTCTCGCACGACGAGCGCAGGGAAGTCGCGCCCGAGGTCGGCGCAGTCCTCCCAGTGCGTCGTGACCTCGCTCCCGTCGAGCAGGCCCGCCGCGGCGAGGAGGAACGCCCCGGTGCACACCGACGCGGTCAGCCGACTCCTGGCGTGCTGAAGCGTGATCCACTCGATGACCCGCCGCTTCGCCAGCTCGGGTCCGTGGACGCCGCCCGGGATGATGAGGATGTCGAATTGCGGGTGCTCGGCGATCGTGAAGTGCGGCTGCACCCCGAATCCGGCCCGCGCGTGGACGAGCTCGCTGGACTCGCCCACCAGGCTCACCGTGAACGGCGCGGGGGAGCCTGGCTGGCTCCGGGCGAACACTCGGCTGGCCGTCGAGAACACCTCGTACGGGCCCGCGAAGTCGAGCACCTCCACCTCTTCGTAGACGTAGATGCCCACTCGCAGCGTCACTGCGGTGCTCCCGCGCGTCAGGTCGCGTGCGCTTCGCCGAGGTACGCGCGCCGGACCCGATCGTCGGCGAGCAGCTCGCGCCCGGTCCCGCGCAGGGTGATCCGCCCCGTCTCGAGGACGTAGCCCTGGTCGGCGATCTCGAGCGCCGCCTTGGCGTTCTGCTCGACGAGGAGGACGGTGACGCCCTCCGCGTGGATGGTCCGGACGATCTCGAAGATCATCTTCACGACGAGCGGGGCGAGGCCGAGCGACGGCTCGTCCATCATGAGGAGCTTCGGGCGCGTCATGAGCGCCCGCCCCACCGCGAGCATCTGCTGCTCGCCGCCGGAGAGCGTGCCCGCCTTCTGGTGCCGCCGCTCACCGAGCCTCGAGAAGAGCTCGAACACCTTTCGCCGATCGGCCGCGATCCCCGGCCGGTCCGAGCGCGAGTAGGCGCCGAGCGTGAGGTTCTCGTCGACGGTCAGGTTCGGGAACACGCGCCGCCCCTCGGGGACGAGGCACACGCCGCGGGAGACGATGTCCTTGGTGGGCAAGCCGGTGATGGGCTGGCCGTCCCAGGTGACCGTCCCGCCGGACGGCCGGACGAGGCCGACGATGGAGCGGAGCGTGGTGCTCTTGCCCGCGCCGTTCGCGCCGATGAGGCTGACGATCGAGCGATCCGGGACCTCGAGGTCGATCCCCTGGAGCGCGTGGATGCCGCCGTAGTGCGCCGAGAGCGACTGGATCTTCAGCATCACTGCGCTCCCAGGTACGCCTCGATGACCTTCGGGTCGTTCTGGATCGCGGCGGGATCGCCGTGCGCGATGGTCTCGCCGTACTCGAGCACGTAGATCCGCTGGCACACCCCCATCACCACCTGCATGTGGTGCTCGATGAGGAGGATGGTGAGGCCGTACCGATCGCGGATGCGGCGGATGAGGTGCATCAGCTCGAGCGACTCCTGCGGGTTCATGCCCGCGGCCGGCTCGTCGAGGAGGAGGAGCCGCGGCCGCGTGGCGAGCGCGCGCACGATCTCGAGCCGCCGCTGCTTGCCGTAGGGGAGGCTCACCGCGAGGTCGGCCGCGTTGCCCTCGAGCCCCACCTCGCGCAGGAGCGACACCGCGAGCTCGCGCGCCTCGCGCTCCCGGCGGCGGTAGCCCGGCAGGTGGAGGGCAGAGGAGAACACGCCCGGCGCGATCGCCGCGTGGCAGCCGACGAGCACGTTCTCGAGGACGGTCAGCTCGCGGAAGAGCCGGATGTTCTGGAACGTCCGCGCAATGCCGCGCCGCGAGATCTGGTGGCGGCCGAGCCCGGTCACGTTCTCGTCGGCGAAGCGGACCCGCCCCTCGGTGGGCCGGTTCATGCCGGTGATCACGTTGAAGGCGGTGGTCTTGCCGGCGCCGTTCGGCCCGATGAGCCCGACGATCTCGTCCTTCTCGATCCGGATGGCGAGATCCGAGAGGGCGGTGAGGCCGCCGAAGCGCATGGTGACCTGCTCGGTCTCAAGCAGCGCCATGCGGCCCTCCCGCGGCCCCGCTCCGGCCCGCGCGCGGCAGGAGCCCGGCGCGCGCCAGCATCGACCAGGAGAACTCGCGCGTGCCCATCAGCCCGCGCTGGCGGAACAGCACCACGGCCATGAGCAGGGCCGAGAACACCACCATGCGCAGGCCGGGGCGCCCGTCCGTCCGGACGAACCCGAGGTCCAGCGGGCCGTCGAGGAACCGCAGCGCCTCCATGAGGATCGTCACCGCGAACGATCCGATGACGGAGCCGGTGATGGAGCCGATCCCGCCCAGCACCACGACGAGCAGGATGTTGAAGGTCAGCATGAAGGTGAACATCCTCGGGTCGATCGTGGTGATCACGTGTCCGAGGAGGGCGCCGCCCACGCCGGCCATGAAGCTCGAGACGGTGAAGCTCACCACCTTCGTGCGGAAGACGTCGATGCCCATCGCCGCCGCCGCGATCTCGTCGTCGCGCACGGCCTTGAGCGCCCGGCCGTACGCCGACCGGACCAGCAGCACCATGAAGAGGACCGCGGCCGCGGCGCACGCCCACACCACGCCGGTCCCGGCGAAGGACGGCAGCCCCTTGAGGCCGAGCGCGCCGTTCGTGACGGGCTGCGCGTTGGTGAGGATCACCCGGATGATCTCGGCGAACCCGAGCGTGGCGATGGCGAGGTAGTCGTCGCGCAGCCGGAGCGCGGGGGCGGCGATGAGGAACCCGAGTATCGCCGCCGCCACGCCGCCCGCGAGGAGCGCGAGCGGGAACGGCACCGTCACGCGCGCGAGCCACGGCAGGATGGGCTCGAGGAAGAAGTTCAGCTCCTTCTGCTCGCGCGTCATCG